>RGSB01000026.1 GCA_010032875.1 Actinomycetota bacterium | reverse complement strand
GACATTATTTACCCTTCTTAGCCATGAACTTCATGAATGCTTCCATAGCTTCTTCGGATTGAAGCGCCATAGAAAATAATTCGAACTCTGCTCGCATCACTGCAGCAACTGCATCATGGGAACCACTCTTTAAAAGAGCTTTCGTATTAATTATTGCCTGCGGTGGTTGCTGCGCAATATGTTGCGCAATCTTCGTTGCGGCAGTCATTGGATTGTTTTCAATCTGTGCAACCAATCCCATTTCCTTGGCAGCTTCCGCTCCGAAGGTTTCACCGGTCATGAAAATTTGCGCGGCTCTTTGATATCCAACGAGGCGAGGGAATAAATAACTCGATCCAGCCTCAGGGACTAACCCAAGGGAGGTAAACGGCATTGAGAATTTCGCAGATGGTGAAGCAATGACAACATCACAGTGCAACAACATTGTTGTTCCGACGCCAACTGCATTTCCCTTTACTGCCGCAAGAAGCGGTTTTGGAAAATTTAGAAGCGAGCCAAGAAACTTGGCGACATCAGAATCACTATCCGTTGGTGGATTAGACATGAAATCACCAATGTCGTTACCTGCAGTGAAGTTCTCGCCTTCACTCGTAATGATTACTGCGCGAATTCCAAAATCGCCTGCTGCCTCATTGAGGGCGTGAGCCAAACCTGCGTACATGTCTCGAGTTAAGGCATTCATTTTTGCTGATCGATTGAAGGAGATTGTCAGAATTTGGTCAGCTGTTGTGGTCAAGATTTCACTCATCCGCGCATCTTACTTGTAGCCCGAATGAGTTGCGAAGGTACACAATATAGACACACGTGCACCTTGGCCGGAAAGGCATAACATGACCACAGATATCACAATCCTTACTCGAGAACTCACCCCATTTGAGCAATTAGTACTTGGCTTGCTCTGCGAAGGAAAAACCAACTCGGCAATCGCCCATGAAACTTCGCACACCGAAAAAGTTATTGAAAATACAGTGTCACGTGCGGCTAAGGCTTTCAACATTAAATCTGATCCGCAAACTAATACACGTGTACTCCTTGCGCTCGCTTTTCGTACGCATTTTGGGGATGCAGCCTTCGACAAATTAGGGGTTGAGTGCCAGCACTTTGAACTGGGTCCAGATGGCAAAGCAATATGTCATCGTCATGATTAATTCGTAACTTATTTCACACATAGCTGAGTGGTAGCACCAGCATTCTTTCTATATCAACCATCTACTTGGGTCTTTACTTATCATGTAGTTAGAAGTTCAAATAACTACACAACAATTAAACATAGGAGAGAACTAAAATGAGACGCAAGACATTTGACAAGATCGTAACTTTCGTAGGATTCGGGCTATCTGCCTTTTTGCTCGTTCTAGCTGGGCTTCTAAACTGGGGTGCAACATTTGCTCAGGATTCCGTGAAGAGCCAGTTAGAGAATCAAAACATTTCATTTCCTGCAGCAGAAGCAATGCCACCATCAACAAAAGATCAACTTGCAAAATGGGCTGGAATGAAAGTAACTAAAGGTGAAATGGCTCGTGACTATGCAGACCTTTACATTTGGGAACATATGAAAGGTGCAGCAAAAGCTGGAGTTGGAAAAGAAGCTACGTACTCTGAAGTTTCCGGGATGTACATGGGAGCCGCGAAGAGCGGAACAGCATCACCTGAAGAAATTGCAAAACTTGGCGAACTACGTCAAACATTATTTATGGGAAATACCCTGCGTGGGCTTTTACTAGAAGCATACGCATTTGGAACTCTTGGAAACATTGCAGCGATTGCAGCATTGGCTTCATTAGCTGGAGGCATCTTGCTTCTTCTTCTTTCAATCGCGGGAATAGTACATATTCGTCGCACTCCTGAAGAGGCGACGATTTAACCCTCAACTCTCCGTGAGGGAAGTAAAAACCCCCCTGACTATTGTCAGGGGGGTTTTTCTATTTACCGAGAGTATTTGTTTTTAGCGATCAATCTTTCCTGAAATAAAATCTTCAGTTTTTACGTGAGCTTGTTCATCTGTGTATTGAGTTGGTGGAGTCTTCATAAAATAGCTAGATGGTGAGAGCAGCGCTCCACCAATCTTGCGATCAAGACCAATCTTTGCGCAACGTAGAGCATCGATAATTACACCCGCAGAGTTTGGTGAATCCCACACTTCTAACTTGTACTCAAGGTTTAGAGGAACATCTCCGAAAGCGCGACCTTCGAGGCGAACGTAGGCCCACTTGCGATCATCTAGCCACGGAATGTAATCAGAAGGTCCAATGTGGACATTCTTGTCACCAAGGTCGTGATGAAGTTGAGATGTAACAGAGTTTGTCTTAGAAATTTTCTTTGATTCAAGACGGTCACGCTCGAGCATGTTCTTAAAGTCCATGTTTCCACCAACGTTTAATTGGTAGGTGCGATCTAAGTGCACTCCGCGATCTTGGAATAACTTAGCCATGATTCGGTGAGTAATTGTTGCTCCCACTTGGCTCTTAATGTCATCACCAACGATAGGTAAACCAGCGTCAGCGAACTTCTTTTCCCATGCTGGATCTGATGCAATAAAGACTGGAAGTGCGTTTACGAATGCACATCCCGCATCAATTGCACATTGTGCATAGAATTTTGCTGCAACTTCTGAACCTACAGGTAAGTAGCAAATCAAAACATCTACTTGCTCTTCCTTAAGTACTGCAACTACATCTACAGGTGCTGCTGGTGATTCTTCAATGGTTTCGCGGTAATAACGACCAAGACCGTCATGTGTTACGCCGCGTAGAACTTCAACGCCTGTCTTATCGACATTTGCAAATTTAATTGTGTTGTTCTCGCTTGCCCAGATGGCATCTGCCATATCGAGGCCAACTTTTTTCTTATCTACATCAAAAGCTGCAACGAACTTCACGTTGTTAATGTGGTATCCCCCAACAACAGCGTGCATCAGTCCTGGAATCTCTTGGTCGCGGGCAGCATCCTTGTAATAGGTCACGCCTTGAACTAGAGAGTTAGCGCAGTTTCCAACGCCAACAATTGCAACTCGGATATCGCCTTTACCGGTTGTTATTTTCACTCTATTTCCTCTCGGTTTTGATCATGTCTTCCAGCCAGTCGATTTCTCGCTGTGCTGATTCCAAAGAGTGACGACGCCACTCTTCGAGATACTTATCGATTCCCACCGGAGATTTTTCGAGTTCTCCACGCAGAATCTCTGCTTTTTCTTTCAACCGACGGTGTCGGCCTTCTAAAATTCGAACACGATTCTTCGTCGATGTTGGACCAAAGAATGCGAATCGAATTTCAAAACCTTCATCTTCCCAAGTATCTGGACTTACTGTTTCAGCCAATGTTTCAAAACGTTTCTTTCCTTTTGCTGTGATCTCATAAACGATTCGCGAGCGCCGAGTCGTGTCAGCAACCGATGCGTCAATCAGTCCGGCTTCCATCATTCTGCGAAGCTGCGGATAGAGAACGGAAAATGAGAGAGCGCGAAATGGTCCGAAGATGGCCGTCATTCTCTTTCGCAATTCATACCCATGAAGGGGGCTCTGTGATAAAAGGCCGAGAAGGGCGAATTCGAGTGATTCACTGCGCGAGCGCATAATGCACTTCTCCCCTCAGGCATCTGGATTGAAAAGTATCGAAATTTATATCGATTCGATATAACGAGGTGATAGTTAACCCGATACTCCCGCAGGAGGCAACTCGCCCCGCTAAAGCCACGGCGTGGCGTACGCCGAGGTAGATACCACGCCTGACTTACCCTAGATAACGGCCTTCCCCGCCTCTTAAGGGCGTTTACCCCGCCCGACTATGGAAGGAACACTATGTCCCTGCTCTCATGGAAACTTCACGGCAATGGCAAGAACGTTGCCCACGGAGATGTCGTATCCACCGATGAGCGCCTCACATGGCCACGCACAATCGGCGTTGGCGTGCAGCATATTGCTGCAATGTTTGGTGCAACATTTCTGGTCCCAATAATCACCGGCTTCCCGCCAACTACAACGCTCTTCTTCTCTGGAATTGGAACTCTCCTATTTCTAGCAATTACGCAAAACAAAGTTCCTAGCTACTTAGGTTCATCATTTGCCTTCTTAGCACCAATTGCCGCTGCACAAACTGGCGGCGGAATGAGCGCTGCACTCGGTGGCGTTGTTGTCACAGGTGTGATCCTCGCAGTCGTTGGTTTGATCGTTCGCCAGGCAGGTATCGGTTGGATTAACTGGCTATTGCCACCTGTCGTAACCGGCACAATCGTTATGGTGATTGGTCTTAATTTGGCAGGAGCTGCAAAAAACAACTTTGTAGCGGGACCAATGATTGGAATCATCACTTTGGCTTCGATCGGTGTCGTCTCAGCTCTTTCACGTGGATTCCTTAATCGCATCAGCATCTTTGCTGGATTGGTTATTGGCTACGTAGTCGCTCTCATCATGGGAGATGTAAAGACAGATGCAATTAGTTCTGCATCATGGGTTGCAATGCCTTCATTTACTACTCCAACATTTGATTCAAAAGCGATTGTTCTCTTCTTGCCAGTTGTCTTGGTCTTGATCGCAGAAAACGTTGGACACGTTAAGGCTGTTTCTGCAATGACAGGAAAAAACCTTGATGATCAAATGGGCAATGCACTCATGGCAGATGGACTTGCAACAACACTTGCAGGTGCAGGTGGAGGTTCAGGTACAACTACATACGCTGAGAACATCGGTGTAATGGCTGCTACCCGTGTTTACTCAACTGCGGCTTATTGGATTGCTGGCGTAGGTGCAATTCTTCTCTCACTTTCACCAAAATTTGGAGCTGTACTCAGTGCGACTCCAGTTGGTGCACTCGGTGGAGTTGGAGTTGCACTCTTTGGAATGATTGGTGTTTTGGGTGCTCGCATCTGGATTGATAGCAGAGTTGATTTCTCCAACTCAATCAATCTTTTGATTGCTGCATCAGCGCTTATCATCGGAATTGCAGATATGTCATGGACTGCTGGCGATTACACATTCAACGGAATCATTAACGCAACATTGGTTGCTGTTGTTGGTCACCGAGTATTGAATGCACTCGCAAACTCTCGCAAATAAGTAAGATAAAGCTATGGTGATTCCATCGCGGCTACCTGAATACATCGTGGCCGCGATGGTTATCATCTTGGCGCCAGGTCCAAGTGTTTTATTTGTTATAGCTCGCGCAATTGCGTGGGGACGAAAAACCGCAGTCTTTACAGTCGCCGGAAATGTTACGGGCGCATTTGCACTCTCAACACTTGTTGCAATCGGACTCGGCCCAATACTGCAAAAATCAGATCTTGCTTACGCTGCTATCCAGTGGGGTGGCGGTCTTTACCTTGTCTATTTAGGTATTGATGCTATTCGCCACAGAAAAATTCATGCAGAAGATATGCGCAATCAAGGAGATATCGCTCCGGGTATTGCTCGATCAATGCGAGATGGATTTTGGGTTGGTGCGCTTAATCCAAAGGGATTAGTTTTTTACGCCGCTGTACTTCCACAATTTGTGGATAGAGAAAAAGGAAATATAGCCCTTCAGCTAATTTTTCTTGGAGCAATCTTCTCGGTACTGGCATTTATCTCCGATGGTACCTGGGGGCTGCTAGCCGGAACAGCGCGTCAATGGTTGGCTACCGATCCAAAAAGATTAGAAAAACTACGCGCAACAGGTGGAACCGTAATGATTATTCTGGGAATAACCGTCTTAATCTCGGCAATTGTCAGTGCTTAACGAGAAGATGTATTCATGAAAAAACCCGCGACACCAGCAACTGAATTCATATCACCATCAGATCTCACTTTTGGGTTATCTACGTGCAAAAGATGTTTGTGGATTAAGTATTGGTTCAAGGTAACAATGCCAGGTGCGTTTCCCTTGGTTGGGACGCTTGCAGATTTACAAGAAAAGCACTTTCGTGGTGCATCGATGCAAGATATCGATCCTTCGCTTCGGCCAGGCAAAGTTACTCAATGGGGTGGCTGGGTAAAGAGTAAACCGATGAAAATCAATGGTTTCGAGACCAGGTGGCAGATTCGCGGGAAATACGACTTAGTTGCTGCAAATGAAGATGGGACCGTTGCATTAATCGATTGTAAAGTTTCAGATAGTTCGCGTGATAACGGGGAGTTTTATGCGCCTCAATTAGAGGCGTACGCCCACTCTCTAGAAAATCCACTACAGGGAAATGCAGTTTCGGTAGCCACCATGGGATTACTTGTCTGGAATCCAAATGCAGCCTTCGATATTAAAGAAAAGCAAGGATTCTTTGCCGCACAGCATTACCTGCCAGTTGAACGCGATGAAGCACAATTTATGGCGCTGATCGAAGATCTCATTAATGTTCTAGAAGGAGATTTTCCAGATGCAGGACCGAAGTGTCCGACCTGTAATTACCTTATCCAACGAGGCGAAATAGAGAATTAGTCGTCAGACTCATCCTTGAGTTCATCTTTTATGCGACTTGCATAAATATCTACATACTCTTGGCCGGACATTTCCTGAATCTTTTTCATAATCTGATCAGTACAGTCGCGTAGATACAACAAATCTGAGGAATCGCCTTCAAAAAACATTGGCTCTCCAAAGACCATCTTTACTCGCATAATCTTTGGAATTACTTTGCCTGTAGGTTGAATTTTTTCAGTGTTAAACATGGCCACCGGAATAACTGGCGCTCCAGATTCGATCGCAAGACGAGCAATACCTGTTCGACCTTTGTATAAACGACCATCGGGAGAACGCGTACCCTCTGGATAAATTCCTAGACACTCCCCCTCTGCTAATACTTGTAATCCAGTAATGAGCGCCGCTTCGCTGCGCCGTCCACCTGAACGATCAACTGGAACTTGGCCAAGTGCAATGAAAGTGAGCTTCTTCAGCAAACCTTTAGGTCCTGGAGATGTGAAGTATTCGGATTTCGCTAGAAAAGTAACCTTACGAGGTACAACAAGCGGCATGAAAATTGAATCACTAAATGAGAGATGATTGCTGGCAATTATTACGGGTCCAGTGGCTGGAACATTTCGCAAACCTTTAACCTTTGGGCGAAACGCCAACATCAAAAAGGGTGTCAGGAATGCGCGCAGTACACCATACGGAAGATTGTTTACATTCATCTTCACTGTCGCTCTCCTAAGAAATTCACACCAAATGTGTGCTCCTAATTTAGTGGATACCGGCGGCTGTGCCACTATTTGAGCGTGAGCAATACCCCAACACCCAAGGATCCGAACGATGATGAGATGGATCTCATTAACTCGGAGTTTGAATCCATGGTCGCAGGATTATCACTGGATGAATCAACACCAAACACTTACTTAGATGATTTAGAAAGAGAATCGGTTTCTGATCAAAACCACTTTGAGCAACCAAATCCAACGTGGCCAGGTTTGCGCAATTTTCTGCTTAGTGCGCGCATAGCAATCAAACGGTGGTTGCGTCACGAAAATGGAAGAGAAGATGGGGTTGAACTCTAATGAGTCAAGAATTTAAATGGGGAATTTTAGGAACTGGTGGAATCGCTCTTGCATTCGCTCGTGACTTAACTTTTCTAAACAATCATTTAGTCGCTGCGGTTGGCTCAAGAACAAAAGAAAAAGCAGAAGAATTTGCAATTGAATTTCCAGGATGCACAGCACATGGAAGTTATGAAAAACTTGTTACAAACCCTGAGATTGATGCGATTTATGTTGCAACACCACATCCCATGCACTTTACAAACACAATTTTGGCACTTAAAGCCGGGAAACCTGTCTTATGTGAAAAACCATTCTCGATTAACGCATCTCAAGCACGTGCAATGGTTGAAGCATCTATAGAAAATAATGTTGCTCTATTAGAGGCGATGTGGATGCGCTTTTTGCCTCATATTCATCAGGTTAGAAAAATTATTGCAAGTGGAGTGCTCGGTGACATTATTAGTGTTACTGCCGATCATGGTCAACGGTTGGCTGATCAAGGAATTGCGCGCCTAGTTGAACCTTCCCTTGCAGGCGGCGCACTATTGGATCTTGGAATTTATCCAGTCTCTTTTGCACATATGGTCCTAGGGGTACCGGAAAAAGTCCAAGCATCTGCCGTCATGACTGATAAAGGAGTAGATGCATCTACGTCAATACTCTTTACATACGCTTCAGGAGCTCAAGCAATTCTTACAACAACAATGATTGCTCAAACACCATGTCGCGCAGTTGTTTCAGGAGTTAATGGTTGGTTGGAAATAGATAGAACCTTCTATAACCCAACAACAATGCGCGTGCATTTATATGACGGAACAACAACTGAATATCCAAGTAATTACCAAGGTCATGGTTTGCGCGAGCAAGCAATTGAGTTTGCCAACATTGTCAGCACCGGAAAATTTGAATCCGAATATTTAACTCATAAGCACACACTAGAAATTATGGAGTTAATGGATTTGATCAGAGACAAAATTGGCCTGAAATACCCTGGTGAATAATTAACGACGGGCTAAGTCAGAAACACCGATCAAACCTGCTTTGTTGCCTAGAGCTGCAGGAATAATTTCTGGGTAGGGATGTTTTCCAGCAAATGGCATATATCGAGCAACTGCTTCACGAGTTGGTTTAAGTAAAATATCGCCTGCATCGATTACTCCCCCACCGATAATCACAAACCGTGGGTCAAGTACAACACTCAGCGAAGCAATTCCGGCACCGAGCCATTGGGCAGTTGTGTTAAATGCTGCCAATGCAACTGGATCTCCATCACGCGCAGCATCTGTGATTGCTGTACCGGTTAAGCCATTAACAGTTCCATCACCGCGCGAGAGTAAGTTCCGAGCAAGTTCTGGGCTCGCCGCAATTGCTTCACGGGCGTGCCTTAACAAGGCGTTCCCTGATGCATATTGTTCGAAGCATCCACGTGCACCACAACCGCAGAGATGTCCTTCTGGAACAACTCGAAGGTGACCGAACTCTGCAGCAACTCCAAATGCGCCGCGATAGAGATCACCATTAACTACTAATCCGCCACCAATTCCAGTACCAATTGTCAGTAACATGACATGATCCTGATTTTTTCCCGCACCAAACTTTGCTTCTCCCCATGCTGCTGCATTAGCGTCATTTTCGATAACAACGGGTAAGCCAATAAGTTCGTGTAACTCTTTATCTAAATTTACGCCGTTCCAATCTGCAATATTTGGCGCAGCTAACATGGTTTTTCGATCTGATGAGACAAAACCTGCAGCAGATAGTCCAATTGCATCAATTTTGTGATCAGCAATTAATTGCTTTGCTAGATCCGCAATATTCTGCGTGAGTTTGCGCCCTCCTTCGCGCGGGGTCTCGCTGCGTGCATAGGAAAGTACATTGCCATCGTCATCAACAACGCCACCTAGTAGCTTGGTGCCACCAACATCAATTCCAATTGTGAGTGACATATGTAGACGATTAGTAAATTAGTTTTCTGCGTGTTCTTTAAGTTGCGCCAACGCTTGATCAATAGTTGCTTTCTCTGCCTTTGTACGCATCATTGCTGGAATCGGCATTGAAACTTCTACTCCAAGTTCATAAGTCACTGATGTCGTGTCTGCATCAATTGCTTTAGTGATGTAAGCACCATTCATGGCCGTTAGTAACTCAGCATCTTCGAGAGAAAATTCAAGACGTTCAGGAGCTGCACTCCAGTCGTAATTCAGGAGCACGCGATCCTTCATCATTCCTGCATCGATAGAAACCTTGACACTCGTTGCTCGGCCTTCGCCATCGGTAGCTTTAACTTCCGCGCTCTTGATGGCGCTCGACCAGGTTGGGTATCCGGCCAAATCAAAGAGGATTGCTCTGACGGCGTCGACTGGTGCATCAATTGTTATTGTTGAAGTGCTTAATTCGCTCATGGACACAGGCTACCGTTAAGTAACCCCACTTCCGCAAAATAACCCGAGCGCGCTAGCGTTAGCCGCATGAACGAGATATCTGTCCCGGCCATAGTGCCGATCGCCAGCGCTGGAAACCTTACAAACCTAGTCGCAGAACGTGCATGGTTTGAACCTGAACGCATTGTTCTTTCACGTCCTCTCGGTGATGGATGGCAGAGCGTCACTGCAAAAGAGTTTGAAGCTGAAGTTCGAGCAACCGCAAAAGGGTTAGTTGCTGCAGGAATAAATATTGGTGATCGTGTAGCAATCATGTCACGCACTCGTTATGAGTGGACGATTTTAGATTTTGCTATTTGGTATGCAGGTGGTTGTGTTGTTCCGATTTATGACACTTCTTCTGCGGAACAAATTGATTGGATCCTTAACGATTCGGGTGCTGTTGCAGTAATTGTAGAAACGCCAGCGCTTCGTGACTTAGTCAAAACAGTTCAACCTGCACATACCACGCGAATTTGGACGATGACCGAGAATGTACTTGCCACTCTTGAGTACGACGGCGCATCAATCAGTGATGAAGAGATTGAAAAACGCAGGAATGCTCTTGTACCTGAAACTCTTGCGACTTTGATTTATACATCTGGAACAACAGGAAAACCGAAGGGTGTGCAGATTACGCACTCTAATTTCTTGGCTGAAGTTGGAAACGTAGTTCAAGGTGCAAGTGACTTGTTCTTAAAGCCTGGTGGATCAACTCTGTTGTTCTTGCCAGTGGCTCACGTCTTTGGACGTATGGTTCAAATCGGATCTGTTGCCGCAGGTTTACATATGGCACATTGCAGCGATCCAGTTGGTCGCTTGCCACTTGATCTTGCTTCATTTAAACCAACATTCGTTCTTGCTGTGCCACGTATCTTCGAAAAGGTGTACAACGGCGCGGAAGCAAAAGCTGATGCTGCTGGAAAAGGTAAAATCTTTAGAAAAGCTGCTGATGTAGCAATTGCTTTTAGTCAAGGAATTGAATCTGGAAAGATTTCACCTGCGTTGCGCCTTAAGCATGGGTTGTTCGACAAGCTTGTTTACTCAAAGATTCGTAAAGGCTTAGGAGGCCGCGTCGAAGCTGCAATTTCTGGAGGAGCGCCACTGGGTGAGCGCTTAGGTCATTTTTACCGTGGCGCAGGCATAACAATTCTGGAAGGTTATGGACTTACAGAGACTACTGCGGGTGCAACACTTAATCTGACTAATAAAATCAAAGTCGGTTCTGTTGGTCGACCAATACCTGGTACTTCAATAAAGATTGCAGAAGATGGCGAAGTTCTCATCAAAGGTCCAATTGTTATGCAAGGTTATTGGAAGAATGATGCTGCGAATGCTGAAGTATTCTCCGGTGATCGTTGGTTCCACTCAGGAGACCTTGGCAAGTTAGACGATGAAGGATTTTTGTACATTGTCGGTCGCAAGAAAGAGTTAATTGTTACAGCTGGCGGAAAGAATGTTGCACCAGCAGTCCTCGAAGATAGATTGCGCGCACATCCACTGATAAGCCAGTGCATGGTGGTCGGAGATAACCAACCTTTTATCGCTTCACTCATTACAATTGATCAAGACGCACTAAAGACTTGGATCACTGCAAATAAGAAAGATGGAGCTACATTGGCAGATTTAGCTAATGATCCAGACCTTATTTCTGTCATTCAAACAGCAGTGGATGAAGCAAATAAAGCCGTCAGTAAGGCAGAATCGATACGTAAATTTACGATTCTCCCAACTGATTTCACAATTGCTGGTGGTCAACTAACTGCCAAACTTTCATTGAAGCGCCATGTGATTGGAAAAGAATTCGCAGCGGAAATTGCTGCACTCTTTGAAAAGTAATTGACGCAATCTGAGCGAGTAAAAATTGCTCAAGAGTTACATGATGGAATAGCACAAGATCTTGTCGCTCTCTCATACTCGCTTGATCTTCTATTGGCCGAGTCAGATACTCCTGTCCAAACCAGGATTGAACTTCGAAAGATTATTTTCGAAGTTTCAGCAATGATTGAAAGTGTTCGAAGTGAAATATTCAACCTGCGGGCAAGAAATCCTGCTGCGCTCGAAAATTCTCTACGAGCGTTGTTAGCTGAATCAAATAGCTCAGCTGAATTAAGAATCAATCTGGAGGAAACAGCTTTTTCTGAAAATGTTGAAGAGCAATTACTGGCGATTTCCCGTGAACTTCTACGAAACTCCCTTAAACACTCTGGGGCTAGCGTTATAGAAATTTCGATTAAAAAAAGTCAGAATGCGAGCACATATTCATTTAATGATAACGGTAGCGGAATGCATCTTTCGAATTCTGAGGGTTATGGAATTCGTGGAGTTAAAGAACGTTGTCTCTCAATCGAAAGTGAGCTCTCCGTGTCAAGTGATGAATTTGGAACGCGCTATTTAATTTCAATACCTTTATGAAGCAACCATTATCAGTCCTAGTCATTGATGATCATGAAAGCGTTCGGGCAGGTATAAAAGTTGCACTCGCTAGAGCCGGACATGTTTGCGTTGGCGAAGCAGCATCAATCGCTGAAGCACGTGCAAATATTGCTCACGCAAATCCCCAAGTCATTATCGTTGATCTTTCTTTACCTGATGGAAATGGCTTAGAAATTGTAAGATGGGCTCGTTCAATTTCAGAACGCATTGGCATTGTCGTATTGACATTAAACCTCGCCGAGGATTTTTTACTCACTGTCATGAAATCTGGAGCAAGTGCCTTCGTAGAAAAAAGTGCTCCATTAGCTGAACTAATTTCCGCAATCGAACACTCTTATATATCTCCGAAAACCTTTAGTGCCAAAGGGATTTCGCGAGTGCTAAAAAAGGATCAAGAAGCAAATACATTGACTCTGCGCGAGATTCAGGTTTTGGAAAAACTTTCCGATGGTCTGAGTGCGAGTGATATTGGCCGTACTTTATTTATAACCCAAGCCACAGTTAAAACTCATCTTGCTTCAATTTATAGAAAACTAGATTCGAAAAATCGAATTCAGGCCATCATTGCTGCAAAAAAAATTGGTTTACTAATCCACTAATAACGAATTAAATTCTTTAGACCAAATATCCCAGCGCCATTGATCTACTATCCAATTTCGTCCTGCTGCGCCCATGTGTGATGCATGTTTCGCATCACCAAGAACGTCAGTTACTGCTTTTGTAATCTCAGCAACATTTGTTCCATCGACGCACACTCCAGTAACTCCTTCGATAACCGCATCGGGCGCGCCACCAGATTTGCCTGCCACGACAGGGATTGCACACGCACTAGCTTCTAAATAAACGATTCCTAATCCTTCTACTTCTAACCCGAAGAATCGTGACCGTGATGGCATAGCAAAGAGATCAGCAGCAGATAGGTAAGTTGGAAGCTTGTCGAACAAAATACGACCTATAAAAGTGACGTTCTCGTGTAACGATAAATTTTGAACGAGTTTCTCAAGATGTTTTCGATAGGGGCCTTCACCGACTAATAGAAGATGGGCGTGCGGTATTTTTTGCAACACTCCAGGCAACGCTTGGATGAGTTTGTCCTGTCCTTTGCGATGTACTAATCGACCAACACTTATAATTACTTTCTTATCAGCAAGCCCTAATTGATTGCGTATCTCCATCCCCTCGGGTCTGGGAATGAAGTGTGCTGTATCAATTCCAGGAGCAATCTTTACCATTGAATTAACACTCTTCGCATCTAATGCTTTCGCGATAGCACTCCGAGTGAATTCTCCTAAGTACGTTAGGTGATCAGTACTTCTACCAATTATTTTCATCGCGAAACTAAATGGAAAGATTTTAGCCCACCACACTTCATGACCGTGCGTCAGAGCGATAATTTTCTTTACTCCAGATTTGCGCAATGAACGTGCCATCAGACCTAGTGGTGCTGCAGCGCCAAAAATAACTACATCTATTTCTTCGTTTTTAACCAGAGCCTTTGCAACACGTCT
>RGSB01000025.1 GCA_010032875.1 Actinomycetota bacterium | reverse complement strand
CGTATATCCACCTTCTGCAACAGATGCCAAAGCACTTAAGAGCGCACACATGGCAAGTTGGATGACAGTCATTGCATATGCATCACGACCTGCGCTCCACTTGCCGAGTGAAATGATGTGAGCACCAAATCCAAAAGCACTCGCTAAAACAAGTAATTCACCAAAACCGATGGACCACCCGTGCAATGACAGAAGAGCTAACCCAACTGTTGCAAGGGCTACACATCCCCATGTGAGCAATGAGATGCGAGCTTTTAAAACAATTGCTGCAATCAATGGCGTAAAGACAACGTACAACCCTGTGATAAATCCTGTAATTGCCGCGCCAGTGCGCTCTAGGCCAAGAGTTTGAAGAACGTAGCCTGCGCCGAGAAAAAAGCCAGCAAATGCTGAACGGGTGACTAAATCTTTATTAAATAACTTGAAGACTTGTGGCCGTAACAACACCATGACAACTACCGCGAGAGCGAAACGACTAAAGAGAAAGTTGTTAACACTTTGTCGTTGTATTGAATCTTTCATGACCACGAAAGCAAGTCCCCACGATGCGGCAACAAAGAGTAGCGCCCACGGTGCTAATTTAATGCGAGTTGCGTGCCGAGTACTCATCCACGCAACTTTTTCAAAAGCTCAACTTCAGGTCCGTGTTTCTCTTCTAGTCCTGGAGTTTCAAGAATTAACGGAGCATTTGCAACTGCAGGATGTGACAACAACTCTTTGAACGGATTAATTCCGATGTGTCCATCACCTAGATTTTGATGGCGATCTTTAAGTGCGCCACAGACGTCCATCGAATCATTTGCGTGCACAAGTTGGAAACGTTCAATGCCGGCAATTTCAATGAGCAAATCAATAGTTGCACTCATGCCACCTTTTACCGAGACATCGTGACCTGCAGCGAAAACATGGCACGTATCTAGGCAAATACCGACTCGTGGGTGATACTCGAGAGCCTTTAAATAATTCTCAAGATCATCTAATTTCTTAACGAGTGATTGGCCTTGTCCTGCCGTTGGTTCTAGAAGTAGATACGGTGAATCGTCACTGAGTTTATTCAGAATTGGCATCATGCCTTCGTGAATCTGTTTCCATGCTTGTTTGACGTTGTCTTCTTTAACTGCAGAGCCTGTATGAATGACAGCGCCTAGTGCGCCAATATCTTTGGCTCGTTTGATTGCATAGTCAGTGGCGGCTAGAGAATTCTTATATGTATCTTCAGTGGGTGAACCTAAATTGATAAGAAATGGAGCGTGAACATACACTTCTAAATCTAATTCTGCGGCCTTTTCTTTGAATTCATTATCAGCTGCAACATTTGCATCAGGCATAGACCACTGTCGAGGATTTGATGCAAAAACCTGAATTGCTTCGGCGCCAATTGTTCGCGCGTACTCAATAGATCGTTTCGCCATTCCACCTGTTGTTGGTGTGTGGGCGCCGATTCGAGGTTTCTTTACGGTCGATGGCATCGGCCTAGCCTACTGTGATGGTTACTACGGTGCCACGTAGTACCTTCGCGCCTACCTTCGGAGATACATTCGTCACGTATTTAACGCTCTTCTTTCCAATGCTGCGAACTTTAACCTTTAGACCAATGTCCTTCAGCGCTGCCATTGCCTTAGTTGTTTCGATGGAATAAAGATTAGGAATAAAGACAAATTTAGAACCTTTAGAAACTACCAATGTGATAGTTGATCCCTTTGGTGCACTCACAATTCCAGTTGGAGATTGAGAAATTACCGCACCGGCTGCAACCGTTTCGCTATAGGCAAATGAACTCTCAACATTAAATCCCGCATCTGTTAGTTCTGTTTGTGCTTGATCGCCACTTTGGCCAATGTAGGTTGTGAGAGCAACTTCTTCTACGCCTTTGCTGACAAGAATAGTGACAGGTGTATCTCTCTTCACTTTCTGTCCATTAGATGGATTTGTCGAAATCACCAGACCCTTTGGAATAGTGGAGTTGAATTCCTCGGCAATACCTGCAGATTTCAATGGCTGTGTAGTAAGAGTTTTGATTGCCGCCTCAGGTGTGAGGCCAGTTAAAACAGGAATGACGTAGCGCTCTTGTCCCTTTGAAATTACTAATTTAACTATGCCACCTGTATCAATTTTATCGCCACCGCTGGGATTAGATTCCAAAATTTTTCCTGCAGCAATTTCTTCATCGAATCGTTTTTCTGCAACTTCTGATCGAAGTCCAAGGGGAGTTAAAGCTGCATTAGCCTCTTCAACACTTGCCCCTACAACAGATGGCACAACAATGCGAGAACCTGGCCCAACTAATACGTACCAACCGCCGATACCAAGTGCGACTGCAAGGAGGGCGGCAATTATGCGATTGCGTCGCACTCTTTTGCTCACTCGTCGCTTTGTACCAGCAGTCATTTCGCGAATTGGTTTTTCTTGAGTAACTTCCCTGACTGGTTCTGCCTTAGCTTTTTTCTTGGAGCGAGATGGTTTATCAGTAATTTTCTGCAGTGGAATGTCTAATTCAAGACTGAGTTGATTCCTCTTAGGATCAATTGCGCGAGCGATTTCCTGAATTGCATTGAGAAAAATGCCTGCATCTCGTGGTCGCTCATCTGGATTTACGCTGGTCGCAGAATAAATAAGATCATCGAGTTCTTTCGGAACGTCATTTCTGCTTTGACTCACTCGCGGCACTCTGTTATTCACATGCATATAAGCGATTTGAATAGGGCTATCTCCAGAAAATGGCTTGTCTCCAACAAGTAATTCATAGGCAAGGATTCCGGTGGAGTACACATCACTGCGTGAATCCGAGATCCCACGTTGAACCTGTTCTGGCGATAAATATGAAACGCTTCCTAATACAACACTTGATTCTGCAGTCAATGTACTGCCGATTAAAGCTCCGTGTGCTAATCCAAAATCAGCAATCTTGATTCTGCCGTCATTAGAAATTAAAATGTTTTCAGGTTTAATGTCTCTATGTATTATTCCCAACTTATGTGCAGCAGCAAGTGCTCCAAGAATTGCCGTGAGATATTGAAGTGTTTGCGCAACACTGAATTTCCCGGATTCCTCTAAGTATTCTCTCAGCGTGTGACCTTCAACCATTTCCATCACAATAAACACCGCTGGTACACCATTTGTGTTCCAGCCCTGATCTTGAACAGAAACAGCATTGGGATGAGTCAGAGCTGCAGCAGCCTTAGCTTCGCGAATAAAGCGATTAACAAATGCTTCATCTTGCGCAAGGTGCGGATGCATAATTTTGACTGCGACTTTTCTATCTAATCGCGTGTCAATAGCTGAATAAATGCTAGCCATCCCGCCTTGAGCTATTTGGGAGATGAGTTGATAACGCCCATCAATGAGTTCACCAGATAGATCAGACACGTGGAAATCTTAGGTAAAAGCCGTTAGATAGGCGGGTGTGGCGCGCCCAATTTATTCTGTGGTGATTATGAAATCGGCGTTTTCTCTCGCACCAGATTCCAAGAAATGTTGATTCTGTAACTCTTGCCACAGAATCATTTCTTTGGCGATGTGATTGCCATCTCGCTCTAACACCCGCTTCACTCCTTGCTGTGGATCGATGTCCATCCAGATAGTTATTGCATGGTGGGCACGTACTACTGCTTGGGCACTTCCGACGCCTTCGATAATCAGAATATCTTTAGCTTTGATTTCTCTTACGTCGGTGTATGCAGATGCAAACCAGTCATAAATCTGCACTGAGATTGTTGATTTTTCTGCGTGTGCATGAGCAATTAGTTCAAGATCCTTTGTTAACTTTTCGCCAAGTGCGTTTTCCCATCCATCATAAATATCATCTAAACCTAAGAGATTTACTTCTCGATTGATGCTCAAATAAAGAAATAGATCCTTTGCTAATGTGCTTTTACCACTACCGGCTGGGCCATCAATTGCGATGAGATGCGGACCAGGGGATGCGATTAAATCAGTGAGCGCTTCGGTGAGATTCATACCAACGCTTCCATCCGATTAAGGCAATGATGGTAAAGGCTGCGTATAGAACTGACGTGAACCAGTACCCTAAAACTGCGTACTGAACTGTTGCCAAGAGATCAATTGCGAACCAGAGAGGCCATGCCTCATATTTTTCATACACCATGATTGCTTGAGCAAAAAAACTACCTAGGAAAATAATTGCATCCGACCATGTTGCAGCAGCGCCAAGGTTTTGCAACAGGGGAGTTAATGCTAAAAATGAAATCACTAATCCTGCAGCCCAGTACATGCGATGTTTCGTGGAAAGCGCAGATGGAACAGCACCTCTAGGCCCCCACCCAAACCAGCCCCAGATGGCAGCTGCAATGAAAACTATTTGCAGAGCAGCACTGGCAAACAAATCTGCTTGGTAAAAAAAGATTGCATAGAGTGCGCTGCTGAGCGCCCACCAGGGCCAAGTAATTCTCTTAGCCGTTACCCCAAGACCAACACCGATAAATGAAGTGAGTGCTGCAAAGAATTCGAGAACTGAAACTTCGTAGCCCCATGCAGTGAAGAAAATAGTAGACATTTAATTATTCCTTTCCACGTCCGCATTACCGGACGGGTCAAGCGGTCGATCTGAATTTCAGACCCTCTCAGCCAAGAGCGGCTCCCGCATTGCTAACTATAGGAGGTAAATATTTATCTGGCAGAAATAGCGCGAATAAACGCCGGAAGTGCAACTTTTATTCTTCTGGCTGTTGATGTTTTAGCGCGCTTATTAAAGACGTCGTAACCAATCTTTTCTACTTCATCAACGATTCCACAATACAGAGTACTTGCAGCAGAGATACACGGGCGACTAGATGGTTCTAGTAATTGGATACCTGGTTCTGCTTCACGTTGAAGTTGGCGAACTCTTTGAATTTGAAATTTAAGTGCCGCGATTATTTCTGGCGTAAGTTTTCGAGCGTAGAGCATCTCTGTATCTACGCCGAATTCAGCAAGCTCATCAAGGGGTAGATAAATTCGACCGCGGTCGAGATCTTCACCAACGTCTCGGATGAAGTTTGCTAGTTGAAATGCGATACCTAACTTCTTAGCTGGTTCGTATGCATCTTCAGATAATGGACCCAAAATTGGGACCATTTCCAATCCAATCACTGCAGCCGATCCGTACACGTACTCCATCAAATCTTCATATGTTTTGTAGGAACTCACGGTTAGATCCATCGTCATTGAGTGCAAGAAATCCACAAAATGCTGTTCGGGAATATTAAATCGTCGAACTGTGTCGATGAGGGCAGCGCCTACGTGGTCGCTACTGACACCAGATGAAATTGAAGAAAGTACTGAATCACCCCACGTTTTTAGGTGAGCAGCTTTTTCTTGATCGCTTAACGTTGATGCAAGATCATCAACAATTTCATCGGCATATCGAGCAAAACCATAAAGAGCATGAACGAATGGACGCTTATGCGCCGGCAGGAGCAATGTTGCGAGGTAATAAGTTTTTCCGTGCAATGAATTAAGGCGTTTGCACTCTTCGTAGGATGCACGAAGAGCTGGATCTTTTATTCCAGCAGCATCTAACTCATTCATTTACTTAACTGGTCCAACAATTCTTTCGGCAGCTAATCGACCTGAAATAAGAACCATTGGCACACCGACTCCCGGTTGTGTTCCAGAACCGGTGAAGACAATATTTTCAAATCCACTTGCCATGTTGCGCGGTCTAAATGGACCGGTTTGGAAGAACGTATGCGCACTGGCAAATGGTGCACCTCGCTCCATGCCTTGTGCTTGCCAATCAAGGGGAGTAGTCATTACTTCGGTTTCAATTCCGGAAGAAAAACCTGTATATCCGCGATCTTCTAGAGTTTTTATCATGTGATCGCGATAAGGACCTGCTTGTTTCTTCCAATCAATATCAGCATCCAAGTTAGGCGTCGGGTACAAGATGTAATAAGACTCTTTACCTGCAGGTGCTAGAGATGGATCATCCTTTGTTGGAATTGTGACCAATACGCTCGGATCGCTCATCAGAGTTTTTTTATTAATTAATTCATCAAATACACCGTCCCATGAATCACCGAAGTGAATGTTGTGATGAGCCACATGGTCATATTTCTTAGATGAACCCACGAGAAGGGTCACGCATGATGGTGAATAGCGAAGACGCTTAACTGACAGTGGCGTTTTACCAAGCAAGTCTCGCCAAGCCACAGGTAAATCAGGATTGAGCACCAACGCATCACATTCAATACGTTGTCCAGTATTGGTTATTACTGCTTTCGCGCGCCCATTAGATGTTTCAATTTTTTCAGCTGTTGTGTTGTACATAAATTCGACACCGTGTTTTTGCGCCGCCGCAGCAAGTGCCCGTGGAACTGCATGCATTCCACCTTTAGGAAAGAAAACTCCATTGACGGAATCCATGTAAGCAATGACCGCGTAAATTGCTAGTGCCTGCTGTGGACTAACGCCTGCATACATTGCTTGGAATGAGTAAACCTTTTGCAGACGTGGATCTTTCATGAATTGATTAACTTTTGGAGAAAGGCGTCTAAATCCACCTAAAGCAATGAGTCGCGCCAAATTTGGAGTCAGAAGATTAAGTGGAGAGTCAATATTTCTATCGATGAAGTCATTCATTTCATACTTATACAATTTGGTAACAAAATCAACGTATCGACGATAGCCGGCAGCTTCAGCAGAGCTCACAGTTTTTGCAATCTCTGCTTCCATTTGTTCAGTGTTTGCATGAATATCGATTTGTGAACCATCGGCATAAAAAGCGCGATACAAAGGCGAGACTGGAGTGAGTTCTAACCAATCTTTGAGTTCTTCGCCAACGCTATTAAAGGCATCATTAATCAGAGAAGGCATAGTTAACACTGATGGACCGGTATCGAATGCGTAGCCATCTTTATTGAGTAAACCGTTTCTTCCGCCAGGTACAGATTCGCGTTCGATAACAGTTACTTTGCGACCAGCGCCTGCTAAACGCAATGCAGTACTTAATCCTGCTAATCCTGCGCCAACTACGACTACGTGATCAGTTGGTCCTTTGACACGCTTTGGCATTAGAGATTCCTCTTCGTTGCAATAATCGCCAGATCGCTAAGAACCTGACGGGCTGTGGTTGTAATTGATGGTGTATCAAGTGCTTTGGTTGCCTTGTTGGTTAAATCAGAAATGAGATTTTCAACGTGAGTTGGCGCTCCAGTTTCATTGATGATTGTGCGAAGTTTTTCAACACCAGATAAATCTAAATCTGACTTACCAAAAAGAGATTCAAACTCTTTAATATCCGTCGAACTCATTGACTCTTGAGCCATTGCAACTAGCACGGTGCGCTTTCCTTCCCGTAAGTCATCCCCAGCTGGCTTTCCCGTTAACTCAGGATCTCCGAATACTCCTAGCAAGTCATCACGCAATTGAAATGCTTCACCGAGAGGTAATCCGTATGAAGAGTAGTGAGATGTCACATCTGCAAGCACTGTCTTATCCGTAGTTGCCATAGCAGCACCAAAGTGAAGTGGTCGCTCAATTGTGTATTTGCCGGATTTATAACGAGCAATTGTCAATGCACGTTCTACGGTGTGAGAACTTCTTGTTTGCTCATAGATATCCAAGAATTGACCGGCCATTAACTCAACACGCATTTCATCATGAACAGCTAAGACATTTGGCAATACGGCTGTATTAATTCCGCTTTGGTGAAGTGCAAGATCTGAATAAACTAGAGCGAGATCTCCGAGAAGAATTGCTGCAGCCTGACCAAAACCTACTGAAGATCCAACTGCGCTTTCGCGTGCATGCAATTTTTCAAAATGTTTATGTATCGCTGGCTTACCGCGACGAGTGTCTGATCCATCCATCAAATCATCATGAATTAACGCACATGCTTGCAGTAATTCAAGACTTGCACATGCTCGAACAACTTCTTGACTATGGGTACCGCCGGCTCCAAGAAAACCAAAGTATGCAAAGAGCGGACGTAAGCGTTTCCCGCCATCTAATAGAAAAGAAACAAGAGCATCCGCGGCTGGAACTAATTCGCTTCCGATGGATTCCAAGTATTTCTTTTGAGCAGCAAGAAAAGTTGCGAGCTCGCTTTCGATTAATTGGCGAATCGCGGCAGGATCAGCACTCTTCTCATTAGCCACGCCGTAACGGTACCCTGCGTTCCATATAGTCCGCATTTTAAGAAAGGCTTTAGACCAGTGATTTCGCGCGAGCAATTTAAGGACACGTGGAGTGAACTCCATAACTCTGCTCCCACCACTGGAATTGTCGGTGCCTGGCTCGCTATTTCATACAGATTTGGCTTGCTCTGTACTTTGCTTCGAATTACACCAAATGTTTTAACTTTATTGGGATTACTCAGCGCTATTGGAGTTGCACTGACATCTCAATCACTCTGGGCGATTGCACTCATCGTCGTATCTTTATTCTTTGACGGTATTGATGGCAGTGTTGCAATCTTTCAAAGTCGCACTTCGAATTGGGGAGCAATTCTCGATTCAGTCATAGATCGCATGAGCGAAGCATTTTGGCTGTATGCGCTGTACTCAATTGGAGTTCCTGCATATTTATGTATATCACTCTGGTTGGTTGCATCCGTACAGGAGTACATGAGGGCTCGAGTTTCTTCACTTGGCGTTAAGGATCTCGGTTTAGTGACATTCACTGAAAGACCAGTTCGTGCAAGTTTTCTCTTTATTGTTCTTATTGCCTGGCATTTAGAATTACCGGGAATTGAAATAGCTTCGTGGGCATTTCTTGGAGCATCGATTTTTAGTGCAATAAGCGTGATGCGTTTTGCGTATTCCCGATTGCGTTAGCAACTATTTCAGCGCTCAAACCAACGAGTGGTAATCCACCGCCGGGATGGGCTGAACCGCCGACGCAGTACAAACCTTTAAGTGGTGAACGGTTACGGGCTCGCAAGAATGCCGATTGCGCGCCGTTACTGGATGTTCCATAAATTGCACCACCGGGAGCATTAACACTTCGCTCTAAATCTGCAGGAGTGCGAATTTCCATGACATCGAGTCTGTCGCGAATCGAAATACCTCGGGCTTGAATCTGATCGATTATTGAATTTGCATAATCTCGATTGAAGTTCTCATCATTCCAATTCCATCCTGTGGCACCTGTTGCATCATGCACGGGTGCATTCACCAACACAAATAGTGATTGCGCACCAGATTCCTTAACCATGGATTCATCAAGGGGAGCACATAAGTAAATTGTGGGATTTTTTACTGGAGTACGAGTTGTGAAAATGGAGTCGAATTCAGCGTCGTAATCCTCTGGAAAGAGAATAGTGTGATGATTAATCGGTGTCGCACTCTCATCTGGACGTAAGCCGAGCAAGAGCGAAAAACCTGCTAAAGATTGAGTACTCCGCGCAATTCTCTTTCGAGCACCTTTAGTCTTTCGAAGTTTTGTACTAATCAATGAGTTGTAAACCAGAGAAGCATCCGCGTTGGCCACAACGATTGATGCTTCAACAACTCTTCCACCCTTGAGAGTTACACCAGTAACTCGACGTTTGGTGTGATTAATCTTTTCAACAGGAGTATTGAATTCAAAGGAAACACCTAAATCGAGGCAGCGTTGATATACCGCTTCTGAAAGCTTTCCAATACCACCAGTGATGTGCCAGGCACCGAATGCTTCTTCTACAAAGGCAATTGTTGAAAGGACTGCGGGCGCTAACCGAGGATCAGAGCCACTGTACGTTGCGTAACGATCAAGAATGTAACGAAGATGCTTGTCAGGCAATAATTCAGTAGCTAAATCACGCAGTGATTTCCATGGCGCAATTACTTTTAGATCGCGCAAAAGAGTTGGACGTTTTATGAGAGAAAATATGGAAGCAAGTTCTGATTCAACAAAGGGTTCGCGCGAAACATCCCACATTTTTTCAGCACGCTTCATGAGTGCATCCCATTGTGCTGCCACTTCAGAACCAAGCACACGCGTGATTTCTTCCTGTGTCTTATGATGCGCAAGGTTCGCAAATTTTAATTGCACTCCATCTGAGAATCTGTAATCAAATGCTGGATCAACCGGAATGAGATCTAAAACTTGGCCAAGATGCTTGCCAGTTCGTGCGAAAAAATCTCTATACACAGCCGGCAGAGTCAGAAGCGATGGACCGGTATCGAATGCATACTTACCAATCCATTCGGTTCGGCATTTACCGCCAGGTTTGTCCGAACTTTCCAGAATACGAACTGAATGTCCTTGACGAGCCAATCGTGCAGCGGTGCACATTCCACCCATGCCCGCGCCAATAACAATTACTTCATTCTCATTCATACTGTGCGGCCCTTCCATTGAATTCGACCGCGCATGAGCCATGAGTAAACAATCAAATAGATAAGTAAGATTGCAGATAGTGGATGTAAAAGTGAATCAAATAAGTTTGAGCGAGTGATTTTTGCACTAATGACGCGCGATATAAGAATGGCTTCAAATGCTAACCATCCAAATGGAGATCCAGTTGCAGCAGCGAGAATAGGAACAATGCCTGTTATCGCAAGCAAGGCGATAGCAATGATGGATCCAAATACTCCGCCGAATCCTTTCCAGAGAGATTTTGCATATCCATTTCGCAACTCATTCCATGATGAATACATATGACATTGTGCAATGAGTGCGCCATTTCCAACAGTTCCTTTAAAGTTATTACGCAGTAAAACTCGAGCAATCTGCATGTCATCGAGTACTTCTGCTTTTATGGATGAATAGCCACCACTACTTTCTAGAGCGCTCCTTCGAACGGCAAAGAATTGTCCGTTAGCAACCGCAAACGAAGGATTACTGGATCTTCTAGCAATCGCGAGTGGTACTGATGAAAGCCAAGACCATTGCAATAGGGGTTGAATCATTCGCTCACCAAAAGTTCGAGCTACTTGAGAAGGATAAGCAGAGAAAAAATCTAGGCAATGTTTTTGCATAGATTGGACTGCGGCCGCAATTGCATTTTTGCTCAAACGCACATCAGCGTCTAAACAGATGAGAATTTCACCTTTGGCGGATTCGCTTAGTTGTTTTAGCGCCCAAGGTTTTCCCAGCCATCCATCAGGCAAAGGTGAACCGTGAATAAGTCTGAAGCGTGAATCTGCGCGCGCAGTACTTGAAACTAACTCATACGTCTTATCTGTGGAGTTGTCATCAAGAATCAGAAATTCAACTGAATCTAAGTTTTCTTGAGCGGCAAGAGTTTCAACGATTGCAACTGCATTATCTTCTTCATTGCGAAGTGGGACTAGAACACTTATTTTTTGATTTACCTGCCCACCTTCACGTGGTGTAATTATTGAAAAGGTGTTGAGCACGGTTATCAAAAGCGCAATCACGCACAAAAACAATGAGAGTTCAAGCATTACAAATACTTACGGACGGCCGAGCCATCTGGAAAATGCGTACGGTAGAAAGAAGAGTCCAAAGGCCAAGCCGCCTACCAGCGCTATTCCAGGTCGATCAAAGAAGAAAAGATTAGAAACAACTCCACCAAATAATGTCCACGCTAACCAAATATCAACTGCGCCAAAACTCGCACTAGATTTTCTGCGTTCTCGGGGAAGTATTTGATGCAGTATTGCTATGAGTGCCATTCCGCTCAGTAACCAACCAAAAGTATTTGAAAGTGGAATCTCTGGCTGATACGGAACATGTGCGCCATCAAAGGTCCAACGCCAACGATTTGCTGCAACCATTTGTGGATCTAAAAATAAATCCCATGCCGCCATTGCATATCCACCATAGAGAAAAACCCAATTACCGGCGACTCGTCTAGCTGCAATCAGTACAGGGTGCGCCATCATCACCCATGCAAATGGAACAACGTATGGAACACCTGCGATTGTGTGTCCTAAAGATGGATCGTATTCGTATGTTCCAAATGGCCACCCAGTTTTAACACCGACAGATTCAACAATGAGAGCAAAGACGATTGTGGTTGCGAGATAAGTAAAGGCATAACGTGCGCCATACGCCAATAGTGCATGAAGTGCCATTGCTCCTGCGGCCCAATAAACAGTCGAAATAGTTACTACTCGAAGAAACTCACCATCGATGAGTGGATAAATAATTTGTAAACCAATTGTGATTCCAAGAACTATGGCTAGCAAAGTTTTAGATCTAAAAGAAATACCGTTTCTGCGATTGCGACGGGGTGAATAATGGCGAATCGACATGGGCGTAATTCTGCCCTAGTTCGAACGCTTATCCACCATTGAACCGCGTTCTTCGCGCACGCTAAAACGAGCAAATAGTTCTTCGGCGTACCACTGGAATTTCTCAGTATCGGCAATTGCCTTCGTGTGTGCTTCGCCCTTATAAGCGAAGGTTCGTAAATCTGAGGCGCTGTTCCATAAAGAGAAGGTGCCTTGCAAGCCAATAGGTGCTTCACCAATTCCAATTGCCGTCAGTAAACCAGCACTTCCATGAAGAGATGCCGTTACTGGAGGAACCGATGAGAAGAATCGAGATGTGTGTGATGCCTTAATCCTTGCACGCGTAATCGCAGCAATTTTCCCATCGGCACTAGCACCTTCTTTAACTTTAAATGGTTCGCGTTTACTCCACTTTCCATGCGATGAAATTGGATCTAAAAGAATTCGATATTCATTATTACTAAATCTGCGCCATTTTTTTACGATTCTTGATTGATCAAGGGCAGCCAAACGCTCCTCATCAATAACAACTAAGAATCCCCAGCGATTGATATCGGCATCTCTTGGTGTAAATGTTTCACCCTTGCCGGCGCCCAATAGCTTTGCAAAACTTACGCCTTTAAATCTACGCAAACGCCCGCGATCGACAGCCATGGACCAGATTGCTAGTGGCAATGATTTTGTTGGAGTCTCAAAAAAATAAAGAGCAGTAACCATCAGCGTGATGCGGTAGTTTCGAGAATATGACGAATCACAGTAGTTGGGTGATCCCACATCGGTGCATGACCGCAATTTTCAATCACATACCACTTGCTATGTGCAGGAGTCACCGAGCGTTCCTGGCAACTAGATGCTGGCAATGTGTTGTCGGAGTCACCAAAAATAATGGTTACAGGAATTGAATGGGGAATTGGAGAATCAAAGCGTTTCTTTAACATTGCATCCCACGCAGGAAAGTAACCAGTAGCAGTGTTCATTGCAATTGTTGCGTCCAAACAAATTTCGTAACTTAGCTCTTTCCATAAAGGACTCACACTTGAAAATCCCAATTTACGAGCCCACTCATAACGCAATGCGTAAGGTGAAAGTGGGCGAGTTGTCTTTGCAAGTGCGCGAAGAACAGCTGTTCCTGGATAACGCGCTGTGTAAGGTGCGAGCCACAAACCGGCTGGCGCTAATCCCGTTACAGATAAGACTCGTCTGCTGTGCTTTGCTGCAACTTCAAGTGCAACCCATCCACCCAGTGAATTGCCACATAAATGAAATTTTTCAATTCCGAGCGAGGTCATAGTTTCACAGACGGCATCTCCAAGAGAACGTGGATCCATTGCTTGTGAAATGGACATTGGTGTTTTTCCATGCCCAGGAAGATCTAACGTCACAACTGTCATTGCTTTTATTAATTCAGGAATGATTGGTTTCCAGGCACTTGAAGCTGATCCCATTCCATGAATGAGCACAAGAACCTGACTTCCTTCAGGACCTTGAAACTTCTGGCTCTCTAAAATCATTTATTACTAACCCGCTTAGATGCAGAAAAGAATGCGACGGCAATGATTGCTGCAGGTATCACGTTGATTTGTTCCTGCGTGGATCGCGAAATTGCGTTCATGAAGATGCTGAGTAATCCTAAATAAGCAAAAGCTTTTGGCATCCATGTTGGCTTAACAGGTTTATTCTGCAGAATTTGAAGAAAAATAAATAATTGATACAGAACAACAAAAGTTGTACTGACATACAAAATTCTGATTGATATTGGAAAAGTTTCGAATTGGCCCCCAGCGGCTCTAGGGAGGGCGTACTCCATATTAAGAACCACCCCAACTACTAATATCAAATTCCATGCAAAGGAAAGAAGGACTGCAAAACTAAACAATTTCTTCACGGTTCTATTCTCCTACGACCATAGGCGTCGCACCAGTGCAAGAGATTAATTCGGCGTACGTTGTGGGAAATACTGAGTGTGGATGTCCTGCAGCTGCCCAAACAACATCGTAATCATTGAGTGCTTCGTCGATAAGAATTGTTGCCTTGGATACCCAACCAATAGGGGAAACGCCCCCTATTGAAAATCCTGATTTCTCTTTTACATAATCAGCATCGACTCTATGCAACTTACTTTGGCCTAAATT
>RGSB01000024.1 GCA_010032875.1 Actinomycetota bacterium | reverse complement strand
AAATGAAAGACTCATTGATCCTTGGAAGTCTTCGATTGGTGAAATCTCTTCAAAGATTTCTTCTAGACCAGATGTCGTAGGAATTTCACCACGATTGGTTGCTTCTGCTGTTGATAAACGTGCACGCCACTTTTCGTTACCGAGAAGCCAGTCAACGCTTTCAACTTGGAGTGCTAGAAGATTTGGAACTTCGAGTGGTTCGCGAATCTTTGCAAAAGAGATTCGGCGGGGAGCTACTGAACTTTTCTTCGCGGCCAAGAGATGTCCTTCCAGACAGTTTTGCGGGAACGCACAACTATTAGGTCTCAGCCGCTATATGCCCTGACCATAGAAGTTTTTGTGCGAACGCGTAGGGTATCGCCCCACCCCTTGGCCTGTCCAACTGGTGGCTTATACAGCAAAAAGACCCCCCGGCAAGTGCCGAAGGGTCCATTTGTGTAGTAACTATGAAGTAATTTGTGAAGAATTACTTGATTGTGACCTTTGCGCCAGCTGCTTCTAAAGCTGCCTTTGCCTTGTCCGCTGTCTCCTTGTTTGCCTTCTCAAGAAGTGTTGCTGGAGTTGCATCAACTAGATCCTTAGCTTCTTTCAAGCCAAGTGCTGAGTTAAGTGCGCGAACTTCCTTGATCACTGCAATCTTCTGTGAACCAGCATCTTCAAGAATGATTGTGAACTCATCTTGACCAGCATCTGCTGCACCGCCGGCGGCTGCGCCACCTGCTGCTGCAACTGCTACTGGTGCTGCTGCTGTTACATCGAATTCAGTTTCGAATGACTTAACGAACTCTGAGAGCTCGACCAATGTCATCTCTTTAAACTGTGCCAATAGGTCTTCTGTGCTGAGCTTTGCCATGTTCGTTATTCCTTCTCTTCTGTTTCTGGTGTTGCTTCTGGGGTTGTTACTTCTTCTGTTACTTCGGCTACAACGACATCTTCTGTAGTTGCAGCTGGAGCTGGAACCTCTGCCTCAGCATTCTTTGCTGTTGGTTCGGACACTGCTTCCATCTTGATGCGAAGTGCATCAATAATGCGAGCAGCCTTAGCGAATGAGCCCTTCATAGCGCCAGCAAGTTTCGCCAATAGAACTTCGCGTGATTCAAGATTTGCGAGTTCCATAAGTTCTTTAGGAGTGATTGCTTTACCTTCGTAAATTCCACCCTTGATAACAAGTAATGGATTTTCCTTGGCAAAATCACGCATGCTCTTTGCTGCTGCGATTGGGTCACCCTTGATGAATGCAATTGCTGATGGACCAGCTAATAGATCTGCTGAGAGATCTACGCCAGCATCTTTTGCTGCAATCTTTGTAAGAGTGTTCTTGACGACTGAGTACTTAGTATTTTCACCAAGTGCACGACGCAACTTCTTCATCGAAGTCACGGTGAGACCGCGATATTCGGTGAGAACAGTTGCGGTGGCTGTACGGAAGTCTTCCGTCAGTTCAGCAACTGCTGCTGTTTTATCTGGGCGAGCCATTCGGTTCACCTTTCCTGGTACGTAGGTTGTGCAATAACAGCCGCTAAATGAAAAAAACCCGAACGCATAGGAGCGCACGGGTTAACGTTCACACCTACGCGGGCTGAGTTTTCACTCATTTAGCGAAACTTCTTGTGGAAGTTTCAAGACCTGCGGTCTTTGGTTATATGGCGAGGGTAGGCCTTTCGGCCCGCCCCCGTCAAATTTATTAAGTTTTTAGTTCAGAATTATTGAGCAGCTGGTTCGCGAACGAGGTTTGGATCGATATTGATTCCAGGCCCCATCGTTGTTGAAATTACTGCGCGCTTAATAAAGCGACCCTTTGAAGAGTTTGGCTTTGAGCGGTGTACTTCATCGAGTGCTGCTGCATAATTTTCTGCAAGTTGTTCTGCAGTAAATGATGCTTTACCAATAATGAAGTGAAGGTTTGAGTTCTTATCAATGCGGAATTCAACTTTTCCGCCCTTGATGTCATTAACTGCCTTTGTTACATCTGTTGTAACTGTTCCGGTCTTTGGGTTTGGCATCAAGTTACGTGGTCCCAAAACTTTACCGAGACGACCGACCTTACCCATGAGATCAGGTGTTGCTACAACTGCATCAAAATCTAAACGACCCTTTGCAACTTCGTCGATGAGTTCGTCACCACCAACAATGTCGGCACCAGCTGCGCGTGCTTCGTCAGCACGTTCTCCGTTAGCGAATACGAGAACGCGAGCAGTCTTACCAGTTCCGTGTGGAAGGTTTACTGTTGAGCGAATTGCTTGGTCAGCTTTCTTTGGGTCAACACCAAGGCAGAGTGCAACATCAATAGTTGCGTCGTACTTTGTTGTTGATGTTTCGCGGACAAGTGTTACTGCCTCTAGCGGTGTGTAAAGACGATCTGCATCAATCTTCGCAGCCGCTGCGATGTACTTCTTTGAGCGCTTCATTTCATCCTTCTTTCTCTTATCTCTAAGAGCTAGTGGTTGTGGTTAGCGAACCAGCGAGGTTCTCCCACATCTCTTTCTCGGGGTGAGAAAGAGAAATTTAGTTATCCGACAGTGATTCCCATTGAACGAGCTGTTCCAGCAATGATCTTGCTTGCTGCATCAATGTCGTTCGCATTGAGATCTGCCATCTTTGTCTTTGCAATTTCTTGGACCTGAGCCATAGAGATATTTGCAACCTTGTTCTTGTGAGGAATTGCAGAACCCTTTTCGATTCCTGCTGCCTTCAAGATAAGACGTGAAGCTGGAGGAGTCTTTGTAATGAAATCGAAAGAGCGATCTTCGTAAACAGTAATTTCTACCGGAATGATCTGACCCTTTTGAGATTCCGTTGCAGCGTTGTATGCCTTAACGAACTCCATGATGTTGACACCGTGCTGACCAAGGGCAGGACCTACTGGTGGAGCTGGTGTTGCCGCTCCAGCCTGGATCTGCAACTTGATGAATCCAGTTACCTTCTTCTTTGGTGCCATTTCTTTTCCTCTTTTTTCGTTTTATCAGTCTTGTGGGGATTAAATCTTTTGTACTTGGTTAAATGAAAGCTCAACCGGAGTTTCGCGTCCAAAGATTGAAACCAAAACCTTCAGCTTTGCTTGCTCAGGCATGATCTCTGAAATTGATGCAGGAAGAGTTGCGAATGGGCCATCCATAACAGTGACTGACTCGCCAACTTCGAAATCAACAACGCGAATATCTAGCTTGTCTGAAGCTTTCTTCGGACGTGGTGCCAAAATCTTTTCTACTTCATCAAGGCTCAGCGGGCTTGGGTGGTGCGCATTTCCTACGAAGCCTGTAACACCAGGTGTATTTCGCACTGCAGACCATGATTCATCTGTGAGATCAAGGCGTACAAGAACGTAACCTGGATAAATATTGCGTTTTACTTGCTTACGTTGGCCGTTCTTAATCTCCATTACTTCTTCTTCAGGAACTTCAATTTGGAAAATGTAATCTTCCATATTGAGAGACTGAATACGGTTTTGGAGATTTCCCTTAACCTTCTTTTCATACCCTGCATAAGAGTGGACTACGTACCAATCTCCGGGAGCGATTCGAAGTGCACGACGGAATTCTGCGTTTGGATCATTCTCATCTGATTCGATGTCGCCATCTTCATCTGATGAAAGCGCAATATCTGAATCCGAGACAGCAACTGGTGTCGAAACCTCTTCAACAACTTCTTCAACGTGTGGCGTTGCAAGATCTGTAGCAGATGCTGCGAGCGCTGCTTCAAAAGCATCTGGCTGCGATGAATTTACATTCTGATCTTCGCTCATATTTTTTCCTTACCCAAAGACCCAGAAAACGATTTTTGTAAGAATGAGGTCAAATATGGAAACAACAACAATGACGAAGGAGACGAAAACCAAAACAACGGCTGTATAAGTGGTGAGTTGATTTCGGGTTGGCCAAACAACTTTACGTAGTTCGGAAACAATTTGACGATAGAAAAGTCCAAGGCGCGCAAATGGACCGAGCTTCTCGGCTTCTTTTACATCTTCAGTCATCTGCGTTCCTTTCTCTTCATCTTTTCGATCACTTCATTACTAATTACCGTGCAGGGCAGGAGGGACTCGAACCCCCAACCGGCCGCTTTGGAGACGGCAACTCTAGCCAATTGAGCTACTGCCCTTCGCGAGAGCATGGCGAAACCATAGGAAATACCAAATCCTCGTGAGCGTCGAAGTGTAGAGGTACACATGCGCTTAGGTCTAACTCGCGCTTAGCCAAGGGGCTTTATAGGGCAGACTTACTCCTATGAGCAGAATTTCCACTCGAATTGCGGCAATTGCCGAATCAGCCACGCTTGCAGTTGATGCAAAAGCAAAAGCGCTCAAGGCCGCTGGTCGCCCAGTAATTGGTTTCGGTGCAGGCGAACCTGATTTTCCAACTCCAGATTACATAGTTAGTGCGGCAGCAAGTGCGGCAGCAGTTCCAGCAAATCATCGCTACACACCAACACCTGGTCTACCTGATTTACGTGATGCAATTGTTGCCAAGACAAAGCGCGATTCACATTACGAAATCACTGCTGATCAAGTACTTGTGACTAACGGTGGAAAGCAATCTGTCTATCAAGCATTCGCAACAATTATTGATCCAGGCGATGAAGTAATTCTTCCGTCTCCTTTTTGGACAACATATCCCGAGTGCATCAAATTAGCTGGTGGAAAGGCCATTGAAGTTTTTGCAGATGAATCTCAAAACTATTTGGTTTCAGTCGAGCAACTAGAAGCTGCTCGTACGCCTAAGACAAAGGCACTCTTGTTCTGTTCTCCATCTAATCCAACAGGTTCTGTTTATTCTCCAGAGCAAGTAAAAGCAATTGGTGAATGGGCACTGAAGAACAAAATCTGGATTATCGCCGATGAAATTTATGAACACCTCTTGTACGACGGCGCAAAAGCACCAAGCCTGCCTGTAGTCGTTCCAGGACTTGCAGATTCAACAATTATTATCAATGGAGTTGCAAAAACTTATGCAATGACAGGCTGGCGCGTGGGTTGGATGATTGGTCCAAAAGATGTAATCAAAGCAGCAACAAACCTACAGTCACATTTGACTTCAAATGTTTCAAATGTTTCTCAGCGGGCTGCAATTGCAGCACTTACGGGCGATCTGTCTGCTGTTCATAAAATGGGCGAAGCATTCGATCGACGCCGCAAACTTATCGTTGGATTACTTAATGAAATTCCTGGTTTCCAATGTCCTATGCCAACAGGTGCTTTCTATGTTTACCCATCGGTTAAGGGTGCACTGGGAAAAACAATTCGTGGAAAGGTTGCCAATACTTCCGCTGAGTTGGCGACAATCATTTTGGATGAAGTAGAAGTTGCTGCTGTTCCAGGCGAAGCTTTTGGTCCATCAGGTTATTTACGATTCTCTTACGCCCTCGGTGATGAAGATATTGTCGAAGGCATTGGTCGAATTAAGAAACTACTTACTGAAGGTTAAGACCAACCAGATTAACTTCAGGTTCGAGTGCAATATCAAAAGTTGCACGCACTTTCTCTTGAGCTAACTTCGCAAGCGCAGCAATCTCGGAGGCTTTTGCACCTCCACTATTTGTTAGTGCTAAGACATGTTTAGTGGAAATTCGAGCACCGCCAATTGATTGGCCTTTCGTAACTCCTGAATGCTCAATTAACCACGCAGCCGAAGTTTTAACTCGACCATCCGCTTGTGGCCAGCGCGGTGCATCTAATGGAAGTTTCGCTGCAACATCTGCGCTAACGATTGGGTTTGTAAAAAAGGATCCTGCTGACCAAGAGTCATGATCATTTTCTGACAACAACATTCCTTTTCGTGAACGAAGTTCTAAAACTTTTTCTCGGCACGATTTAACGGATACTTTTTCGCCCACAGCAACGCCCAATGCATTAGCCAATTCTGAGTATGTAATTGGAAGTGTCATTTCGCCAATACGTAATTGAAAAGCAACATCAAGTACAACGTATCTTCCTGGGTGAGTTTTAAAATGCGAGTTTCGATACGAAAATTCGCATTCAGCATTGGTGAATGTTTTCAGAGATTTTAGTTGGCGATCATAAGTACGCACTCGCGTGATGAACTCGCTTACTTCATGTCCATATGCCCCAATATTTTGAATGGGCGCAGCGCCAACAGTGCCTGGAATTCCACTAAGAGTTTCGAGTCCTGCAAACCCTCTGGCAATGGTGGTCTTTACAAATTCATCCCAATTTTCACCAGCACCAATTGTGAGAGTTGCTCCGCTGCACGCATCAACTTCTTCTTCAATTTTGTTATTAGAAATTCGAATCACTGTTCCAGCAAAACCATCATCGCTCACCAAAATATTAGTTCCGCCGCCCATAATTAAGATTGGCGAATCGCCTGCACTCTCGATGGCAGCAATTATTTCTTTTTCGCTAGAAACTTCAATGAAATTCTTGGCAGGACCACCTACGCGAAGCGATGTGTAATCCGATAAATCAGCCATAGGTAAAGGTTACCGACGCGGGCTAAGAATTGCTTCTTTGCCTCGGAAACGTTCGAGAATGCGATCGTAATTCTTCTTTGATTGCGTATCGCGGAAACTTTCTTCAGTGTCGTAGTAACCGTGATGGCGACCTTGTTCTAGAGGAAGATCCATTTGCAAGAGATGACCAGCCGCATGTTTTAAGCGAAGAGAAAACTCAATATCTGCATTGCGATAATAAATCGCACGTGCATTAAATCCACCTGATTGAACTGCTGCATCTTTATCTACGGCAAGAAAGTAAGAGAAAAGGACATCGACTTCTCCTGCACCCTTGTCATCAACGCTTCGCCATTGATCTTCAATATTAATTAAACCACCACGCCATCCAACGGCGGCGAAATCTTTCTTCTTCAGTTCTTGAACAACAGGAGAAATTGCATCTCCCGTAAATGTTGTCGATGGATCCATTATGAGAACGTACGGTGTTGCAGCGATTCGAAGCAGCGCGTTGGCACATTCGCCCCAACCAGGATCTTTCTCGAGATAAAAAACATGAGTGTGTGAATCAACAATGCTCGCTAGATCTTTTGCTGGTTGAGTCGCCAGCACAACAATTTCAGCCGAACTGTGAGCTTTTATGGAATTAATACTTGTAATTGCATCATCATGAAATCCATTGACAATAATTGCAACCGTAATCGCATGGTCACTCTTAGGTAAATTTTTTAGTTTCTGAATATCTGCAATGCTCTTAACCAAGGATTTTTCATGTAATTCAAATCCACTTGCTACATCGACAATTTCGTAACCTGCTTGTGCAATTTGGTCCCTGAGTTGATCGGCTAGTGCAAAATTCTTTTCGGCGCGCGCCGCCTGTCTTGCTCTACCGAGTTCATATAAATTCTCTGGGGCGTTCAATTTAAACTCCTTGCACTACAAACGCTTTGGCCATTCCTAAAACTTTTACACCCTGAGAGGTTGCAGAAATTTCAAGACGAACTCCCGTAGTTGTAACTTCTAAAACCGTTGCAGAAACTGTGAGATCAACACTTTTACCCGCTGGCACAATCACAGGTTTTGTAAATCGAGCCGAGAACTCTTTAACATTCTGCGGTCCGCCGGCCCAATCACTGATGTATTTTCCGGCTAGAGCCATTGTCAGCATTCCATGCGCGATCACATCAGGAAGCCCTACAGATTTTGCGAATGCTTCGTCTTGATGAATTGGGTTCTGGTCGCCACTCGCATCTGCGTATTGCTTCAGCAGTGTTCTGTTAATTTCGAATTCGTGAGAGGGAATTGCTGTACCAACTTCAATCATGCTCGAACCACCAACGTTGACCACGACGAGATAACTTTTTCTGCCCCATTAAATAAATCTGATCTAACGGTCACAATTTCATTACCAGCTGCAACTTTGTAACTTTCGATAGTTGCCGATGTAGTGAGTGAATCCCCTGCAACAATCGGACGAAAAATCTCGAATTTCTGATCTCCATGAACAAGTCGAGTCCAGTCCAGACCAATGTCAGGCTTGGTCAAAATACTTTCAAATTCGCGCAACGAAATTTTGATAGAAAAAGTGGGAGGCGCTACAGCAGTATTTTTTTCACCAATAACGGCGGCAAAGGAGTTGATTTCGTCTTGAGTAACAGTGATGACATCTACACCCGCGAAGGTGCGCCCGACGCTATCGGGATTGAGCATTAACGAGTTTCGCGGTGAAGTGTTGAAGATTTGCAACGGGGGCAGAACTTCTTAAGTTCCATGCGATCTGGATCGTTGCGGCGGTTCTTCTTCGTAATGTAATTACGTTCTTTGCAATCAACGCATGCCATGGTGATCTTTGGACGTACGTCCGCGCTCTTACTTGCCATGGTCTTACTCCTTCATCGATTGAGGGGCTTTAGATTACCTGAGGCCCTTCGCGTTACGAAATTAACGCTTAAGTACTTGTAGCGGAGGCGGGATTTGAACCCACGACACAGCGATTATGAGCCGCTTGCTCTACCAAGCTGAGCTACCCCGCCTTAGATGTATTGCTACATCTTTATTACTTCACTTTCGAGCCCCCCACCGGAATCGGACCGGTGACCTTTTCCTTACCATGGAAACGCTCTACCGACTGAGCTAGGGGGGCAGTGGTAGAAGTGTGAGCGTACAACCTCACCTGCAAAAAATGAAAAAGAGGGCGCTTATCGCGCAGGGTCAAGGGTAATTTTTCCAGTTGTTTGCCGCGCAAGCATCGCTTCATGTGCTTGGCGGGCTTGGCTCAAACCAAAGGTTGCACCTACTACTGGTTTTAATTTTTGTGCAAGCACTAGTGCAAATAATTCCTCAATAACATCATTGAGTAATGCTTTGTTTCCAAAGCAATGCGCAAGCCAAAAACCGGTAATTGTTTTTGTGCCACCCATAAGTGATCCGGGATTAATTTCTTTTGCGGCGGTGCGCGATGCATTTCCGTAAGTGATGAGGCGGCCAAAAGGAGCCAAAATTTCTAGAGATGCATCAAGTGTTTTTCCACCGACCATTTCAAGAACTAAATCAACTGGTTTGCCACCATTTGCAGCAAGCATATCTGCAGCTAAATTCTGTGACGTAGCGTCTACTACAACATCTGCGCCGAGTTGAGTAGCGAGGGCGGATTTTTCTGTCGAAGATGTAACGGCAATGACTTTTGCGCCCCACATCTTTGCCAATTGAATAGCAAGTGTTCCCACGCCACCTGCTGCTGCATGGATCACAACACTTTCGCCAGGTTTTACGTGACCCACGGTTTTTAAAATATGCCATGCAGTTGTGCCTTGAACCAACATGCAAAGTGCTTGACCATCTGTAACGCCATCTGGAATTTCAATCATGAAGGCTTTATTTGCAACTGCCTTTTGTGCGTAACCCCCACCGCTTACCGATGCAAGAACTCGACGACCACTTTGGGTAGTACCTACAACTTCTAGTCCAGGAATCAGAGGTAATTTTTGAGGTGCTAAATATCCATTTTCGATTTGGTGTGTGTCAGCGTAATTAATTCCGATTGACGTCACGTTAATTAACTCTTCATTTGCACCAGGAATAGGGTCTGCGATTTCACTAATACTCATTACTTCTGGACCGCCAAAGGCGGTGAGTTGAATAGCTTTCATTGACCCGCAGCTTTTAAATCTTTACGTAATTCTGGTGGCAATGAGAAAAGAAGGGACTCTTCTTTTGCAGTTACTGTTTGAACATCAGAAAAGCCTCGCTCGGCTAAGAATGCAAGAACGTCCTTTACTAAAATTTCAGGAACAGATGCACCGCTTGTAACTCCGATTGTTTCAACGCCATCTAGCCAATGTTCTTGGACCTCTTGAGCAAAATCAACTAGATGAGAAGCCTTTGCTCCGTATTCGAGTGCCACTTCAGCTAAGCGAACTGAGTTGGATGAATTCTGAGAACCCACAACAATGACTAAATCTGATTGGGGTGCAATTTCCTTAATTGCTTCTTGACGATTTTGAGTCGCATAACAGATGTCATCACTGGGTGGATCAGATATTTCTGGGAAACGCTCCTTAAGAATTTTAACTGTTTCGAGAGTCTCATCAACACTTAAGGTTGTTTGCGAAAGCCACACAAGTTTTTTTCCTGGAGTTGGCTGCACTGTTCGGGCACCGTCTAAGCCATCTACAATTTTCACTTTTCCTACAGCTTCGCCAGCAGTGCCTTCGACTTCTTCATGACCATGGTGGCCGATCAACAAAATTTCAGCATCTTCTGAGGCAAATCTTTTTGCTTCATTGTGAACTTTAGTTACGAGTGGGCATGTGGCATCAATAGTTTTTAAACTCCGTGATGCCGCTTGTTCGTGGACGGCAGGAGAAACTCCATGCGCAGAAAAAATAACAGTTCTTCCTTCTGGAACTTCATCTGTTTCATTAACAAAAATTGCTCCACGCGCTTCCAGCGTTGAGACGACGTGCTTATTGTGGACAATTTCTTTTCGTACATAAACAGGTGCACCGTAAAGTTCGAGTGCTTTTTCAACGGTGATAACGGCGCGATCAACTCCTGCGCAATAACCGCGCGGCGCAGCAAGGAGAATTCTCTTGGCCATAGGTGCAGTCTATTAGGCTCGCCCCATGTTCGAAACTTCACGTGAATCCCCCGCTCCTGTACGCGTGGTTACTGAAGCAATTAAAGATTACGTAGATCGCCTTGGACCAATTTGGATTGAAGGCGAAATTTCTGAAATTAATGAACGAAGCGGTGGCATGGCATTCATGCGCCTTCGTGACACAAGTGTTGATATGAGTATTTCAGTGATGTGCCATCGCTCTGTTTTATCTAGTGTTGCACCCTTGCCTCAAAATGCACGCGTTGTCATGTACGCCAAAGCATCTTGGTATACAAAAAATGGTTCTCTCACACTTTCCGCGCGTGAAATTCGCCAGGTTGGAATAGGCGAATTAATGGCTCGTCTAGAAGAGCTAAAAACTCTTCTTGCAAGTGAAGGTTTGTTTGCTCTTGAAAGAAAAGTTGCACTTCCACTGCTTCCAAGAAAAGTTGGTCTAATCTGCGGACGTAATACGGATGCAGAGAAAGATGTCGTTGAAAACGCTAAACGTCGTTGGCCCTCAGTTGAATTCGAAATTCGCGAAGTAACAGTTCAAGGTGCTGCCGCAGTCGTGGAAGTATCGGCTGCTCTCTCAGAACTCGAAGCAATGGCAGATGTTGATGTCATCATTATTACTCGTGGTGGTGGATCGTTTGAAGATTTGCTTCCTTTTAGCGATGAATCATTAGTTCGACTAGCCGCGTCGTGTGAAACTCCAATTGTTAGCGCCATCGGTCACGAAAAAGATTCACCACTGTTAGATCTTGTGGCCGATGTTCGCGCATCAACTCCAACGGATGCGGCCAAACGAGTTGTCCCCGATATTGCTGAAGAAATTGAATTGATAAAAGCACTTCGCGATCGCGCAAAGAGATACATTCTCTCATCTCTTGATTTGGAAACATCAAAGATAGAAAACTTGATTAACCGCCCAGTCTTGCATGATCCCATGGTGCTAGTTACAAGCCGCGAGGAAATTATCACTGGATTGCGCGACAGGAGCGTTAGAAGTTTTTCATCTCGATTAACACTTGCGGCTGAAGACCTCACACAAATGCGCGCTCGAGTGAGAGCACTTTCGCCACAAGCAACTTTGGATCGTGGATATTCGCTCGTGCAATTAGAGGATGGCTCTATTGCTCGTGACGCCAAGAGTTTAAAAATTGGTCAAAAACTTCGCTTACGACTTGCTGCTGGCGAGACCAACGCCACAGTTACAGATAAATAAGCAAGGAGTACATTTATCTCATGGCATCGGAGAAAAAGCTTTCCTATGAAGCAGCGCGTGAAGAGTTAGCGCAAGTGGTGTCATCCCTTGAAGCCGGAAGTGCAACCCTCGAAGAATCACTGAAATTGTGGGAGCGCGGAGAAGAATTAGCAGCGATCTGCCAAGAATGGCTAGATGGTGCGCGTAAGAAGTTAAGCGCAGCGAAACCAAAAGCTGAATAAATATGGCACCAGAATTTTCATACAGTGATTTGTTGCCGATTGGCAAAGACACGACCGCGTATCGCAATCTTGGATCTGCTGGAATCTCTGTAGAAAAAGTTGGCAGTCGGGAAATTCTCACCGTTGCGCCAGAGGCAATTGAGATGCTCACATCGACTGCAATGCATGACATTTCGCATTATTTACGCACAGCGCATCTCGAACAATTAGCAGCCATTTTGAAAGATCCTGAGAGTTCTCCTAACGATCGCTTCGTGGCTTTAGATCTCTTAAAGAATGCCAACATCTCTGCTGGTGGAATCTTGCCAATGTGCCAAGACACAGGTACCGCTCTCGTCATGGCTAAAAAAGGTCAAAATGTTTTTACCCTAGGCAAAGATGAAGAAGTTATATCCAAAGGAATCTATAACGCATTCACAACTTTGAATCTGCGTTATTCCCAACTCGCACCTGTGACAACATGGGAAGAAAAAAATACAGGCAATAACCTGCCTGCTCAGATTGAAATTTTTGCAGACAGCGACCATCCAGATGAGTACAACTTTCTATTCATCGCTAAGGGTGGCGGAAGCGCAAATAAATCGTTCCTATATCAGGAGACAAAAGCTGTCCTTAACCCAACTAGCTTCATGGCGTGGTTGGATGAAAAATTGCGCTCCATCGGAACCGCTGCATGTCCGCCATATCACTTGGCAATTGTTATTGGTGGTACCAGTGCAGAGCACACAGTTAAAACTGCAAAGTTGGCGAGTACACACTATTTAGATTCACTTCCTACATCTGGTGATGCGAAAACTGGTCACGGCTTTAGAGATATCGAATTAGAAAAAGAAGTACTCGAGCTCACACGAACACTTGGTATCGGAGCGCAATTTGGTGGAAAGTATTTCTGTCACGACGTTCGTGTTGTTCGTCTGCCTAGACATGGCGCATCACTTCCAATTGCGATAGCTGTTTCGTGCTCTGCTGATCGACAAGCGAAAGCAAAGATCACTAAAGAAGGCATTTTTATTGAAGAAATGGAGCGAGATCCAGCCCGCTTCTTGCCAGAGACTCACGATGAACACTTAGCAGATGGCGTCGTCAACATCGATCTCAATCAACCTATGGAAAAGATTCGTGCTGAGTTATCCAAGCATCCGGTGAAAACTCGACTTTCCCTCTCTGGAACTCTTGTTGTAGCTCGCGATTTAGCGCATGCAAAAATTAAAGAGGCCATGGATGCTGGTGCACCAATGCCTTCATATCTAAAAGATTATGCGGTGTATTACGCAGGTCCTGCAAAAACTCCGGCCGGTTATGCCTCAGGTTCTTTTGGTCCAACAACTGCCGGGCGCATGGATTCATACGTTGAGTATTTCCAATCACGGGGTGGATCATTTGTGATGTTGGCGAAAGGCAACCGTTCCCTTGCTGTAACAAACGCGTGCAAAGCGCATGGTGGTTTTTATCTTGGGTCAATCGGCGGTCCTGCTGCTCGACTTGCTCAAGATTGCATTAAGAAAGTCGAAGTTTTAGATTTTGAAGAGTTAGGTATGGAAGCTGTATGGAAAATTGACGTTGTGGATTTCCCAGCATTTATTGTTGTTGACGATAAAGGAAATGATTTTTTTGCAGAAACTTCTAAGCCATTAACAATCGGAAAGAAGCCGGTTTAGTAATAACGACTCTTGCGCCACTTATTCCATGCTTCACATGGCGCGTCGTAACGCTCTGAAATATAAAGAAGTCCCCACTGAATTTGAGTGATTGGATTTGTGCGCCAATCTGTGCCGACTTTTTCCATCTTTGTAGCCGGTAGTGCCTGAGCAATTCCATGGGCACCTGATCGAGGATTACGTGCCTGGTAATTCCAGTGGCTCTCTTTTGTCCAGAGACGATTCAGACATGTGTACTGATCATCGCCCCAGCCGTACTCGTTAGCCATCATCTCTTTGGCAAAACGCTTGGCCCCCATAGGTTCGCGGGCGGCTTCGATAGCAAGACTCATTGCTGAAACCAGTGCGATCTCATTTGAAAAAACAGTTCGGCGGGAATCCAGAGCGCTCGTCAATGACGCCGAAACGGCGGTCGCAGTCGATGGGGCAACCACCAAGAGTGCTGTCCCAGCTGGTGCATCAGGCAAAACCAAGCGAGTGGTCATCGGAAATTCCAGACCATAGGCGGTTGGCTGAGCGCTTGTTACAAAAAGAAGGGTCGCGATAGTCGCCCAGATTGCGAGCAGTGTCTTTCTCATAACGCCCTCCTTTCCCTTTTTCAGCCGTGCACTAACTCTTTAGATGTCTTTAGAGTGTCTTGTAGGGGTGAGTCGGGCAACTCAATCGCAGCG
>RGSB01000023.1 GCA_010032875.1 Actinomycetota bacterium | reverse complement strand
AAAACATTTATTCCTAATTGAATTGCACTAGCGATAATTACGATATTAGCAATCGTTCCAAATCCCGGCTTTTCGCGCAGAGGAATCCATAAAAGCAATACCAGAGTGCTGATAGCAAAAGTTGAGACTCCAATGGATATATCTAATTTATTCGCTACTCCTTGTGCAAGAACTGTCCAAGGTGCATTTCCTGTATTGCTTTGAACGAGCAAGGAATCACCCAAACCAAAAATAAATAATCCGAAGAAAAGTATTGCCGAACGTGAAAAAGATAGATCCCATCGATGTTTGGCTGCCCATGATGTTTGGGGAATAGTTCTGTGTGGTCGAAGGAATTCCGACAAGAAATTTTTTGATTCTTCTGAACTCATTCGCTCAGTCTACGGCTATAATTAGTAAATGAGGTTGTTAGCGTGATTATCGGATTAGGAACGTTGATCAATGTCCTCACCATCATTGCAGGTTCAGCCGTGGGAGTTCTAGCGGGGTCTCGTTTAAGTACGAAGACTCGTGAGTTAATTACCGATATCTTGGGTTTAATCACCATCCTCGCCGCGGCAAGTGCTGTCATACCCATGTTCTCTTCTCAATTTTCTCAATCCTTGCCCAAAGGATGGACTTTGCTCAGCATTTTAGGTTCTTTACTTATCGGTGGCCTAATTGGTTCAGCGTTAAAACTTGAAATTCGGCTTGAGAATGTGGGCGAAAATCTTCGAAATAGATTTGGAGCTAACAAAGAAGGTACTTTCGTAGAAGGATTTGTATCATCTTCACTTCTTTTTGTTATTGGCCCACTTGCAATTTTGGGAAGTATTAGCGATGGCATGGGTACTGGTATTGATCAGTTGTCCTTGAAATCCATTCTGGACTTTTTTGCAGCGATAGCTTTTGCTGCTTCTTTGGGTTGGGGCGTAGCTGCATCTTCCATACCCGTTGGAATTTATCAAGGTATTTGGACTGTCATCGGTTTTGCTCTTGGAAGTATTTTGGCCCAATATCAAATAGATGCCATGACCATCGTAGGTGGCTTGATGCTCCTGTCAATTGGATTACGTTTATTGCGTATAAAAGAGATTGCAGTTGGGAATTTGCTTCCAGCGCTAGCCATAGCGCCGGTTTTTGTTTATGTACTCAACAGTTTTCTGGGCTAAAAAGTAGTTGCATCAATTACGAAGCGATATTTCACATCACTAGCAACGGTTCGATCGTACGCGGTATTTGCATAATCAGCTTTTATCACTTCAACGTCACTAACGATATTTTTATCACCGCAGAAGTTCAGCATCTCTTGCAGCTCAGAAACCCCGCCAATCATCGATCCGGTTAAGGAACGTCGACCATCTAGCATCACACCGGCATGAACCGCATACGGTTTTCCAGGTAAACCAATTACAACTAACGTTCCATCAAGTTTGAGAGTCTGTAAATACTCATTTATGTCAAGTTCGGCACTCACAGTATTCAAGATGATATCGAAGCTCTTCTTTAAGGCAGACAAAGCACCTTCATCTTTTGTGCAGACGAAATGGTGTGCACCCATAGCAAGAGCATCAGATTTCTTATTTGATGAGTGAGAAAGAACAGTTACTTCTGCTCCCATAGCAACTGCAAATTTTACTCCCATGTGTCCCAATCCGCCGAGGCCCATGACAGCAACCTTCGTTTTAGGTCCAACATTAAAATGCTTAATAGGGGAGTACAGAGTTATTCCAGCGCACAAAAGTGGAGCCACACCTTCAAGAGGAAGATTTTTTGGAATATGAACAGCGTAATCTTCGTTAATCACGAATTTGTTTGAATAGCCACCTCGAGTTTGTTCTCCACCTTTTCGTTCGAGACTGTTGTACGTTCCAGTCATTCCTTCTAGGCAGTATTGCTGCAAACCTTTGAGGCAGTTTTCGCACGTACGACAAGAATCTACAAATACTCCAACACCTATGAGGTCACCAACTTTGAATTTTGTTACGGATGCACCGACCGCTGTAACCAATCCCGCAATCTCGTGGCCAGGCACCAATGGATAATAAACTGCGCCCCATTCTCCGCGGGCCGTGTGGATATCAGAGTGGCATATTCCTGTGAACTTAACATCCAAAGCCACATCATGCGCACCAACTTCGCGTCGATCAAATTCAAAGGTTTTAAGAGGTGAAGTTGAACTATCGACAGCTAATCCGCGAGTTTTCATATTTATCCTTTTTGAGTAAACGGAAGTGGTTCGGTTGAAACGTGTGCAGCTTTGGAGGATCGTGCAGTTACTTCTCTCATGTGATGACGTCTGCAAAGTACCTCATAAGCTATTTCTAGCCCAGGAGCAACGTCACCCACAACAACTTGTTCGCCTTGGGTGACCATTGTTCCATCAACGGTTCGAGCATTATGCGTTGCTCGTGCGCCACACCAACATAATGCTTCTACCTGCAAAGTGTTAACTCTGTCAGCTAATTCTACTAGGCGCGCAGAACCTGGAAAAAGTTTAGTTCTAAAATCTGAAAGAATTCCAAAAGCATAAACATCGATACCTAATCCATCGACAATTTTAGCTAGTTGTTCAATTTGGGCTGGCATATAAAACTGAGCTTCGTCGCAAATGATGTAATCAATGCGTGATCCTTGTGACAATTTATCTACAACGAATTTATGTAAGTCTAATTCTGGTGAAACCTCGATTGCAGGACTTTGTAATCCTAAACGTGATGAGATAACGCCGGAACCCGCCCGATCCTGAGAAGTGAAAATCAAGCCAGTGCGACCGCGACTCTGGTGATTATGAGCGGTTTGCAAAGCCAGTGTTGATTTTCCACTGTCCATAGTCCCGCAGTAATAGATGAGTTCAGCCACAGGGTTATCTTGCCACTGACATAGGAATTATGCAGGTTCTGAGTAAAATTTGAACTAGAGATTTACTCCTTGATCTCTTAACGCTTGCATTAATCGAGGAATCAAAGCTATAGACATGTCTACAGAAATATGGGATGCATCTCGATAAGCGACTACGCCATCTTTAACGGCTGGACAGACATTTGAACAGAGCCATGGGTTCGGATCAATTACGTCAAATCCTGGTATAGATAAATCTTTGCTTCTTTCGGATGTGTTGCATTTGGAAATGGGGTTATTAGTGAGACAGGCAGGTATGTCGCGAGTTGGATGAGGTGTATCTGTAATGTAGATCAAGTGAGGTGATGCTGTTTTGACCGCCCTCATTAATTTTTGTTGGCCCTCATTCCACCAAGCCTGTCTATCAGTGAATTGTTTTGGTTGTGCGAAATATTGAAAACTGCTCATCACCAGCACATCGGGCTGTATTTCACGAATTCTCTTTGTAGTGTTTTCGCGCCACTTGGCACACTTAGCCATCTTAAATCCGCCTTGATCATTACGTTTTGTATCGACGGCAGGACACGCAGATTTTGTTAGGGAAATCAATTTATATCCTGATCTATTTGCAATTTCTAAAAGAGCTGGAAACCATTGAGCCGCATGAGAATCACCGTAGAGAACCATAACTTTCTCTGAATCTAGATTGGCATATTCACATTTAGCTGATTGAGTTTGTGAATAATTTGCATGACAACCATCGTCATATACCTGAGGTCGCGCCTTGATCTGAGGTTCTTCGATATATCGATGCGTGAGATCCGCCAGTAAAATTGTTGCAAAGATGGCCAACAGACGTTCATAAATTTCTAATGGTCTTGCTAGATATGTGCTCGGAAGTACTAGTAGGGGCCAGTGCCATAAATACAATGGATAAGAAATTTCACCTAACCATTGGAAGAGTCGGCTGTTTGCTACATCATTTAGAAAAGGAGGCCATGAATTTATCGTGGCTATAAGCAAAACCGTTCCAAGAACAGGCAGAGCTGCATTCTTGCCAGGGAATGCTGTTGATTCATTGAATAGGAAAGCACTAATGATGAGAAGGCCGAAACCAAATAATCCGACGATTTTCTTTGTTTTGATTGGTGGGATCAATACAAGTAACGCTCCTAGTCCAAGTTCCCACGCTCTTGTTGGTAGCGAATAAAAAGCCCAGATCGGAGAAGTTTCAGTTAAGTAGATTGAAAAGATAAAAGAGGAGAGAGTTATAAATGCAATTAAATATGTGAGAACTACCTTCTTTTTTAGATATTTGGCGAATAAAAAAGATACCAAAATCAACATCGGCCAAACTAAGTAGAACTGCTCCTCAACTGCTAGGGACCAATAATGGATAACAGGGGATGGAGTTGCATCCAAATTTTGATAGTCAGCTTGCCACCATGCGAATAAGTAGTTTGAAATATATAAACTTGCCGCAATTACATCTCTGCCAAGGGAAGATCTCATTGTTCCAGGAATAAGTAACCAAGAAATGAATGCAGTAATAGCTAGAACAAAAAATGATGTAGGAAGCAATCGCTTAAATCTTCTTGCGTAAAAATCTTTAAAATTTACTGTTCCAGTGCGCTCAATCTCACGTAGTAAAAGTCCAGTTATTAAAAAGCCACTAATTACATAGAAAATATCAACGCCTATAAATCCACCGCTTACCCATTTAGCGTGAAAAAGCGTTACGAGCAAAGCAGCGAGTGCACGTAACCCCTGGATCTGAGTGATCTTTGTAGCTGAAGATGTTTGCATTAGATAATTTTTAGCGAACGGATATCTATATCGGCAAACTCATCAAGAATTCGACTTCTACCATTTAAAAAACCTATTTCAAGAAGAAAAACTAAACCCGCGACCTTTGCACCTGTTTTTTCGATCAATTTAATTGCCGCACACGCTGTGCCGCCTGTTGCAAGAACGTCGTCCACGATGAGAACGCTATTTCCAACAGAACAAGCATCCTGGTGAATCTCCAAAGTATCTTTTCCGTATTCAAGTCCATAACTTTCACTGAATGTTTCGAAAGGTAATTTTCCGGATTTTCTTATGGGAATGAAACCGACGTTTTTATGATTAGATATGGCAGAAGCGAATATAAAACCTCGAGCTTCCATACCTGCCACGTAATCAAGTTGCACTTTGGTATCACCCATTTTTTGGATAACGATTTCGAACGCACGTGGGTTGCCCAAAAGGGGAGTGATGTCATAAAAACGTATTCCGGGTTGAGGGAAATCAGCTATATCCCTGATGAGAGAAAGGGCACCGTCGATATTCACGATGCTGATAGTTTCACATTTTTGTGTCCGAACGGGGACTTGAACCCCGAAGCCCTTGCGGGCACTAGCACCTCAAGCTAGCGCGTCTGCCAATTCCGCCACCCGGACGAGTAAGAGGTTAACGATAGCAATGGGCTTAAAGGGAAGCAAAAGCCAATCTTGTGCGAGAGACTATGCACATGACATCGCTTCAATTAACTGCTGCCGAGCGCGAAGAATTGCATTCTGATGCGATATCGATTTGTCAAACACTTATTCGTATTCCCAGTGTTAACTTTGGAGAGGGAAAAGGTGATGAAGCAGCAGTAGCTGCAAAAGTTGTAGATCTTCTAAAAGAAGTAGGAATTAGTTCTCGGATTTACGAATCCGCTCCCGGACGGTGCAATGTGATAGCGCACATCAAGGGTCAAGACGAGAGCCGATCTGGATTAGTAGTTCATGGGCATTTAGATGTGGTTCCAGCAAATGCAGAAGATTGGAGCGTAGAACCATTTTCGGCGCAAATCAAAGAAGGAATGATTTGGGGTCGTGGAGCTATTGATATGAAGAATATGGATGCAATGATTATTGCAATTTTTCGGATGTGGGCAAGGAAAGGAATCAAACCACCGCGCAACATAGTTCTTGCTTTTTTTGCAGATGAGGAAGCGGGTTCATTATTTGGCTCCCGTTGGATGGTTGCCAATCATCCGGAAGTATTTGCTGGTTGTACAGAAGCCATCTCAGAAGTAGGTGGTTTTTCAGTTACAGTCGCGGGTGGAAAACGCTTGTATTTCATTGAGGCAGCTCAAAAAGGAATTCACTGGATGAAATTAAGTGCATCCGGCCGTGCAGGTCATGGTTCCATGATGAACCCCGAAAATGCTTTAACTAGAATAAGTGAAGCGGTTTCAAAAATAGGTAATTATGAGTGGCCACAACGATATACAAAGACTGTAAAAATACTTTTTAAGAAAATAGCTGAAGTCACAGGAAAAAAATATGATGAACGGGATTTACGTCCTTTACTGGATGAAATTGGTCCTATGGCTCGAATGATCGGTGCAACTTTGCAGAACACGGCCAACCCGACAATGTTAGATGCTGGCTATAAAGCCAATGTGATTCCCCAATCCGCAAATGCGGTGATTGATGGTCGCTTTTTGCCTGGGTTGGAGTCTGAATTAAACGAAACCATTCGTCAGATAATCGGTCCCGATATTTCAATTGAAACAATCACTCACGACATTGCGTTAGAGACGGATTTTGATGGTGATCTTGTTGAAGCAATGAATCAATCGATTCTTCGTTTCGATTCAGAGGGCATTCCTGTTCCCTATCTGATGAGCGGAGGTACTGATAACAAAGCTCTGAGTGAATTAGGCATCATTGGTTATGGATTTTCACCATTGCAATTGCCACCAGATTTAGATTTTATGGCTCTATTTCATGGTGTGGATGAGCGAGTACCCATCGAAGGTATTAAATTTGGAGTTAATGTTTTAGAAGATTTTTTACGAAACTGTTGAAATCTCATTTAGCGCACTCCGAACAACGTCAGGCAATGTAACCTCTTCGCTAGTTAATGCGCCGCGCAGTTGCGCACCTGTTCTTGCTCCCAAAATTACGCTCGTAACATGTGATGCATCTCGAACCCATGCAAGTGCAACTTCTAGCGGTGAGTACCCCAATCCTTCTGCTGCTATGCAGACTGCTTCAACGATCTGATTTTGCTTATCGGATAAATATGGTTCGACAAACGAAGCAAAGTGCGGAGTAGCGGCACGAGAATCACTTGGAATCCCTTTGCGATATTTGCCTGTGAGTACTCCTCGCCCTAGAGGTGACCAAGCTAGAAATCCTACGTTCAGATTTTCAACCGCATCAAGGAGATCTTCTTCAACCTTTCGATTGAGCAACGAATATTCATTTTGAATCGTTGTGATAGGGGCTTTGTTTGCAATTACTTCTTGTCGTGTGATGGCGTGCGCACTTTGCCAACCCGAAAAATTTGATACGCCTACATATCGAGCCTTGCCACTGGAGTATGCATAGTCCAAAGCGGATAAAGTGTCATCTAAGGGAGTTTCGCAATCCCATGTATGAATTTGCCACAAGTCTAGGTAATCCGTATTTAAACGAACTAATGAAGCATCTAACTGTGCGATTAAGGCTGAACGTGAATTATCAATTTTTCTTTCCCCTTGCGGAAATGAAATACCAGCTTTCGAGGCGATGACAATGTCATTACGTTCCACAAGCGTGCCAATTAATCCGCCAATTACGCGTTCACTATCTCCATCACCGTATACAGCTGCCGTGTCGATGAAGTTTCCTCCGGCATCTAGAAATGCACGGCATTGTTCGGCCGCTTCATGCTCATCGGTATCGCGTCCCCACGTCATTGTGCCTAGCCCAATTCGAGAGAGCATGAGACCACTCTTACCAGCACGCCTTAATTGCATGGCACGACCTTAGCAAGTGTGCATTCCTAAATCCCGATAACCTTGCTGAGTGACCACAGTAATTTTGCTCAGACATGCCCATTCGGTTGCTAACGAAAAGGGAGTTCTCGCTGGTCGCACCCCAGGAATCATGTTAAGTAAAAAAGGTGCAACTCAGGCAGAGGATTTAATCAAACGTTTAGGCTCTCTAACTTTCAAAGAAATTCGAATCAGTCCTTTAGAAAGATGCTATTTGACACTAGAACCGTGGTTAGCGGCTCAGAAAATATCACGCAAAGCACTTATTTTAGATGAAGGTATTTCGGAGGTTGATTACGGACAATGGACCGGAAAAAAGCTAACTCTTTTGGCTTTAAAAAAAGAATGGCGTGTGGTTCAAAAAACTCCGAGCAAAATGGTTTTCCCAGAAGGCGAATCTTTGTTAGATGTTCAAAGACGGGCTAAAAAATCTCTTCTCAAGAGTGTTGAAAAGTCCAAGGGCGGAGTCGTACTTCTGGTCAGCCATGGAGATGTCATTAAAGCCATAGTTGCTGACGCTCTGAATATGGAACTAGATAAATTTCAAAAGATTGTTATCGATCCCGCATCTATCACAGTTTTGGATTACAACAAGGGCGACTTCCGCCTATTGCATCTCAATGATTCATCGACGAATTTTGAGTATCTGGAAAAGAAATCAAGGTCCATGAAAACTCTTGTTGGCGGGGGTAGTGGAAGAACATGAGTCCTATTGTGTACGAATTCAATCCAGTAGAACGCTTTGTCGCTGGGACAGTTGGATCTCCTGGAGAACGAACCTTTTTTATTCAGGCGCGTACTGGTTCGAGAATTGTTTCAGTTGTAGTTGATAAATCGCAGGTTATTGCCTTGGGAGAACGTACCAAAATAATGTTGCGTGAAATCAAAAAATCAGATCCCACAATTTCGATTAAGGCTACAGACATTGATGATGCGCCCCTGGAGCAACCGATTTTCGAGGAGTTCCGGGCTGGTGTTATCGCCATGGCTTGGGACTCTGAAAATAGCGTGATTGTCTATGAATTGCGGGAAATGACTAACTCGCAAGACGCAGATGATGAAGATTTGGTTTTTGATGAAAACGAATTGTCTGTCGATTTACTGCGTGTTCACGTTTCACCAAGTCAGGCAGCAGCATTTTCAAAAAGATGTTTATCACTTGCTAATGCAGGTCGCACACCGTGTCCCTTCTGCGGAATACCAATTGATCCAAGTGGGCACTTGTGTCCTCGCTCTAATGGATATCGACGATGAAAACTACTGAGGAAATTCTACGCAACGGTACTATCAATGTAACTGGTCGCCTCATTGACGCGTCTAACGCAACGCTCTTGGCTGAATGCTCGTATGGGGATATGAAAATAAAGTGCATTTATAAACCAATAGCTGGAGAAAGACCATTATGGGATTTTCCAGATGGGAATTTGGCTCAACGTGAATATGCGTCTTATTTAATCAGCGAAGCTAGCAATCTTAAGGTGGTGCCGCTTACATTATTACGGGATGGACCGTTCGGTCTGGGGATGATTCAAGAATGGATCGAAATCGATTCAACTGTTGATCTAGCGACTTTCTTTAGTACTAACGATCCGCAATTGCGAAAAATGGCTCTTTTCGATGCAGTCGTAAATAATACAGATCGTAAAATTGGTCACTTACTTCCACGGGCGGATGGGAAACTTTACGGTTGTGATCATGGTGTTACTTTTCATCAGGAATACAAGCTAAGAACAGTTCTATGGCAGTGGGCAGGCGCAGATTTATCCCTTGAAGAGAAGCAAATTCTTCACGAACTTTTGCTTCTGATTGAGAAAAACCAAATAGAAAAGTTCCAAACATTGATAACCGATATTGAAATTGAAGCCTTAAAAACGAGGATTACAAATTTGTTATCTGAAGGAAAATTTCCTATGCCGAGCCAGGATTGGCCAGCTATTCCATGGCCAGCGTTTTAGAACTGTAATTCATCGCGCGTGTAATAGTATTAGCACATGAAAGCATGGCCTGATGTTTATATACCAAGCCTGGATTCCAAATTTGAATTACCTTTGCTTTCGCTATTCAATTCTGCTTCTAGGAAAGTTGAAGATTTGCCTACTAAGCAAACATATCGGATGTACGTTTGCGGCATAACTCCATACGATTCAACTCATCTTGGGCACGCAGCTACATACCTAGCATTTGATCTCATTAACCGATACCTTCGAGCAAAGAAATCGGAAGTACTTTTCGTTGAGAACATAACTGATATAGATGATCCATTGCTAGAACGCGCACATCGTGTCGGAATTAATTGGCAAACTCTGGCTGATTCACAAATTGATCTCTTTCGTTCAGACATGACATCTTTGCGTATTCTTCCTCCCAACTTTTATATCGGCGCCGTGGAATCTATTGGATTGGTCACTCAAAAAATTGAGGAGCTGCGTAGTGCCGGTGCGATCTATTCAGTCGATAATGATCTGTATTTCCGAGTTCATAATGATCCTGATTTCGGCTCCCGATCGCACCTGAATGAAGCTGATTCGCTGAGAATTTTTGAGCAACGTGGGGGAGACCCTTATCGAAAAGGTAAAGAGAATCCGCTGGATTCTTTGGTTTGGTTAAGTAAACGTGAAAACGAACCAGGATGGCCGAGTATTCATGGTGAAGGACGACCTGGTTGGCATATTGAATGTTGCGCAATCGCCCTAGGGTATTTGCAACCAGATACACATGAAGATTTTCTTATTGACATCCAAGGCGGTGGGAATGATTTGGTATTTCCACATCATGAGATGAGTGCATCACAAGCCCGTGTGTCTACCGGTAAAGATTTTGCGAGGATGTATGTACACGCAGGAATGATCGGACTTAATGGCGAAAAAATGAGTAAGAGCTTGGGGAATTTGGTCTTTGTATCAACATTGATGAATTCTGGTATTTCTCCAATGGCTATTCGGATTGCACTTATGATGCAGCATTATTCAACTAACCGAATGTGGAGCGATGAGTTACTTACGCGGGCACAAGATTTTTTGAGCAATTTAACCTTATATTTATCTCAAACTGAATCTGCCCCGACAGATGCTGTTATACAAGGAATAATCCATGCCTTATCAGAAAATATTGATACAGAGAAAGTTTTCTCAATTTTGCAAGATTGGATTAATGAATGCCGATATGGATCCACTGGTGGCAATCCAGGAGAGCTATCGAGAGCACTAGATACTCTTTTAGGCTTAGCAATTTAGAATGAAAAATTTTTATAGTGCAGTATTTTTCGACATGGATGGGTTGTTTGTAGATTCCGAACCTCAATGGCTGATAGCTGAAACTGAATTAATGGCGGAGTTTGGATACACATGGACTTCTGCGGATCAAAATTATTGTTTAGGTGGACCATTGACTCGAGTAGGTAAATACATGTACGAAAAATCGGGTCAAGTGGAATCTGCGGAATTTTTTACTATGTCGATCATTAAAAAAATGACGAAACGCTTGAGTTCAGGCGCACCTGTTTTGCCTGGAGCACTAGAACTACTCACAGACTTAAATAAGAATAGAGTTCCCACTGCTTTGGTTTCGGCTAGTCCCCGAGTATTGGTGAACGCTGTTTTGGCAAGTATTCCTGCCCATTCTTTCGCTTTTTCTCTTTCCGCTGATGATGTCAAGCACCCAAAACCGGATCCCGAAGCGTATTTAAAAGCTGCAGATAAATTTGGAGTCAATATATCTGATTGTTTAATTTTAGAAGATTCCCCAACGGGCATTCAAGCTGCGACATCTAGTGGAGCTTTTACAATTGGAGTACCTCATTTTGTTCATGTTGAGCCGCGAGATCGTCTTAGAGTTATCTCATCGTTGGAAGAATTGAGTTACGAAACATTAAAAATTAATTATGAGCAGGGCAAATAGATTTAAAGGAACACCAATCGCACAATTTTGATTTTCTCGGCAACCATGTATCAGTTTCGATAGCGTGATTTATTGAATCTGCGATTTTCATGAGGTTTTTCTCGGTTGCTATTAATTCTTGTTCGGTGGGTGAGTTTCTCAGGACGCTCGTATCGCCTAAATAGATTAATTGCAGTAACCGGGGAACTACGTTGTGTTCCTTCCAATAAAGAAGGGCATACACTCGAAGTTGAAAAAGAGCTTTATCCTCCCAGCCTGGCTTTGGTGATCTTCCTGTTTTGTAATCAATAATTCGCACTTCGCCAGTTGGTGCAATATCCAACCGATCTACATATCCGTGTAGATAAACGTTTTCCGTTAAGTTCTGTTCAAGGTGCAGTTCTCTATGAGTTGGTTCAAATAATGTTGGATTTTCTAATTCAAAGTAAGTGCTTAAAAGTGAATTGGCTCGATCAAGCCATTCTTTTTCGTTAGTAATCATTGAAGCTAATTCAGGTTTAGATCTGAGTTGTTCTTGCCATCGAGAAGGTAACAAATCTGTAGCTGTTTTCACGTTACGTAAAGGTGCAGGTGACTCAAAGAGATCATGCAGAACCGTATGTACTAAGGTTCCTCTTTCGGCATCCAAACTGGGCGCCTCGGGAAGTTGATCAATTATTCGATATTTATAGAGCAAAGGGCAGTTTGAGAAATCATTGACCCTGCTGGGGGACAGTCGCAAATAGTTCATTACATTCAAGATACTCTCAATTATTTCTACTCGCACGCATAAGATACTCCTATGTCTAATGATGGTTTCTTCTCGGAAGGTGATCGGATTCAACTAACTGATCCCAAGGGCAAGATGTACACCTTTACGATCATGCCTGGCAAAGAGTGGCACACCCATAAAGGCTGGATTGTTCATGATGATTTGATTGGAATGCCTGAAGGAAGTGTTGTCAGCACTAGTGCTGGTTTGAAGTTCACAGCTTTCAAACCTTTATTGGGCGATTTTGTTTTATCCATGCCGCGTGGCGCAACAATTGTTTATCCAAAAGATGCGGCAATGATTATTGGTGTCGCTGATGTATTCCCAGGTGCCAAGGTGATTGAAGCAGGTGTCGGCAGCGGAGCGTTATCAATATCTTTACTAAGGGCTATTGGTCCGGATGGCGAATTATCAAGTTTTGAACGGCGCGAAGATTTTGCAGAGATAGCATCAGAGAATGTGAAAACCTATTTCAATGGACTCCCGTCTCAGTGGAAACTTACTATTGGCTCGGTGCAAGACTCTGAAACTGAAAAGAAATATGATCGCGTCATTTTGGATATGTTAGCTCCATGGGAATGTGTCCCATTTGCGGCAGAAGTTTTAAGACCAGGTGGAGTGTTTCTGGCTTACGTAGCGACGACAACGCAGCTATCTTCAACAGCTGAAGCACTTAAAGAAGATGGAAATTTTACGGAACCACTAAGTTCGGAAACTATTGTTCGCGATTGGCATCACGAAGGTTTGGCTGTTAGGCCAATGCAGCGCATGATCGGACATACAGGCTTTCTTATAGTCAGCCGGCGCATGGCGCCAGGAGTTGAAGTTCTCCCTAGACGTAGACGTCCATCTAAAGGTGCTTACGGTGTCGCGGAAGAGTGAGCGTTTAGTTAATTTAGTTATTGCTCTACTAGCAACTAAAAGGAACTTAACTAAATCAGAGATATTTAGAACTATAGAAGGTTACGACGGTTCAAATGAAGCAATGGAACGCATGTTTGAACGAGATAAAGACGAACTTCGTTCTTTAGGTATTGATATTGAAGTTTCAGGCATAGATCCGCTCTTTGAAGATGAGCAAGGATACAGAATCCGTCCCGAAAACTTTCAGATGGACACTAAGGGATACTCACCAATTGAGATTTCATATATGTCGATTGCGGCTCAAATATGGAAAAGCTCTACCTTTGATGAACATTCACAAAGAGTTTTGCGAAAGCTTTCGGGATTTTTGGTGCCCCTTGACATCGCTGAATTGCCAAGTATATCTCCACTTTCGATTAATACTCCAAGTTTTTTAGGAGACGTAATTAGTGCAATTTCTGAAAAAAGAAGTATGCATTTTTTGTATCTAGATGTTCAATTGCATTCTAATAAGCGAAATATCTATCCTTATTCGTATTTTTCTCATCACGGATTTTGGTATTTTCATGGATTCGATTTGGACAAGAGAGAAGTTCGAACATTTAGGTGTGATCGCGTTCAGGGCGAAATAACCGTATCTGCTAAAGCCCAGATATTTGAGATTCCAGAAGGGGTAGAGGCTTACAAAAACTTAAACGATGATCATTCGAAATTTCAAGCGACTCTTCGAATTAGAAAAGGTCGTGGGTCTCAATTAAGGAGCCTAGCGGTATCCAGTAAGCCAGAGGAATTGCATGACCTATTAGTAGTAGAGCATGTATCAGAAAATATTTTGGCTTCTTTGATTTTATGGCATTTAGATGATGTCGAAGTAATCTCTCCAGATTCACTAAGAACTCAAATTAAAGAGAGTTTACAGAAGTTGGTTTTAACTCATGGTTAAGAAACTTCCGCAGAATCAAGTTGAAAGACTCCTTGATCTAGTTCCGTATTTAACTTCTAAACCTGGGGTTTCTCTCGAGGAGATAGCTACCGATTTTCAGACTTCTAAATCGAATGTGATTGATGATTTAAACACTTTATGGATGTGTGGATTGCCAGGATACACACCTCTTGAACTCATTGATTTATCATTTGACACCGGTTTCGTCTCAATTCGAAATGCCGATGTTCTTAGCAAACCAAGAAAACTTTCTAATTTAGAACTAGCAACAGTTATAGTTGGTTTGAGTATTCTTAAGAATTCAATTTCTGAGGAGAATTCGCACTATCCAGAAATCAGCAACTTATTGATTCGCTTGTCTTCATCTTCAAACGTGCCCACTCCCGTCGCGGTAGATTCAAAAATAGATCCAGAACTTCGTCTTCTTGCACAACAAGGAATTCGTGATCATCAAAAACTCTCTATATC
>RGSB01000022.1 GCA_010032875.1 Actinomycetota bacterium | reverse complement strand
ACTTAATCGCGCACCACCTGAGTGCCAAATACCAATGATTGGTAGTTGTTCTGCCATTGCAGCTTTGTATGCAGCAACAATTACTCGCGCGCCATCGGCGCCGAGTGCACCGCCTTGTTTTGTGGCATCGGATGCAAAGATGATGACTTTGTTATTTTTTATTGATCCTGTTGCTGCAACCATTCCGCAATCAGTGCGGGGGATGATTAATTCATGTGCGCCGTTATCAACTAATCGTTGAATGCGCGCAATCGGATCGCGTGGATCCATTAGTAGGACTTAAAGGCGAGAACGACGTTGTGGCCGCCGAAACCAAATGAATCATTAAGCGCTGCGATATCACCTTGTGGCAGTGCACGTGGTTTATCGCGGACAACATCGATTGTTACTGCAGGATCTAGATTTTCAATATTCATAGTCGGTGGGGCTAAACGCTCTTGAAGTGCTTTCACAATAAAGACAGATTCAATTGCACCGGCGCCACCTAGTAAGTGACCTGTGACAGATTTTGTTGCAGATACTGCAACGTGATCGGCATCTGCGCCGAGTGCCAGACGAAGTGCATTTGCTTCTGCCACATCTCCTGCAGGTGTAGATGTTGCATGTGCGTTTAAGTGCACGATGTCTTTTGTTGTGAGTCCAGAATCACGCAGTGCGAACTTAATTGCGCGCTGCACACCAGTTCCCTCTGGGTCAGGGGCAGCAATGTGATAGCCATCGGATGAAAGACCTTGTCCAACTAATTCGCAGTAAATCTTTGCTCCGCGTGCTTTTGCATGTTCTAGTTCTTCCAGAATTAAAACACCGCCACCTTCGCCTAGAACAAATCCATCGCGGTTGAGGTCATATGGTCTTGACGCACGTGCAGGATCATCATTGCGTGTACTCAGCGCTTTCATCGCTGCAAAGCCAGCCATTGGCAGTGCATGTATTGCTGCTTCAACACCGCCTGAAACAATAATGTCTGCGCGATTAGAGCGAATCATTTCAAGTGCATAGCCAATTGCTTCTGCGCCGGATGCACATGCGCTCACTGGAGTGTGAACGCCTGCTTGTGCTTTAAGTTCGATACCAACATTTGCTGCCGGACCATTTGGCATAAGCATCGGAACAGTGTGTGGACTTACGAGTCGTGCACCTTTTTCCTTCATGATGTCGTGTTGATCAAGCAGAGTAATAACGCCACCGATACCGGATGCGATAACAACACCGAGTCGTTCGTTATCGACAACAGGAGAACCAGCGTCTTTCCATGCTTCGCGGTATGCAATGAGTGCGAATTGTTCTGAGCGATCCAAGCGGCGCATTTCAACGCGCTCCATTACTTCACTTGGTTCTTGTGCAACACGTGCGGCAAAGTGAACAGGAAGAGTAGAAGCCCACTCTTCGGTTAATGTGCGAACTCCTGATGTTCCGGCAAGTAGAGCCGACCAAGAAGATGCGACATCGCCACCGATAGGGGTGGTGGCACCGAGTCCTGTTACGACAACGCGACGCATGGAGATGTGACTAAATAATTACTTTGCAGCGTTAACGATGAAATTAACAGCATCGCCAACAGTTGCGAGATCAGTTACTTTCTCATCTGGAATTTTAATTCCAAAGCGCTCTTCAGCAGCAACTACAACTTCAACCATACTTAGTGAATCTACTTCTAGATCATCAGTGAATAAGCGAGAAATTATTGTGGTGCAGGCGGTAATTGAACGACTTGTCCTGCATAAACAAGGCCAGCGCCATAACCAATCAGAAGCGCGAGTGAGCCATGTAACTCAGGATGTTTTTCAAGGAGAGCATCCATTGCAAGTGGAATCGATGCTGCAGATGTATTTCCATTTGTCTTTATGTCATCTGCAATCACAACTGAATCTGGGATATCCATCTGACGTGCCATTGCTTCAATAATTCTAAAGTTTGCTTGATGTGGGATAAATGCGCCGAGTTGATCAACTGTGATCCCGGCTGCTTCAAGTGTGCGAGTGGCAGCCTTACTCATTTCAAATACTGCCCAACGAAAAACAGTCTGCCCTTGTTGCTCTATGTATGGCCACTTTAATTGCTCAATAGTTGATTGCGGAGTTTTCTTGTAATCAGTCCAGGCTGGCTCCATCAAGATTGCATCGCGGTTTGCGGCATCCGACCCCCAGATAGTTGGACCTATACCAACGTGGTCTGCAGCGCTTACAACTACAGCGCCCGCACCATCGGCAAAGATGAAAGCTGTAGCGCGATCATCTGGGTCTGTGAAATCTGAAATCTTTTCAACGCCAACGACTAGAACATTTTTAGATGTTCCGCCGCGGACTAAATCATTTGCCATTCCAAGTCCATAACAAAAACCAGCGCACGCAGCGCCCACATCAAATGCTGCAGCCTTTGGATTTCCCAAACGCTCGATCAGAGCAGTCGCGGCACTCGGTGCTTGATAAGGAAAAGTAATCGTTGCAACGATGACAGTGTCAATATCGGTAATCGTAAGTTTTGCTCTCTTGAGTGCAACTTCTGCAGCAGCTTGGGCCATATCAATAACTGACTCATCAGGGCGTGCAAAGCGGCGGGATTCAATGCCGGTGCGTTGCTGAATCCACTCATCACTTGAATCAATGCGATCAACAATTTCTGAGTTAGGAACTAAGCGCGCAGGGCGATATGTACCGACAGAAAGTATTTGCGCTTCAGAACCTTTGCTACTTTTTATTGTGGCCACTTATTTACTCCCATGATTACTTGCAAAGGTTTGCGCAGCATCGAGATCATCCGGTGATTTCAGCGCAAATGTTTCAATACTTGGTTCTGCTCGCTTGAGTAATCCAACTAACGTGCCAGCAGGTGCTAATTCGATGACACCAGTGACGCCCATAGATTTCAGAGTACTCATGCATAAGTCCCACCGTACGGGATTAGCTATTTGAGCCACGATGCGATCCATAAATTCGCGACCATTTGTGACGCGAGCGCCATCTCTATTGGAAATAATTGTGGCAATCGGATCATGCACGTGGATGCTTTCGGCAAGCGCACGTAATGGTTCTATGGCAGGTTGCATATAAGAAGTGTGAAATGCGCCAGCAACTGCAAGGGCGCGCACGCGAGCACCTTCAGGTGGATTGGCTGCAAGTTTTTCAAGACCTTCCAAAGAACCAGCAGCAACAATTTGTCCCGCGCCATTTTCATTTGCAGCAACAAGTCCTGCAGCATTAATTGCACTCACAACTGCTTCGCGATCACCGCCTAAGACCGCTGACATTCCTGCTGGAGTGATTGCGGCAGCTTTTGCCATTTCATATCCGCGGGCATGAACAATTTTCATCGCATCGCTCTCAGAGATGATTGTGGCAAGTGATGCCGCAGTTATTTCTCCAACAGAGTGGCCTGCAGCAACAGATGGTGTGACACCGAGTGCCTTAAAACTTAATAAACCTGCCGCGACAATCAGCGGTTGGGCATTAGCCGTATCTTTAATCTCATCGGCATCTGCAGATGTTCCAAGTGTTAAGAGATCTGTGCCTATTTCGAGTGACCAGGCAGCACATGTATCTCGAAGCGTTGAATCCTTCAGCCACGCACTGAGCATTCCCGGGGTTTGTGAACCTTGTCCGGGAGCAATGATTGCGAGCATGGCCATTAGTTTAAGCCAGAGAGTTGGTACTAACGAGTATTACGCTGAAATTGCTTCAGTTGATTGAGATTGCGTGAAGTTAGCAAAGTGAACGTTATCTTCTTTGCCACGGCGCCCACTAAAAGCATTGAGAATTTTCTCTTTCGTGATCAAAAATAAAACAGCTGGAAGCAAGTCAAAGCAACGCTTGAAAAACCACGGTGTTCCTTTGAGAAGCATCCATGAGATGGACTCTTTGCGAGTTTTTACATGAACCGGAGAAATTCGAACGGGTGCCACGGCAATTTCATCAAGCAAAATCTTTCTAAAGTTTTTGGCTAAGTGCTGATGTCCCTTTTTTGAAGGATGCATTCGATCTACATGCCACATATCTTTTGAATATATATCTGCAATTTGACGGGTCTGCAGCAATTTCGTTGAAAACTCTTCGGCAACTGCGCGAGTCATTGAGTTGACCATGTTGATTCTGCGATCGAGAATGCCCGCTAAAGTCTTAGGTAGTCTCAATAATTTGTTTGGATCATGAAGCTCGAGGAGTAAAACGGTGCTATTTAGAGCTGTGAGTTCAGAAACAATCGTGCGAAGGTTTTGATGAAAACGTTGCGGTGAAAATCCATTTCGCAACACATCATTCCCCCCCACGATTACAGCAGCTAAATTTGGTTTGAAATCTAATGCGTGCTTGAGTTGAACATCTCTAACCTCTTGTGATTGCGCACCTGGGCGAGAAACATTTGCATAGACAAGTGGAGATTGAATTGCTCGTGCTAGGTAGTAACCCCAACCGAAGTTGTTACCAAACTTGTCTGAGTCGCCAATTCCAGCTGCTGCGCTGTCGCCCAGTACTACAAAGCGAATTGGCGATGACATTACGCCGCTCGCAACCTGTGTTGAGCGCTTGTTGGTGGCAGTGATGTGCCAAATTTTGATTACGTGAACGCATTCGAAGTACCTCTTTAATAGCTTCTGCATAACCAAGTGCGGTGTTATCAAAAATTGCACCAACTGGTTGTTCTGAATCAAGCAGCAAGAACTCGCCAACCGCACTGGTATTTGATGCAACAACTGGCGTGCCAGAAGCAAGTGATTCCATTGCAGCTAAACAGAAAGTTTCGATTGGACCAGGGGCTAGAGAAATATCGGCGCTGGAAAGAATTGCGGCTAATTTTTGACGACCGGCAACGTAACCGAGAAAAGTAACGGGCAAATTCTTTGAAGCTTGCATCATTTTTTTCTGCAATGGCCCTATACCGACATAGACAAGCCGCGCATTGATTCCTTGCTTTAATAAGAGTTCGAGTGCCTGCATAGATCGTTCAGGTTTCTTTTCAGGGGAAAGACGCCCACAGTGAACGAGCAAGATATCTGCACCTTTGAGTAATGCTGCGCGAAGTGATTCATCTCGATTATTTGGGTGAAAGTTTGCGAGGTCTACACCGAGCGGCACAGTGACCAGATTCGGTGTATCAATATTTTTAAACTCACTTGCGGCAAATTGTGTTGTTGCGATGACGTACTTAAATCGCGACGCAAGTCTTGAGTTGTGCCAATTGACCACGCGGGTTAACGAAAATTTGAGATGAGTTTTCACAAGACCTGAGAGCGTTTCGTGGCTAAAGACAACTGTTGGAATTCCACGTTTTCTCGCCCAAGTTCCGATACCCGATAAAGTAAAACGATCTGAAATTTCAATCGCATCTGGCTTCAGGGTTGTAATCAAATTCTTGACATCGCGATTGCGACGAATAATTCGATAGCCACCACTAAATGGAATAAGTATTGATGGTAGATGAATCATTCGCCCCGTGGGAGTTTCTTCGCAGTAAAAGCCACTGCCAGGCACTATGAAGGTAAATTCGTGACCACGCTGTATGTAGCTATGACCAAGATTATGAATTGTGGTGCGAATACCACCTGATTTATCACCGTAGAAATTAGCGATGTGAAGAATTCTCATGCGACGTTCTCCTTCAGTGCGAGTGCGGGACGAGCTGATAGATCGCGGTAGTGATTAATTAGTTCGTTATTTACTTTTTCCCACGTGCGGTGAATGACGGATTCACGCGCAGCTATACCCATCAGTGAACGTGTGTGTGCATCGGATAAGAGTTCAAAAGCGGCAACTAAATCTGATGCATTACTTGTATCGAGTAAAAATCCCGTGGCTCCGTGTTGTACGAGATCTAGTGGCCCACCGGAGTGTGGCGCAATCACTGGAACACCGGATGCAAGAGACTCTTGAATAGATTGACAGAATGTTTCGTGCTTGCCAGTGTGAACGAAAATATCGAAAGATGCGTAATGTGCAGCTAAATCTTCACCGGATTGATAACCAACAAAGCGTGCCTTTGGCAGCGCGCGTTCTAATTTCTGACGGGCAGGGCCATCTCCCACGATGACAAGCTGCACATCTTCACGTGCATGCAGTGGTGCTAGATCTTCAATTTTCTTCTCATTGGCTAAGCGACCAACGTAGCCAACAATAATTTTATGCTGTGATCCAGATACAAAACTTTCGCGCAGAGCGTCAGAGCGCTTGGATGGATTAAATTTCACATTATCAACACCGCGTTGCCACAGCGCGACATTGTCAACACCGGCTGTCATCAGTTGATCACATGACCATGTCGAAGGCGCCAATGTGCGATCGGTGTTCTTGTGAATATTTGCAACCCAGTTCGTCAACTGAGAGTGGGCAATTGATAGGCCATAGTGGCGAGCAAAACCTGCAACATCAGTTTGATAAATAGAGAGCGTTGGAATATTTAATCGTTGCGCTATTCGAGTGACGTACTTTCCAAGAAAGAAAGGAGATGCAAGATGAATAACATCTGGATCAAATCCTTCAATCAGTGGTTCCATGGATCGTTGCGGAAAGCCAACAGGTAACAGACCTTTGACAGCCAAACTAGGTACACGCTTTACGCGAAATCCTGCATACGTTGAAGGCGCTTCGGCGCTATCGGGTGCAATCACTAGCGCTTCATGCCCCTTTGCTGAAAGAGTTTCAAGGACTCGAATTACTGAGTTGGTAACACCATTTATTTGAGGGAGGAAGGATTCTGTTACTACAGCTACGCGTAGTGAATCATTCATGGATATAAGAGTCGGGCCGAATAGAACTCTCAAGTCGAACTTGAGGTTACGCGTTGGAGAAGGTTTCGTTAACGCTTATCTCAACTGGTCGGGGTTGGGTACTGGCGAGTAACCTTTGCTTCATGAAGATTGCCGTGTGCGTTAAGCAAGTTCCAGATTCTTGGGCTGAGAAAAAAATGGGCGCAAATGGTTTTCTCGATCGCGAAAGCGTTGACGCAGTTCTCAATGATTTAGATGAATATGCAGTCGAAGAAGCGCTACGAATTGTCGAAGCACATGGTGGCAACGAAGAAGGTGGCCCGCACACTGTCACCGTAATTTCAATGGGACCAACACGCGCCACAGAGGCAATTCGTAAAGCACTATCAATGGGTGCAAACGATGCAATCTTGGTCAGCGATCCAGCGCTCGCGGGCTCTGATGCACTTGCAACATCTTCAGTGCTTGCAGAAGTAATTAAAAAAGGCGGATTTGATTTAGTTATTTGTGGAACAGAGTCAACTGATGCACGTATGAGCGTTGTGCCTGCAATGATTGCTGCCCGTTTGCAGTGGCCACAATTAACATTTGCAGGCAAGGTTGATATCGATGTTGCTGGCAGCAAAGTTTCAATTACACGAGTGACCGAAGCGGGCGTCGACACAATGAACGCTTCAATGCCGGCCGTTATCAGTGTTGTAGAAAAGATTAACGAACCGCGCTATCCATCATTTAAAGGAATTATGGCTGCGAAGAAAAAGACAATTGAAACTCGTGACCTTGCAACAATTGGCGCTACTGCGCAGAGTCCATGGTCACAAGTAGTTGATTCAGCTCTGCGCCCACCACGCGCTGCTGGAATCAAAGTTACTGACGAAGGTGATGCTGGAAATGCACTCGTTAACTACTTGGCAGAGAAGAAATTAATATGAGCCGCACATTTATTTTGGCCGATTTCTTTGGCGAAGCATCAACTAAGACAACAGCAGAGTTAGCCACTGCTGCTGCTCGAATTGGAGAAGTTACCGCTGTTGTATTAGCCCCTATCGGCAAGGGAGCCGCAATGGCTGCGACTGTAAATGTCGGTCCTATTACAAATGTAATCGTTGTTGAATCCGCAGATTTTGCAGCACATGGTGTTCCAGCGATGGCTGATGCACTTTCGCAATTAGTCACCACACATGGACCAGTAGCTGCTTTGATTGCATCCCACGCGATGGGCAAGGAAATCGCTGCGCGTGTGGCAGTTGCAACTAATAGCGGAATTATTACTGACGCCGTCGATGTTGCAGCAGATCGCAGTTGTACACAATTAGTCTTTGGCGGATCAACCACAGTTCACTCTGCAGTTAATACAACTACTGCAATCATCACTATTCGTCCTAATTCAGTAGAAGCAAGCGCAGCTGCTGCAACACCTGCAGTTGAAAACGCAACACTCACAATCGCAGATCATGCTAAGGGCGCAACAATTACTTCGTCACAACCACCAGTAAAAGGTGGCCGTCCAGAATTAACTGAAGCAAATATCGTTGTCTCAGGTGGTCGCGGTACAGATGGAAACTTTGCACCAGTTGAAGCTTTTGCTGACGAACTCGGCGCAGCAGTTGGTGCATCACGCGCAGCAACTGATGCTGGTTGGTATCCGCATTCACATCAAGTTGGACAGACTGGTAAAACTGTAAGTCCACAGCTCTACGTTGCATGTGGAATTTCTGGAGCGATTCAACATCGCGCAGGCATGCAAACCAGTAAGACAATCGTTGTGGTCAATAAAGATCCAGAAGCCCCACTCTTTGAAATCGCAGATTTCGGCGTCATAGGTGATCTCTTCGCTGTGCTGCCACAGGCAACGCAAGGCGTGCACGCTCGTAAGTCCTAGACTTACACCCATGTCTGGCATCTATCTCGATCATGCGGCGACTACGCCGATGCTCGAAAACGCAATCGCAGCAATGGATGCACAACTGCGCACACTCGGCAATCCCTCAAGTTTGCATACACAAGGTCGCCATACTCGCAAAGATGTTGAAGATGCCCGAGAGATATTGGCAAAAGAATTAGATTGTCTGGCATCAGAAATCATCTTTACAGCATCTGGCACTGAAGCAAATAACACTGCAATAAAAGGTATTTACTGGCAACAAAAATCGTTAGGCAAAAACGTTGTCGTCATTTCTTCTATCGAACATCACGCAACGTTAGATCCTGCCGCGTGGCTCGCCGAACACGAAGGCGCCGAAGTTATACATGCACCTGTCACCCGCGATGGTGTGATCGATCTTGAATTTCTCCGAAAACTAGTTGCCTCTCGCGGATCTGAGATTGCGCTAATTTCAATAATGCATGCAAATAACGAAACTGGTGCAATTCAGCCAATCGCAGAGGTCGTAAAAATTGCTGGCGATATTCCTGTGCACACTGATGCCGCGCAGAGCTTTAAGAAGATCCCACTCTCCTTCAAATCACTCGGTGTTATGGCGCTTTCAATCAGTGCACACAAAATCGGTGGACCACTTGGGATTGGCGTGCTTGTGTTGCGCCGAGGAGTAGAGATTCCTGCGTTACTCCATGGTGGCGGCCAAGAGCGCGAAATTAGAAGTGGAACGCTTAATGCGCCAGCGATTGTGGCACTGGCAACCGCGGCGCAAGATAAGTCATATGACGCAGATGCAATAGCCAAGATTCGTGACGATTTTGCAAAGCGTGTAACGCAAGTCGTGCCTGGTTCTTTTGTAAATGCAATCAACGCCAATCGTTTACCAGGAATTGTTAACGTAACGTTTCCAGGAACGCAGAGCGATACATTGTTACTGCTCATGGATGGAGAAAAAGTTTCATGCTCTACTGGTTCAGCATGTAGTGCAGGAGTTCACAGACCAAGTCATGTATTGATGGCTATGGGTCACGATGAAATAAGTGCAATGTCATCACTTCGTTTTTCATTTGGCCGAACATCAACACAAGCTGATTGCGATGGCGCACTCGATGTTTTGCCATCTGTGATTACACGTGGCAGAGCGGCCAGCGGCGTATGAAACTAATTGCAGCAATGAGCGGCGGTGTTGATTCTGCAGTAGCAGCAGCACGCGCAGTAGAAGCGGGTCACGACGTAATTGGTGTGCACTTAGCTCTTTCATCTAACCCACAGAAATATCGTTCTGGTGCACGTGGATGTTGCACCATCGAAGATTCACATGATGCACGTCGGGCCGCCGATGTGATTGGCATTCCTTTTTATATCTGGGATATGGCAGAGGAGTTTCATAAAGGGGTGGTGGAAAACTTTTTATCTGAGTATCAATCAGGAAGAACGCCAAATCCATGTTTGCGATGTAATGAGAAGATTAAATTTGAAGCTGTATTAGATAGAGCAAAAGCACTTGGTTTTGATGGGGTTGTAACTGGGCATTACGCAATCACTAAAGATTCACCAACTGGCAAAACTTTACATAGGGCAGCTGATATAGATAAAGATCAATCATATGTATTGGCAGTTTTAAGAACTGATCAAATAGAGGGTGCAATTTTTCCATTAGGAGATACGGTTAAAACGGATACCCGCAAAGAGGCAAAGGAGCGCGGGCTTTTTGTTGCAAATAAACCTGATAGCCATGACATTTGTTTTGTGCCATCAGGGGACAATGCTGGTTGGCTACGTGAGAGATTAGGTTCTGAAACAGGTGACATAGTTGATCAAGCTGGCAAAAAACTGGGCGAACATAAGGGTGCTTACACCTATACAATAGGTCAACGCCGTGGTTTAGCACTTACAGTTCCAGATCCAACAGGTGAACCAAGATATGTATTAAAGATTGAACCAAAGAGTAATACCGTTGTAGTTGGTAGCCATGATGCGTTAGCAGTTTCCACAATTAGCGCAACACCTCCTACTTGGTGTGGGCCAATTCCTGAAATCAATAAAACTTTGCGTGGATTTGCCCAAGTTCGTGCACATGGCGCACCACTTGCCTGTGATTACAAATTTGATGGCACAAATCTAATTGCCAACTTAGATGAGCCAGTATTTGGTCTTGCAACTGGCCAGGCTTTGGTTATTTACGATAATGATCGTGTAGTTGGTTCTGGCACTATCTGCGAAACGATTTAGCATGAGTGCGCAGATTAGACATAAAATCCAAGAGCTTTGTGAAGAGATTTCAGATCATCAATTTAAATACTATGTTTTAGATGCACCAACAATTACCGATGCTGCCTTTGATAAGTTGTGGAATGAGTTAATTGAGTTAGAGAAGAAGTATCCGCAATATAAATTAGAGAGCTCACCCACTTTGCAGGTTGGTGGGGGCTTTTCAACCTAAGCCAAGTGTGTTTTGAACTGAGATCTCATTTACCTTAATTACAACACCATCTATCTCATGCTCAACATTATGACGATCTTTTTCATACCCTTTAATAAAATCTAAAACCTCTTTGCGAGTTGCAACAACCTTATATCGCTTACTAGTTGGCAAACCCCAGCTTTTAAGAAGTTCATATGCATCTGATTGTTTTTCAAATGAAATACCAGTGGCAGCTCCGATGCCATGAACTACAACATCAAGAGGGCGAGAGGCTGTGATCTTTGGATCTTTTTGCCGAAGAGATCCAGCTGCTGCATTTCTTGGATTAGCAAATCTAGGTTTACCTGCCTCTTCTAGTGAATCATTTAACTCATCAAATGATTGCAGTGGGAAAAATACTTCACCACGAACTTCAAGAAGGGATGGAAGATTTTTGCCCTTTAACTCAAGTGGAACTGATTTGATTGTCTTTATATTTAAGGTTACATCCTCACCAGTTGTGCCATTTCCTCGGGTTAATGCCCTAGTTAATCTTCCCTCTTCGTAAAGTAAGTTAATTGCAAGGCCGTCGACCTTAACCTCACATAACCAAGTATTTTTGCTCCCTGATTTTTCTATTCGATCAAACCAAGTATCTAACTCCTCTGAGTCAAAGACATTGTCTAGGCTCATCATCTTTTCAATATGGTCATGCTGAGTAAATGAGGTTGAAAAACCACCACCTACTTGCAGCGTAGGTGAGCTCTCTAGTTTGTATTGCGGATACTTTTTCTCAAGCTCAAGGAGCTGATTCCACAACTTATCAAAGGCAGCATCTGTGATTGTGGGGGCATCTAAAACATAGTATTTAAATTGGTGATCACCAATTTCTTCGCAGAGCTCTTGAATTTGATGCCGTATTTCAGCGCTCATATTAAATCGTTTCGCAGATCGTTCCAGAGCCAACTACTCGATCATTATCGTAAATAACTAATGCTTGACCGGTTGCTAAACCAAATACTGGCTCATCTAAATTGGCAATCAGATTAGTACCATCAAATTTATACTCACAAGCAAGTGGCAAGCCATGTGCTCGAACCTGGGCAAAGCCTCTTAATACTTTATTTAACTCTGGAACTGGTCCGCACCAAGTAGGTGGTGTAGCCACAATTGTTTTTACAGCTAAGGCTTGATGAGTTCCAACTACAACAGTATTGCTCTTTGGCTCAATTTTTAAAACATATCTTGGTTCACCAGTTGGATCTGGCACAGTCAACGCCAGGCCTCGTCTTTGACCGATTGTGTATGTGTAAGCACCTTTGTGTTCACCTAATTTTTTACCTGCCTCATCAACAATATCGCCGGTTTCAGAACCTAATCGCTCTCGCAACCAACCCGCGTTATCTCCTGATGGCACAAAGCAAATGTCATGGCTATCTGGTTTATTGGCTACAAATAATCCACGCTCTTTTGCCTCTTTACGGGTATCTGTTTTCACTGTGTCACCCAATGGAAATATTGCACCCTCTATTTGATCAGTTCTAAGAACTGCTAAAACATATGATTGATCCTTCTCAAAATCTGCTGCTCGGTGCAAAGTTTTTCCATTAGGACCATCTTTTGTAATTGCATAATGCCCTGTTACTACCCCATCAAACCCAAGTGCCTTTGCCCGGTCCAATACAGCTTCAAATTTAATCTTTTCATTACAGCGCAAACAAGGATTTGGAGTTCGCCCTGATTGATACTCAGATAAAAAGTTTTCAACTACACCCTTATGAAACTCCTCAGCCATATCCCAAATATAAAAAGGGATTCCAATTACATCAGCTGCGCGCCTTGCATCATGAGAATCTTCAATTGTGCAGCATCCACGAGCACCAGATCGATACTTTTGTGGATTATTCGATAGAGCAAGGTGTACGCCAACAACCTCATATCCAGCATCAACTGCGCGGGCAGCAGCAACTGCTGAATCAACACCACCACTCATTGCTGCAATTACTTTAAGTTTCTTCATTTTTTACCTGACGCCGCTCTTGATCTTGCTACCACTGATGCAATTACTGATCCCAGTTTTGCAATCTCAGTGAGTGTATTGGAATGACTTACTGAAAATCTTAATGTAGAGGTGGTCTCATCCTCAGTTAATCCCATAGCAAGCAGGACATGACTTGGCCTTTGCACGCCAGCGCTGCAGGCAGAGCCGGTTGAGCAGGCAATACCTTCACTATCTAATAAAAGTAGCAACCCTTCTGAATCTGTTTTTGGAAAGGTAATTGAGGTGATTCCTGGTAGACAATTTACTTGATCACCATTTACCCAGGCATCTGAAACATTTTTCTTAACAGTTTGAATTAACTCACTTTTTAATGCGCGCACCTTTTTATCTCGATCTGCAATTGCTGCCACACTTTCTTTAGCGGCAGCTGCAAAGGAGACAATACTTGGCGCATTAAATGTGCCACTCCTGATATCCCGCTCCTGTCCACCCCCATGCAAAATCGGTTCAATATCAAGTCCGCGTTTAAGAATTAAGGCAGCAACGCCAAGTGGGCCACCAACTTTATGAGCACTTATAGTTGCAGCGGTTAACCCTAAATCTTTAAAAGATAAAGCAACCTTGCCAAAGCTTTGCACGCAATCAGCATGCACTGGAATATCACCAGCAATCTTTACAACCTTGGCGATATCTTGAATGGTGCCAACCTCATTATTTGAATGCATAATTGAAATAAAAGCTACTTTGTCCTGGTTATCCTTTATAGCCTGCGCCAACTCGTCCATCAAGATAAATCCATTTCGATCAACATTGATGTTAATAACTTGAGCATTTTCATGTTCGGCAAGCCATGCGATGGGATCCATCACAGCATGATGTTCAAAGGTTGAGGTGATAATTACATTACGGTTTGATTTAGCTGCTTTCCAATACAAGCCTTTAATTGCCAAATTATTTGCCTCAGTGCCAGTTGCAGTAAAGATAACCTCACTTGGAGCGCAATCAATTGCCTTTGCAATCTCCTCCCGTGCGCTTTCTAAATCTTTTCGAACACTTCTTCCTGCTGAATGCAGGGATGAGGCATTTCCTAACTTTTTAATTTGATTGTTTAATGCCGAGATCGCTACCTCTGAGATTGGCGTAGTTGCAGCATGATCAAAATAGATTGGCACTTGCTAAGTCTAAAGGTTGGCACCGATAGCCAAGTAATTACCCCTTGCGAGCAATAATTTGTGCGGTGGCTTGAGGTAAAACGTTAAATAAGTCGCCAACAACAGCAAAATCTGCGATTTCAAGGATTGGCGCTTCTGGATCCTTATTGATCGCCACAATTGTTTTACTTGTTTGCATGCCAGCACGGTGTTGAATCGCTCCTGAAATTCCAGCAGCAACATAAAGTTGTGGTGAAACAGTTTTTCCAGTTTGACCCACTTGGTTTGAGTGTGGATACCAACCAGCATCTGTTGCAGCACGAGATGCGCCAACTGCAGCACCTAACGCATCAGCTAATGCCTCAACTGGTTTGAAATCTCCATTTGTGCCACGTCCACCAGATACAACAATGGATGCTTCAGTTAAATCTGGTCTGCCACCTTTAACTACTGGTGTTGCAGATGAAATTGGCGCCAACTTTGCAGCATCAGAGATTGTGGCAGCAAAGCTTTCAGTTGGAGCAGATGAGGTAGTAATTGTTGCCTCGATTGAGTTAGCTCTAACAGTTATAACTGGCACACCCTTTGTCACAGTTGAATGAACTGTTGTTGAGCCACCAAACACAGATTGAGTTGTAATCAAATCCTTATCAACATTTACTGCATCGGTAATGATTCCACTGCCAGTAATTACAGAAACTCTAGCTGCAATCTCTTTACCAGTTGCAGTTGAGGTGATTAAAACTGCGGCAGGATTTTTAGCAGCGATTAATTGTGACAAGCCCTCTGCAATTGCAGGTGCGCCATATTTATCCCATTCGCCGGAGACGGTAATGATTTTATCTACTGGGAATGTATTTAATTGGGAGGCGATTGCATCTGCATTATCTGCAAAAATTACTGCAACTGATTCACCAATTGATTTTGCATAAGTTGCAAGCTCACCACTTGCCTTGCTGATCTTTCCAGCTGTGTGATCTACTAAAAATAGGACGCTGCTCATGCCAGTCTCTTCTCTACTAAAAACTCAACTAATTTTTCTCCGCCATTGCCCTCATCAGTCAACTTCACACCAGCACCCCTTGCAGGTCTTGGTAGTGCATCTTTAACCGCACTCCATGCAGCAGATGCGCCAACATTTGCAGCATCAATACCAGTATCTGCCAAACTCATTGTGGTGATTGGCTTTTTCTTAGCCGCCATAATTCCCTTAAATGATGGATAACGTGGCTCATTAATTTTTTCGATAACTGAAAGCACTACTGGAAACTTTGCACTCATTACTTGATTACCAAACTCAGTAATTCGCTCAATCTCTACAGTACTTGCAGCCGGATTAACCGCTACCTTTCCAGCAAATGTTAACTGCGCCCAGGCAAGGCGTTGGGAAATCATCGCTGGAATCACACTCATTCTGGCATCAGTACTTTCTGTGCCACACAAAACTAAATCGTAATTACCTTTTTTAATTACCTCAGCTAAAACAAGTGAGGTAGCAAGTGCATCAGAGCCGGCAAGGGATGGATCACTTATCAAGATTGCATCATCTGCGCCCATTGAAAGTGCTTTTCTAATTGCCTCAGATGCGCGCTCTGGTCCCATTGAAATTAAGGTGATTGTGTGACCACTGCCTTCACCAGCCTCTTTAGTTGGTGAGTTTGCTTCAACAATTCGCAGCGCCTCTTCAAC
>RGSB01000203.1 GCA_010032875.1 Actinomycetota bacterium | reverse complement strand
CGATTGCCGCGATCAAAGGTTAAGTAATTCCAGGTCCAATCAGCCATTGTGCCGATTTTGTTTCGCCCGCCAAGTAAATAAAACAGGTGTAGCCATAGCCATACCAACCAAGCAAGTGGGCCCGCTAATTTAAACCATCTGACCTGCACCACCGCTTTATTTCTACCAATAGTTGCCATAGAGCCTTTATCTAGATATTTAAAATGCTCTAACTTCTTATTCTGCGAAATTCGCTTAATCTGTTTTGCAATAAATTTTCCTTGTTGAATTGCAACTGGTGCAACCATTGGAAGTGGTGATCCGTCTTTTCCTTTAGCCCCTGCAATATCACCTAATGCCCAAAGATATGGATAATTCTTCACCTGCATAGTTGGCTCAACAGCTACTCGGTTTGCCTCAATCGGTAAATTTAAATCCTTCATAGCATCAGCACCCTTAACACCTGCTGCCCAGATAGTTACCTCAGATTGCAAGGAGGTGCCATCTTTGAGAAAAATTTTACGATGAGCTAACTCTTTAACAGCTGTATTTAATAAAACTTTAACGCCTAGTTTTTCTAAATCCTTTTTAGTTCGTGCTGATAAAGAAGGTGCAAATGGAGGTAGCAATCTTGGTCCTGCTTCAATTAATGTGACATTAATATTTTTAGCAACCTGAGCTTGATCAGATTTTAGGGGTCCGCGAATTAACTCTGCGATTGCACCGGCCATCTCAACTCCAGTAGGACCGCCACCAATTACAGTGACAGAAAACTTTGTGTCATCTTCAAATCGGCAAAGATCTTCAAATCGTCTCATAATTTCAGCTCTAATAGTTAACGCTTCAGATACTGATTTCATACCAAGTGCGAACTCTTTAACACCTGGAATACCAAAATCCGCTGTTACCGAACCCAATGCAACAATTAAGTGATCAAACTTTAAGGTCTCACTACTATCTAGCTTTACCTCTTTGTTTCGATGATCAATATTTATTGGTGAGGCCATACGAAACTTCACAG
>RGSB01000202.1 GCA_010032875.1 Actinomycetota bacterium | reverse complement strand
ATGCCCGGGCATCCATAGGATGATTCTTGCGCGGCCCCACTAAATAATGCACGCGGATCGTGCCATCAGAGTTTGCGGCCAAATAATCGAGCTCTTCACGCAAAACTAAATCTTCTTCTTTAGATGCTCTAAAGATCACATCCATCTGAACACCATTTTTAAACTCTTCGATGATTGCTCTAATGGGTGTAATACCCACACCACCGCCGACTAGAACAACGTGTGGACTAGATGAACGCCCAGCAGTGAATGCACCATAAGGACCTTCCACAAAGACTCGTGTGCCCGGACGCAATAATGCTAATGAACGTGAGTGATCACCTAAATCTTTCACAGTGATGCGCACATGACCTTAGTTAAAAAGCGCCACGAGAAAAACTGCCCACCTTGCGCCGCAAGCTTGTGCAACTTACGCCCGCGCATAATCACCGAAACAACACCAGGACCTTCAATCACAACGCGATCAACTGTGATGTTGTGGCGCAGTGAACGCACCAAAGGCAAACCAATGCGCCAATACAAAACTGACGCACCCATCAGCACATACAGCGCTGTCCAGTACAAACGATTAAGCGCGTGACCCACAAACATCGAACCATTGAGCACTTGGTGCATAAAGGACAATGCAATCGCAGCGTATGTGTAGATATGAATAATCCACCATGTCTCATAAGACATCTTTGCTCTTGCTTTTTTATATGACGTCACACCCGCCAAGATCATCAAGACAAATCCACCAAGGCCAGCCCACATCCAATAAAACTTAGTAAGCATGTTCCACAGCTCTTTATATAAAGGAATTTGATCTTGTCCGGCAAAACCAAAAAGAACAAAGATCACATGAAAGCCAATTAGAAATAACGAGTACGGCGCCAACTTGCGATGCCACGTTACTAATCTGTCGTGACCCACACCGCGCTCAACAAATGGAATACGTGCAATCAAGAAAACACCCAACACCGCAAAGTACGTACCAACTAATGCACACAACCGAGAGAATGAAGTAATAGCTGCATAGA
>RGSB01000201.1 GCA_010032875.1 Actinomycetota bacterium | reverse complement strand
TACACCATCAATTACGCAATCGGTGGTGGCAATTCGAGGTGCTACCCAAACTGGGGGAGCAAGCCGCATCGTTTCCTGCAAAACTGCAGATGCCACCTTTGAGCTCTCCTCTAACTCTTGATAGGTAGGGGCGCGATTTTCTTTAATCCACAACGCATTATCTGCCTCATCTTCAAGTTGTTTTCTAACCTCAGGATTTTTAGCTAAGTAGGAAAATGCCCAACTCATTACATTTGCAGTAGTTTCATGGCCGCTTAAAATCAAAGTTAAAACCTCATCGCGAATATGATCGGTTGATATTTGATCTCGCATTTGCAACAAGATTCCTAGAAGATCATCATCTTTCTTCTCGCCACTTTCCAGTCGTTTATTGATGATCGCCTCCGCAATTTCAACTAATCTATTTGAGGCAAGCTCAAACTCTTTGAAGTACTTAATCCCAGATTTATCAAAGCGGTCCAGGCCAGGCAGCATGGTTCGTTCAATTCGATCAATTGCCACCTCCATAGATTGCGCAATCGCTTGGGTGTATTGATGAGAATCTAAGCCAAATAAACATCGCGAGACGATCTCTAAAGTTAGCGCCATCATCTCCGGAGCTAACTCAATGCTTTTCTTACCCTGCCAATCCTTGATGTGCTCACTAACTAAGTTGTGCATAATGGCAACATAGGAATCTAGATTTCCATGATGAAACGGTGGTTGCATCATCCGCCGGTGGGCTAGGTGAATTGGCTCCTCATTAGTAAGTAATCCCTCACCTAAAACTTTTCGCATTCTGGCAAAACCAACACCTTTAACAAAGTTATGTTGCTGAGCAACTGTTACCTCATGAACTGCACTGGGGGAGAAAAGACCAATAAATAATCTTCTTGATAGAAAAAATGAGCAGTTATCACCAAATTTTCTTTGCATGCCAAGTAAAAATTTTGGCGTGTTAATCATGAAGGTGGCTGTGATTAAATCTGAAAATTTTGGATTTGGTCCTGGCAGATTTGTATCGCCAAACCAGTTTTTACG
>RGSB01000021.1 GCA_010032875.1 Actinomycetota bacterium | reverse complement strand
ACTAAAAGCAGATGCCGCAGAAACTATTGCAAGGCTTAAGAACGCTGGAATAACTCCCTGGTTGCTTACTGGTGATTCAGAAGATGCTGCTCAATCAATTGCAAAGCAAGTTGGAATTGAGAGTGATCACGTTCTCTCTGGCGCACTTCCGCAACGTAAGCTGACAAAGATTCGTGAATTACAGAGTGAATCACACACCGTTGTCATGGTTGGTGATGGAATCAATGACGCGGCGGCACTGGTCGGAGCAGATGTCAGTATCGCAATGGGAACAGGAACCGATGTTGCAGTTGCTAGCGCGGACATAACACTGATGCGCAAAGATTTAGCTGCTGTATTGGATGCACTCAAACTTTCTAAGCGCACTCTTAGAACTATTCGCGTTAATCTTGGATGGGCCTTTGCATATAACGTAGTTGGTATCCCAATTGCTGCCCTTGGAATGCTCTCACCAATGTATGCAGCAGGAGCGATGGCGTTATCTAGTTTGTTCGTTGTCACCAACTCTTTGCGCATTAAAGTTCCGCGCACCAAGTAAATCGCTTCAGCTAGCTTCAAGCGCTGGTCTGCTTCAAGCATCAGTCTTCACTCATTACACAGCTTCAAGCATTGGACGTGCGGGTACTTCATAAATTTTTCCAAGTGGAGATGTCCATGTGCATGAACCATCGGCGTTACTGACTAATTTCCAACCACCATGAGTTTTTAACCGGTGATGCCTTCGACAAAGCGCTCCAAGGTTCGCAGCTGAAGTTTCACCACCACTTTCCCAACTCTGGGCGTGATCTAAATCTGCACGTGCCGCCGATTGCCTGCAACCGGGGAATCTGCACGTTCGATCTCGCGCGATAAGAAAATCTACAAGTGCTTGCGGTGGCTCGTAACTTTCGCGTCCATAATCTAAAAGTGTTCCTGTTTGTGGATCCGTAATAAATCTTTGCCATTTTCCGTCAGATGCTAATGCGCGCGCTACTGACGCGGGAATTGCGCCATAGCCAGCAAGCTGTCCTGGATTTTCAGCAAGACCAAGCAACGTAGGTAAATCAATGGTGACATTTACTGTTACTGGCCTGCGATGAAGTTTTACATCAACTGTGCTCTGTTGAAGTGACCAAGAAGCAATACTTGTTAGCGCATCAGCGCGTTTCATGTCCATAGAGCGGTGTTGACCGGGAGCAACGTCAGAGTCGCTTTCTGAAACATGCCCTGCAGTTTTTGATTGCCCCGTATCGGTTTCAATCCCATCAGATTTTGTTGTCTTACCCAAGGTAATACTTTCGCTAGCAACTTGGGCATGGATAAAGTTTTCAATTGCCTTCATGACAATTTGTGCATCTTCAGCAGGCAAAATCGCAACAATTGTTGAAAGGCCATCTACTTCTCTGAAGCAGGAAACACGACGAGTGTCACGTGCACGTTCTGCAATTTCTTCGAATGGTTCTGGAGCTAACTTCGCGATTGTTGTGCGTACTTTGTTAGCAACTTGAGTTGGAGTATGAAATTCTGCATATGCAAGCGCACTCTGTTCGATGGAATAAATATGCGCTGGACCCATACCATCTCGAATTGCAGATGCACTTTCCCTAGCAATCACCGTTGCATGAGCCGGTGAAATCTCACCCATGGCCAATGCGGAACAAACATTTGGAAGATGGTTAATGAGAGTTCGAGCAACATCGATTCGAATTTGTGCAGTTCCGGTGGACATACGAAGTGCTGCCGCAACATCCTCACGCTCGGCATCATCCACACCAGTAAAAATGCCATCACTCTTGCTGCCTTCTTCACCGGCAACTGCAACAATCGCACGTTGCATCATGGCTTGTAACCAACTCATCTGTCGTTCGAGAGCGGATAAATAATCAATTCGAGCCGGTGCAGGTAGATCGAATGGATCGATAGCAAAAAGTGAAGTAAGGGTGTCAATGCCAGGCGCCGCAACAAGTAATCGAGAGACAAGTTGTGTGCGCATGTGTGAACTATCTCTAGGCGCACTGACAGAGTGTGGAAGTTATCCCCATGTTCAAACTAGAGTTATCGCCATAATGAGAGCTGGCCAATTAGGTAACGCACAAGCGTTGAGCGCGGTCGAAAACGATGTTACTGAGCGCAATATATCAACATATGAAAATTCACTTCGCTTCAGAGTTTTAGCCTATCTTTTGGCCAGCACAACCTTGTTAGCCTCCATCACAGCCTTTAGCACAATCACAGCCCCACCTGCTCAAGCATTTGATCTACCGTTAACAGTTGCCGCCGATCAACTATCTGGTTATGAAAGATCTCTTTTTAAGCATTGGATTGATGCAGATAAAGATCGTTGCGATACACGTAAAGAAGTTTTAATTCAGGAAGCTATCACCCTGCCAAAGTTAAGTAGTGGGTGTGTTTTTACTGGGGGCAAATGGATAAGTGCATACGATGGATTGGAAACAACAGATTATTCGACTCTCGATATTGATCACTTGGTTCCACTCTCTGAAGCATGGAGATCTGGTGCATGGAAATGGTCCCCTGCACAACGTGAAGCTTTTGCAAATGACCTTACTGATCCACGAGCACTCATAGCAGTTACTGCTTCTCTCAATCGCCAGAAGAGTGATCAAGACCCAAGCACATGGTTGCCGCCAGAAAATAAATGCACATATGTTTCGAATTGGATTGCAATTAAAGTTCGATACTCATTAACAGTTGATCAAGCCGAAGCGACTGCCCTTACTTCATTGGTTGCCTCATGCAACATCACATCAATCACAGCGTTCTCCATTCCGTCCTACGCTGTCACGGCAGGAATTAATCCCGTAACTCTTGTAGCGCCGACGCCAACTGCAACGCCAACTGCAATATCTTCTGCAACGCCTTCGACAACAAAAACACCAACAACAAAAAAGGTAAAGAAAGCTGTTAAGTATTCAACGTGTGCAAAGGCGCGTGCAGCGGGAGTCACACCTATCGTTCGCTCGAAAAATAAAACCTTGTACACCCTGAATAAGGCGCTTGATCGCGATAAAGATGGGGTCGCTTGCGAGTAAGCGCGTTTTTTAAACTGCCTGACAGCGGTTAAGATTGCCCCGTGGAACCACAGAAAGTACTTCTCTATTACGGCTTTACGCCTATCGAAGACACTGCTGCTGTGCGTTTATGGCAGTTAACACTCTGCGAATCACTAGGAATTAAAGGTCGCATTCTCATCTCTCGCCATGGAATCAACGGAACTGTTGGCGGAGATATGGAATCCCTTAAGAAATACGTTGCGCGCACTAAGAAATATCCAGGCTTTAAGAAGATAGATTTCAAATGGTCAGAAGGAACTGGAAACGAATTCCCTCGGCTAGCCGTGCGCGTCAAAGACGAACTCGTTGCATTCGGAGATCCATCAGTAATTAAGGTAGATGAATCAGGCGTTGTCGGCGGAGGCAAACATCTCAAGCCATATGACGTTCAAAAACTCGTTGAAGAACGTGGTGATGAAGTTGTCTTCTTTGATGGCCGTAATGCTTTCGAAGCCAAAATCGGAAAGTTTAAAAACGCAGTGATTCCTGATGTCACAACATCTCGTGACTTTGTAGAAGAAATCAAGAGCGGAAAGTACGATCATCTTAAAGATAAACCAGTAGTTACATATTGCACTGGTGGAATCCGTTGCGAAATCATCTCAGCCGTTATGGTCGACAACGGGTTCAAAGAGGTTTATCAAATCGAAGGTGGCATTGTTAAGTACGGCAAAAAGTACGGTGACAAAGGTTTATGGGAAGGCTCTCTCTATACATTTGATGGCCGCATGGCAATCGACTTCTCATCAAAGGCAAAAGTTATTGGCGAATGCGAAAGATGTAATGCACCAACTAAACAGTTCTATAACTGTGCACGAAAAGCGTGCCATGAGCTTGTTTTGCTCTGCGAACCTTGTTCAAAGATTGATGTAAGCAAGAGTTGTATTCACGATAGCAATCGTGCGTTTGACTCTGAAATGGTTGGCTAGTTTTACTCTTCTACGATTTCTGTAGGCGCTCCATGGACATTAAGCACGTCCTTCTTATTAATCGCTGGCACAGTTCCTAGCAATCCTTTTTGGAAGTCTTCAAAAGCTTGCAGAACTTCGCGCTTAGTGTTCATAACAAATGGACCCATCCACGCAACAGGTTCCTTAATTGGTTGACCACCAAGAATAAATAGTTCTAATTCAGGTGAACGAGTTTCTTGTTGATTTGCAGCACGAATAACCAAAGTATCTCCATCACTAAAGACTGTGAGTTGACCCATCTGAACTGGTCGTGACTCTTCGCCAACAAATCCATGTCCTGCCAATGTGTAGACAAGTGCGTTGTAATCCTTGCGCCATGGCAGACGAAGTTCGGCGCCTGGTTGAACGGTTGCATGAACCAAAGTAATTGGAGTCTGTGTTGATCCTGGGCCTTTGTGTCCATCAATTTCGCCAGCAATAACGCGAATTAACGCACCGCCATCGTGAGATGCAAGAAGTGCAACTTCGCTGGCACGTAAATCTTGGTATGCGGGAGGTGACCATTTTTTAGCAGCTGGAAGATTTACCCATAATTGAAAACCGTGGAACAAACCACCACTCATCACTAAATGTTCTGGGGGAGTTTCGATGTGCAAGATTCCTGCACCAGCAGTCATCCATTGAGTGTCACCATTTTGAATTGTTCCGCCACCACCATTGTTGTCATAGTGATCAAAGATTCCATCAATAATGTATGTAACAGTCTCGAATCCGCGGTGTGGATGCCATGGAGTTCCCTTTGGCTCACCTGGCGCGTATTCAACTTCGCCCATTTGATCTAAGTGAATAAATGGATCGAGTTCTGACATATCAACGCCGGCAAATGCACGACGAACTGGAAAGCCTTCACCTTCAAAACCTTGTGGAGCTGTTGTGATGCTCTTAACTGTTCGCGCGCGTGATCCTGGTGCCGCTGTAATGCGCGGAAGGATTGTTATATCGCTAACGGTAACTGCTGGCATTTCAACTCCTCATTTCGATAAGCCGAGAATAGTTGAACTTTCAACTACCTGCAACTTGAGAAATCAAAGGTTCTTAAGCGCTGAAACAACCTTTGTGAGCGAAGCCTTTGCATCTCCAAATAGCAGCATCGTCTTTGGGTCATAGAGCAATTCGTTTTCGATACCCGCAAAACCTGGGCGCATTGACCGCTTTAGGAAAATAATATTTGCAGCATTAGCTACTTCAAGAATTGGCATTCCATAAATTGGTGCACCAGGAGAAGTTTTAGCTGCAGGGTTAACCACGTCATTTGCACCGATAACTATTGCGACATCTGTCTGTGCAAACGTTGGGTTTACTTCTTCCATTTCAGATAATTGATCATAAGGAACATTTGCTTCAGCGAGCAATACGTTCATGTGTCCCGGCATACGACCAGCCACAGGATGAATACCGTATGCAACATCGATTCCCTTAGAAATCAATAGATCTGCTAACTCACGAACTGTGTGCTGCGCTTGCGCAACTGCCAATCCAAATCCAGGAACAATAACTACGCGACGTGCATAGTTAAGCAAGATTGCAACATCATCTGGTGATCCTGAACGAACTGGACGATCATCTGCAGCGCCACTTGCTTCTTGAGGCTTTGCTGTAAATGCGCCAAAGAGCGTTCCAAAGAGGGAGCGTCCCATGGCTTCTGCCATCATGCGAGTCAAAATTGTTCCGGAAGCACCAACGAGTGTTCCAGCAATTATCAGAAGAGTTGAATCTAGAACGTAACCACTTGCCGCAACTGTTAAACCAGTAAATGCATTTAAGAGTGAGATAACAATTGGAACATCTGCGCCACCAACAGGTAGCACGAATAGAACACCAAATAGCAGCGAAAGAGCTGCAAGAATCAAGAGTGGATTTGTGCCTAGTGCAATAACAACCCAGACTGCTACGCCCAAAGTCGCTGCAAGAGTTGCCGCAATTACAAAACGTCCGCCAGGGAATACAACTGGACGTGTTGTCATCAACTCTTGAAGCTTTAAGAATGTAATGATCGAACCGCTAAATGAAACACAGCCCACGATTACAGTGAAAACAGTTGCGATTACTTCTGCAGTATTGGCCTTATCGCCTAAGTGTAAATATTCGACAATTGCAACCAGAGCTGCTGCGCCACCACCCACACCATTAAATAGTGCAACAAGTTGTGGCATTTGAGTCATCTGAACTTTACGCGCAGCTGGGACACCGATTACTACACCAACTGCAATTGCACCAAGAATCCATCCGAGGTTATTGAGAGGGAGTGATTCACCTTCTTGGGCATAGAAGAAAACAACCACCGTTGCAATCGTTGCTCCAACAGCACCGATGATATTTCCGCGACGAGCAGTCTTCGGTGTTGATAAACCTTTAAGTGCAAGAATGAAACAAACACCGGCAGATAGACCAATCAAGCTATAAAGAAAATGACTCATTTGTTCTCACCGCCCTTCTTTGGTTTGAACATTTCGAGCATTCGATCTGTAACAACGAATCCACCCACCATATTGATTGTGGCCAAGATGATTGCTGCTACCGCGAGTCCTAATTCGAGATTGGTGCGGCTGTGATCTGCAACGATGATTGCACCGACCAAAATAACGCCGTGAATTGCGTTTGCACCACTCATAAGTGGAGTGTGCAAAGTGGATGAAACTTTAGAGACAACTTCAAAACCTACGAATACCGCAAGAACGAAGATAGAGATGATTGCAATCGGTTCCATTATTTTGCGCCTCCATTTCGCTTAGTTCCAGCATGCGTTACCGCTGCTCCATTAATAATTTCATCGTCAAAATCAAGGTTTAACGAAAGCGCACTGCCTTCTGCTGCTGGTTTTGTTAGCAGTGTTAGAAGATTTACGACGTTGCGTGAATACAAACTAGATGCATGAAATGGCAGCTGGCTCGGCACATCTTTGCCGCCCCAAATACGAACGCCATTTTTAGTTACAACAATTTCACCCGGCTTTGATCCTTCAACGTTTCCACCAGTTTCTGCTGCAAGATCAACAATGATTGTTCCTGGCGCCATTGAATCGACCATTGCTTGAGTCATTAACTGCGGTGCTTGTCGTCCAGGTACAGCTGCAGTTGTAATAACAACATGTGACTTTGCAATGTATGGAGTTAAAAGTTCGCGTTGCTTTGCTGCTCGCTCCGGAGTCATTTCGCGTGCATAACCGCCAGCACCTTCGAGTGCTTCCAATTCGAGATCAATAAATGTTGCACCCATAGATTTAACTTCATCGGCAGAAGATGGACGAACATCGTAGGCAGAAACAACTGCTCCCAAACGACGTGCGGTTGCAATGGCTTGCAACCCAGCAACACCAGCGCCTAAAACAAGAACTTGCGCTGGCGTAACAGTTCCGGCTGCTGTCATTAATAACGGGAAGAAGCGCGGTGACATTTCTGCACCAACTAATACCGCGCGATATCCAGCGCAGAGTGCCTGCGATGTGAGAGCATCCATAGATTGTGCCCGCGAGATGCGTGGAACTAATTCGAGTGAAAACGCTGTAACTCCCGCATTTGCTGCTGCGTCAATGGAATCAACTGCGGTGACGGGTGATAGGAAAGAAATTGTGAGCGCACCTTTTTTAAGTGAAGACATTTGCGCTGGAGTAAGTGGTGAAACACTAAGAACCACATCGGCATCTTTTAGAACATCACCATTTACTACGGACGCACCAGCACTTTTAAAGTCTTCATCAGTGGCTTGTGAATGTGATCCGGCTCCAGATTCGATAACAACTTCATAACCCAAGCGAGTTAATTTATTGATGATGTCTGGAACGAGCGCTACACGCTTCTCGCCTTCACGGATTTCTTTAGGTACGGCTATTCGCATTAGGCAAACCTAATACTTTTGCCCATAACTTTCTATAGGAAATTAGAGCGAACCCTTGATTTCTCCGCGAGTTAAATGAAATAACAAGGATTGAATGGTGGTTCTGCGATGGAATGCTTCGCGCCAGATGACAGATTTCGGTCCATCGATAACAGATTCCATAACTTCTTCTCCGCGATGGGCCGGAAGACAGTGCATAAAGATTGAATCTTTAGAAGTTTTTGACAGCAGTGCGTCTGTAACAGCAAATGGTGCTAGTGATTTAATTTTTTCCTGTTTTTCTGATTCAGGATCGCCCATTGACATCCAGACATCCGTATAAAGAACGCTCGCATCTTTTGCAGCGCTCTCGGGATCGTTAGTTACTTCAATTGTTGCGCCACTTTTTGCAGCAATCTTCTGTGCAGTTTCAATTGCTTGTTGTGCCATGTTGTTTCCATCGCCCAAGTAAACAAATTTACGACCAGAGACATCTTTACCAAAAGTTTCACGAATCGTTAGCCAGTCAGCCAGAAGCTGTGTTGGATGATCATCATCTGTTAAGGCATTGATAACGGGAATCGTAGAAAACTTTCCAAGTTCGTCAACATCTGATTGGGCAAATGTTCTAACAATTATTGCATCGCAATATCCACTAAAAATTCGTGCTGTATCAGCAATCGATTCTCCACGACCAAGTTGAAGATCATCACCACGCAAAACAATTGGAGAACCACCTAAGTGCGCTACTGCTGTTTGTGAGGCAAGACGCGTACGAGTTGATGGTTTGGTCATATAGATAGCCACACTCTTATGGGCTAACGCATCTTTAGAGCGAAGTGGTTCGGCAGCAAATTGCGCAGCAGTATCAAGCAACAACTCAACGTCGTCGCGCGTTAAATGTTCGGTGCGCAATAAGTCCTTCATCTAATCAATTCTACCCTCACGGTAAGGTGTGCTCATGGGTATTTTTAGACGCGGAAGCGATATTGCAACCGATACTGATCTGCTCACACGTCCAGAATTAGAAGAAGATGATGGCGGACATGATCGATTTTCGCATTATGTGAAAAAAGAGAAAATTGTTGAATCAGCCGTCACTGGAAAATCTGTCAAAGCGCTCTGTGGCAAAAAGTGGATTCCATCTCGCGACCCACAGAAGTATCCAATCTGTCCTGCTTGCAAAGAAATACATGACGGATTGCGCGAAGCGCCAGAAGAAAAGTGAAATGAAAAAACTCACTCCATTTATTGCACTAATTGTTTTACTTTCTAGCATGGTTGCAATCAGCCAAGAAGCAAATGCGGCGGCGCAACCGAGAAAAGTTTTATCTGGCTGGATTCCTTATTATTCAATGAATAGATCCCTTCCAGCGGTTGTGGCAAATGCAGACATAATTCGAGAAGTGATGCCATTTTGGTACACACTTAAATTTAATGGTGCAAAAAAACTTCCTGTTGTAACTGATTTATATGCACCAGCAAATCCCAGTGTTCCTATAGCGATTCCACTTGCAACCATGAGAAATTCTGGATTCACAATCATTCCGACAATTACTGATGGCACAAGTGAACTTCTTCTAGCAAAACTTCTCGCAAATCCAACGTCTCGCACCCAAGTTGTCAATGCAATCACAGATCTTGTTATGACAAATAATTATGACGGCATTGATTTAGATTTTGAGGGATTCGCTTTCGTAGATAAGAACACAACGTGGAACTCAACGAAACCAAACTGGATTGCATTCGTCAAAGAGCTCAGTGGAGTACTTAAATCAAAAAATAAACTCTTATCTGTTTCTACTCCATACATGTATGACCCAGCCGGAGCTCAGAAGGGTTACTTTGTTTATGCATGGGCCGATATAGCTCCATATATTGATCGACTTCGAATCATGACATATGACTTTTCAGTTTCTAAGCCAGGACCACTTGGCCCATTAGCGTGGACTGAAAGAACAATTAAATATGCCATTTCTGTAATGCCTGCATCAAAGGTTTATGTTGGAATTCCTGGTTATGGTCGAGATTGGGTAATCAAAGTTGAAGGAACATGTCCAAAGGAAGTAGCAAACGTTGTCAGAGTTGGCGCTAAAGCTGCAACATTCGTATTAAGAGATGCAGCAGCATTGGCACAAAGTTATGGCGTTATTCCAACCTATGACGAAACACTCGGTGAAGTTAACTTCACCTACACCAAGGTTTACAGCGGTCAAACAGCTGCCGGATTAGCAACAACCTGTACCGCAACACGCACCGCGTGGTATCAAGATGCACGTAGTTTTACTTCACGAATTGGATTTGTATCTAAATACAGACTTGGTGGAGTAGCGCAGTGGACATTCGGTATGGAAGATATGGCGGGCTCACAGGCGATTAGAGATGCTGCACTTGCAATCGCACCTGATCAAGTAATTAGTACGATTGAAGCAACTACTGGATCAAGTAATTTAACGTCCACCCTTGAATTTGGTTCGATTTTCGGATTGAAGGCGCTCTTCCAACTTCCAGATAAATTGCCAATTAGTAATCTCCTTGTTCGAGTTGAAACAAAGGCCGCAAATGAAACACAGTGGCGAGAAGTTGCAACAAGCACAACTGGAGTCGATGGAACGATTCAAGTGCCGTTATTACTCTCCAAGAGTTCGATGATTCGAGCAAGGACGGATGGAACGTGGGAGAGACTCGAATCCGTTTCCCAAGAGATTTCAATTGTGATTACCCGACGAATTTCGGTGAACGCACCCGTATCAGTGCAGCGTTTACAACCAATACAAATCACAGGAGCACTGGCTCCCCGTCAAAGTGGAGTACCAATTCAGTTGTTAGCACAACGTGGCGGCAAATGGATTCCAGTAGGCGCCCCAGTACTGGCTGATACAAATGGTTCATTTACAATTTCTGCAACAGCAGAGCAAAAAGGATTTGCTAAATACATGGTGCGTGCTGCCAAAGATGCGCAATGGAATCAAGCAGACTCAGAAGTATTTACAGTGGTGATTAGATAATGGTAAAAATAAAGTCAAAGATTGAAGAAGAGATTAATGCAATTTTTGCAACTGACCGTCCTTGGGTAACAATTGTTTGGGATGATCCTGTAAATCTTATGGATTACGTAACCTATGTATTTATGGAGTTATTTGGTTACTCTCGTGAACGAGCAACTGAGTTAATGATGAAAGTTCATACAGAGGGTAAAGCAGTTGTTTCCGAAGGAACTCGCGAGGAAATGGAACATGATGTTGCGCGACTTCATGAATTTGGACTGTGGGCAACTCTTCAACGCGGAGACCAACCGCTATGAATCAGAGCCATGGATTTACTCGTCACGGTGAAGAGTTATTTGTTGCACAGTTTTCTGACTCCGAAAAAGAAGTTCTCATTAATTTATCGCAGCAAATTATTGAACTTCTTGCCGAAAGAGTTGATCACCACAACGAAGATCCATTGGCAGCAATGGTGGGAATAACTGTTCATGATTCTCCGCCCGAAGATGAAGTACTTCTTCGACTATTGCCCAATGCCTATGCAGATGGCGTCGATGCATCAGAATTTCGCCGATATACCGAATCGGTTTTACGTACAAAGAAGCAGGCACATGCGATGTCTATTCGCACGATGCTGATGAGCAGTGAAGATGGCAGCATCGAACTTAATCACGAATTAGCAAATGCCTGGCTAGGTGGAATTAATGACATCCGACTAGCACTTGGTGTTCGACTAAACGTTGAGAAAAATAGCCACGAAGAACTCGAATTATTGGCACCCGATGATCCAATGCGCGGTGTTTATGGCGTTTACAGTTGGCTTGGTTGGCTGCAAGGTAATTTACTTGAAGCATTGATGGATGGAATAGAATCCTGACATGTCATTAACAATCTCTCGTGCAATTGTTGATCAAATTCTTGAACAAGCGCGCGCTGAATATCCAGATGAAGCGTGTGGAGTAATTCTTGGACCAGCCGGCGCTGATTCACCAGTGAGATTGAAACCGATGATCAACGCTGCGCATTCTCCAACGTTTTACGAATTTGATCCGAAAGATTTATTGGCTCTGTATCGCGAAGTTGATGAAAAAGATGAAGAGATTGTTGTCATTTATCACTCCCATACAGAAACTGAGGCGTATCCATCTCGCACCGACATTGCCTATGCCGGCGAACCTGGGGCACATTACGTTCTAGTTTCTACACGCGAAGAGATTGCACCTGCAACAGAATTTCGGTCGTACCGAATAATTGATGGCAACGTCACAGAAGAACCCGTAACAATCCTGAATTAACGCCCTTTAACTTCTTGAATTGGCGAAAGCCGCACGCTTTAGCAATAATAAGCACATGACATCAGCAGCAATTGAAGTACGTATTCCAACTATTTTGCGTCCCTACACAAAGGATGCAAAGGTTGTTTCTGCTGATGGCGCAGACCTTAAATCTGTTATTTCAGATCTCGATCGCCAATACCCAGGACTAGCTGAACGCCTCCTTGAAGATGGTGCGTTACGTCGCTTCATTAATATTTACGTCAACGATGAAGATGTTCGCTTTCTTGGCGGTTTAGATGCCTCACTTAAATCAGGTGATTCAATTACTGTTCTGCCTGCAGTTGCAGGTGGCTAACAGTGGCTCGATTTGATTCTTTAGAAAGTTCCGTAGGCCACACTCCACTTATTGGTTTACCAAAACTTTCTCCTGCACCAAACGTTCGTTTATGGGCGAAGATGGAAGATCGCAACCCGACTGGTTCTATTAAGGACCGTGCTGCCCTTGCAATGATTGAAAAAGCAGAAGCAGATGGCTCTCTTAAACCGGGTGCAACTATTCTTGAACCAACTAGTGGAAATACCGGAATTTCACTAGCTATGGTTGCTAAAACTCGTGGTTACAAATTGATTTGTGTGATGCCTGAAAATACTTCAATCGAGCGTCGTCAATTATTAGAAATGTGGGGAGCAAAAATCATCTTTTCACCTGCTGCAGGTGGATCAAATGAAGCAGTACGAGTAGCAAAAGAATTAGCTGGCAAGAATCCAGAGTGGGTATTTATGTATCAATATGGAAATCCGGCAAATACCCTTGCTCACTATCAAGGTACTGGGCCTGAAATTTTTGCTGACCTTCCAACAATTACTCACTTTGTTGCTGGCTTAGGAACAACCGGAACATTGATGGGTGCAGGTAAGTATTTACGTGAGCAGAAACCAGATGTACAAATCATTGCAGCCGAGCCACGCTATGGCGAAGTTGTTTATGGATTAAGAAATATTGATGAAGGATTTGTTCCTGAACTTTATGACGCATCTGTTTTAACACGTCGTTTTTCAGTTGGTGCAGAAGATTCAGTTAAACGAGTCCGCGACTTATTAGAAATCGAAGGAATATTTGCTGGTATTTCAACGGGAGCAATTCTTCACGCAGCCCTGGCTATGGGCGCAGAAGCAATTCGAGATGGCAAGAGTGCTGACATCGCATTTATTGTCTGTGATGCCGGATGGAAATACCTATCAACTGGTGTTTACAGCGCTGATCACGTGAGTGCATCAGAAGCGCTCGATAATCAATTGTGGGCATAGCGCTAGACTGCGTGGTGTGAGTGATGCACCTATTGGAATATTTGATTCCGGCGTCGGCGGCTTAACAGTTGCACGCGCGATACTTGATCAACTTCCAAATGAATCCACTCTCTATATTGGCGATACAGCACGTGGACCATACGGACCCCGTCCCCTTGCCCAAGTTCGAGAATTTGCTTTAGAAACTTTAGATTTTCTTGTTGATCAAGGCGTTAAGGCGCTCGTCATTGCGTGCAACACTGCAAGTGCTGCCATGTTGCGCGACGCACGTGAAAGATACTCCGTTCCTGTTATCGAAGTAATCCAACCCGCAGTTCGTAGAGCAGTTGCTGCAACTCGATCCGGAAGAATTGGGGTTATTGGTACCCAAGCAACAGTTGATTCAAAAGCTTATTTAGACGCATTTGCGGCAGCTCCTAATTTGAATATTACTTCAGTTGCATGCCCTCTTTTTGTTGAATTCGTTGAACGCGGAGAAACTTCTGGTCCGCAAATTACAGAAGTCGCTCGCACATATCTAAAGCCTGTCATCGATGCCGACATTGATACGTTAGTTCTTGGCTGCACTCACTATCCATTGTTAACAGGTGTCATTTCATATGTTGTTGGAAATTCAGTTTCTCTGGTTTCTAGTGCTGAAGAAACAGCTAAAGATCTGTACCGAGTCCTTGTTGAAAATAACTTGCTTCATTCACAGAGTAAAAATGCTGAACATCGATTCCTTGCAACAGGGGATGCAAAAGCATTCGAATCACTTGCACGCAGATTTCTCGGTCCAGAAGTTGGACGAGTTGAACACCAAAGCCTCTAACAAACGGAGATATACATGGCACGCAATGATGGACGCACCAACGATCAGCTCCGTGAAATTAAATTTACACGCGGTTGGCTAGATCATGCAGAGGGTTCGGTTCTAGTTGAGTTTGGAAAGACCCGAGTTCTCTGTGTTGCATCATTTTCTCCTGGCGTTCCACGTTGGTTAAAAGATTCTGGCAAAGGTTGGGTAACTTCTGAATATTCAATGCTTCCACGTGCAACACATACTCGTTCTGACCGTGAGAGTGTAAAAGGAAAATTAGGTGGACGCACGCAAGAAATTTCACGTTTAGTTGGTCGATCATTGCGCGCAATTGTCGATACAAAAGAGCTCGGCGAAAACACGATTGTTATTGATTGTGATGTTTTACAAGCCGATGGCGGAACTCGCACTGCCGCAATTACGGGTGCATACGTTGCCTTAGCAGATGCAATTGCATGGGCTAAAAAAGAGGGTCATATTAAAGCAACATCAAAGCCACTTGCTGATTCTGTTGCGGCAGTTAGTGTGGGAATAATTGACGGTGTTCCGATGCTTGATCTGTGCTACGAAGAAGATGTACGTGCAGATACAGATATGAATGTTGTCTGCAGTGGAGATGGACGTTTTATTGAAGTCCAAGGAACGGCTGAAGGCGTTCCATTTGATCGCACACTACTTAATCAACTCTTAGATCTCGCTGTTGGTGGATGTAAAGACCTAGCCGAAATGCAGAGTTCTGCTCTATCCAAATGAGTTCGCCAGCAACCTTAGTTTTAGCCACACGTAATCAAGGAAAGATCAGAGAGTTTCGCCGAATCCTCGATGCTATTTCTAATGGCGCAATCAACTTAGTTGGGTTAGAAGAGTTTCCTCACACCACTGATGTAGAAGAAACGGGCACAACATTTAAAGAAAACGCACTTTTAAAAGCCAGAAGTGTTTGCAAAGAAACTGGTTTGCCAGCAATTGCAGATGACAGTGGATTATGTGTGGATGCACTCAATGGAGCGCCAGGAATTTTTTCGGCACGCTATGCAGGAGTGCATGGTGATGACAAAGCAAATAATGCGAAACTATTGCGTGATTTAGAAAGTGTTCCAGAAGAAAAGCGAAGTGCTCACTTCACATGCGCGGCAGCTCTCGTTCTTCCTGATGGCAGAGAGCATGTGTGTGAAGAAATCTTTGAAGGTTCGATTCTTTTTGCCCCAATCGGAGATCACGGCTTTGGCTATGACCCCCTATTTAGACCACACGGTTTGGCAATCTCGAGCGCGCAGATGAGCGCAGAGGAGAAGGATTCGATAAGTCATCGTGGTAAATCACTCCGTGCAATAGCACCTCACGTAATCAATTTGCTGACCCCACTGGGGTAAACTTTTCCTTGTCCGAGTGCGTGAAGTAAGTACGTACCGCTACCCAAGGAGTTCATGTGGCTGTTAAGAAAACTGCTAAGAAGTCAGCAGCAAAGAAGAGTGCTAAGAAGGTTGCAAAGAAGTCTGTTGCACGTAAATCAACTGCAAAGAAAGTTGCAAAGAAGAGCACCGCTCGCAAATCTTCAGTGAAGAAAGTTGCAAAGAAGTCTGCTGCACGTAAAACCACGAAGAAGTCTTCACGTCGCGCAACATCTGTTGATCGTCTAGTCGTACCAGCTGTACCAGTTGGTGGCGCTCGCGCTCGCGTAGATGTTTCAACTGCACCAGCACCACGCGCTGCCGCTAAGTCAGTTACTTTTGATAACAAGCCAAAACAAGGTGCTTCTAATCGCGTAGTTGCAATTGTTGTTGTTGGAATTGTTCTTCTAGCAATTCTTGTTTGGTCAAAATCTGGAAAAGATGGAGATGACGCGGCTGCGCCAACAATGCCATCAGCTACAGCGACAATGACCGATGAACCAACTGCTACAGAAGAACCAACAACTCCTGCTGCAACAGTTGGAACAGTTGAAGCACCATCAGCATTTGTTGCAATTCGTTCAGCAGATGGAATGAATCTTCGCTGGAAGGCTCCTGCTGCTACAGATGGACTCACTGGATTTAATGTTGAACTTAAGCCAGCAGGTGGGGAATGGGCAGTTGTTGCTACAACAGGACCAACTGAACTCACACACTCTGTAACTCTTACAAGTTCAGATAGCTGGACTCAATTCAGAGTAACTAGCGTTTACTCCGATGGTCAAACTGCATCTGCAAAGATTTTTGGTCTTGCAGGTCAATACAAGTAAAAACTTAAATAAAAAGACCCTCGCAATATGCGGGGGTTTTTTTATTTAAGTTCAGAGAGAATGGCATCGACATACACAGCGATTCCTGTTGGAACCAAATGCACTCCATCAGGAGCGAAATATTCCGGGTGACCTTCTGAGATTTTATTCCAATCTACAATCTTTACATTTTGATATTGCGCCGCAACTTGAGCAATGAGTGAATTATTCTCATCTTTCCAACCACGAGGCACAGCAGTGTTTACAACAATAATTTGGGGCTGATCTTTTATTGCTTCAAAAATTGAGACAACTTCGCTCTCGGTGAGCCGATTGTTATTTCCCATATTTACAATAACTGGTGCACCAACCATGCGTGCTTTATCTTTAT
>RGSB01000003.1 GCA_010032875.1 Actinomycetota bacterium | reverse complement strand
ACTTACGATTCACAGTGCACTTTCTGGGCAGAAAATTGCAGATCTGGAAAATCACTTTGCAGGCAAGGGATATGGTGATCTCAAAAGCGAAGTGGCCGATGTGGTGGTGGAATACCTCAAACCAATCCGCGAAAAAACCTTAGAGCTCCTGGCTGATGAATCCCATCTGCTGGCAATGCTCGCTACGGGCGCAGCAAAGGCTCACGAAGTGGCGTCCACAACCCTTGCCAAGACTTACTCCAACTTAGGTTTGGTGCGGTAAGTAGATTTAGAGATATCTAAGACTCCTTGGAGGAAAATTGAAGAAGTCAATTCGCATTGCGGCACTCGTCGCAGCTGCAACTCTTGCAGCTGGTGCACTTGTTGCTCCAACTGCAAACGCAGCAACTAAAGTAAAAGCAGCAATTGCCTATGACATCGGTGGACGCGGCGACAAGTCATTTAATGACTCAGCTGCAGCCGGTCTCGATAGAGCTAAAAAAGCTTTAGGTGCAACTGTTAAAGAAGTAACAGTTACACAAGGAACAGATTCAGAGCGCGAAGACAAACTACGTCTTCTTGCAAAAGCTGGTTACAACCCAATCATCGCAGTTGGATTCCTCTATGCAGGACCACTCAAGAAGGTTGCAACTGATTATCCAAAGACACAATTTGCAATCGTTGACGATTCATCAGTTGCGCTACCTAACGTTTCTTCACTCGTATTTGCTGAAGAACAAGGTTCATACCTAGCTGGCGTTGCTGCTGCACTTGCATCAGTGACAGGTCAGATCGGTTACATCGGTGGCGTACGTATTCCATTGCTTCAGAAGTTTGAAGCAGGTTTCGTTGCAGGTGTGAAGGCAACAGATAAGAATGCAACAGTTGATGTCAAGTACGTTACAGAGCCACCTGACTTCGGTGGATTCAATGACCCAGCAAAAGCTAAGGTTATTGCTAACGGAATGATCGATAAGGGTATCGACGTTATTTACTCAGCAGCAGGCGGATCAGGTGCGGGTAACTTCGCAGCCGCAGTTGATTCTGCTAAGTACGGTAACAAGGTATGGACAATCGGTGTTGACTCTGATCAGTACCTCACAGCATCAGCAGCAGAAAAGAAGAACATGCTTACATCAATGCTCAAGCGCGTTGACAACGCTGTTTACGATGTAATTGCTGCAGCAAGTGCTGGCAAGAAGGTAAATGATTCACTTGGTGGCGGAGCAGTTGGCCGTACATATGGCTTGAAGCTTGGTGGAGTTGGAGTTTCATACTCTGGCGGTTACATCAACAAGTACAAAGCAAAGATTGATGCTGCTGCAAAGGCAATTACTGCTGGAAAGATCAAAGTTCCAACAACTCCAGGAAAGTAATTCTCAGTAGCTAAATAAAACTTAATAAAAGTAGTGGCGCTCGGTCCAAAAGTGGAGTTAGATTCACTTGTTGGACCGGGCGCTTCTATTTAACCCGAATGACTTGAGTAAAGGAGTCTTTTGTTGTGGCGATAGCAGTTGAGCTTCGACATATAAGTAAGAGATTCCCTGGAGTCATTGCAAATAAAGATGTCTCCATCAAAGTTGAATCCGGATCAGTTCATGCATTAATTGGCGAAAATGGCGCCGGCAAGTCAACGGTTATGAAAATTTTGTACGGAATGCAGCGCCCAGATAGCGGTGAAATTTTAGTTAATGGCACCACTGTGCACTTTAAAAAACCAGCAGATTCCATTGAAGCTGGAATTGGAATGGTGCATCAACACTTTATGTTGGCTGATAACTTCACGGTTCTTGAAAATATCGTTCTGGGTTACGAACCATCACGTGGGGGAGTTATCGATTTCAACGCCGCTCGTGTAAAGATCAATGAAATGGCTGCGGCATATGGACTTACCGTAGATCCGGATGCCTTGGTTGAAGATTTGGGCGTGGGCCAACGTCAACGGGTTGAAATTCTTAAGGTTTTGTACCGTGGTGCAAAGATTCTAATTTTTGATGAACCAACAGCTGTACTAGTTCCGCAAGAAGTTGATGAGCTTTTCGCGGCTCTTCAAGGCTTACGAAAAGATGGATTAACTGTCATTTTTATTACCCACAAACTAGATGAAGTGTTACGTGTTGCTGATGACGTCACCGTAATTCGTGCTGGATCAACTGTCGCAGAGGTAAAAGCATCCGAAGTAAGTGCTAAGAAGTTGGCTGAACTTATGGTGGGCAGTGAACTTCCTTCACCTGAAATTCATGGCAGTGCAAAGCGAAGTGATATAGCGCTCGAACTCTCACAACTGACAGTTCCAGCAGAATCTGGAGCACGCAATCTCGTAAGCGATGTCAGCTTTACACTTCACGCAGGAGAAGTGCTTGGTATTGCAGGCGTTGAAGGAAATGGTCAAAGCGAATTAATTGAAGCAATACTTGGTTTACGCAATTACACAGGAACAGTAATTTTTAAGGGCGAACCCCTTGATGATGAATCTGTTTCAGAGCGTCGCGACATGGGAATCGGTTTTATCCCAGAAGATCGCCAACGACAAGCGCTTTTGATGTCATCACCATTATGGGAGAACAGAATTTTGGGACATCAGCGTGGAAAGCCAGTTATGAATGGCGCTCTCATTGATCGCAAAGCGACGATGGCTGACACCATTCGAATCATGCAAGAGTTTGATGTGCGCGCTCCAGGTCCAGATACTTTGGCACTGGCTTTATCTGGTGGTAACCAACAGAAATTTATTGTGGGTCGCGAAATGAGTGGTTCTCCCTCACTACTCTTGGCTTCACATCCAACGCGCGGAGTCGATGTTGGCGCACAAGCCGCAATTTGGAATGAATTACGCGCAGCCCGCGAAAAAGGAATGGCGATTGTTCTCATCAGTGCTGATTTGGAAGAACTCATCGGATTATCAGATCGTCTAATAGTGATGTTGCGTGGTTCGGTTACTGCCGAATTAGACCCTGCAAAGACAACTCCTGAATCACTTGGTTCTGCAATGACAGGCGCTGCATAATGAGATTTAAACCAGGAAAAATTGCACTCGCAGTCGCTGCTCCAGTTTTTGCTGCAGTATTTAGTTTGATTGTTTCGAGTGCATCATTACTCGCTACAAACAAATCGCCACGGGAAGCTTTTGCGCTTATGTGGGAGTTCGGCTCTGGTGCGGGTTCATTAATGGAAGCCGTTAATTTGGCGACTTCTTATTACATTGCAGCAATAGCAATTGCACTTACGTTCCGGGCAGGTTTGTTCAATATCGGCGTCGAAGGTCAACTCCGTTTAGGTTCACTCTTTGCCGCTTATTTCGGTGCCATGATTGTTCTACCGCCAGTTCTGCATATTTTGGCAATCTTCATCATCGCAATGTTCGTAGGCGGACTCTGGGCTGCTATTGCTGCATATATGAAAGTAAAGCGCGGCGTCAGCGAAGTTATTTCAACAATCATGCTAAATAGTGTTGCTGGTGGATTATCGGCATACTTGTTATCAAAACATTTTATGGTCAAGGTCGAAGGAAGTAATGACTTAGCAACCAAACCTTTACCTGCAAGTGGTCAATTTCCAGATTTAATGCCAGTTTTGAAAAAACTTGGCGTTGAAGAACAACCTGGCGGTGGCGTTTACGGAATGTTAATCATCGCAATCATTTTGGGAATTGCATTTTGGTTTGTCGTTAATCGCACTCGATTTGGTTTCGAATTACGTTCAAGTGGAATGAATCCAATAGCTGCTCGAGTAAGTGGCGTTAATTCCAAGAAGATGACTTTTATTGCCCTTGTCGCCAGTGGCGCAATTGCTGGACTCGCAGGTTTACCAACGCTGCTAGGTGATACACATAGTTACACACTCGGTTTCCGTGGGGGAGTTGGATTTACTGCAATTGCAATCGCACTTCTTGGTAGAAACTCAGCCGTAGGTATGGCGATCAGTGCGATGTTATTTGGCTTCCTTGAAGTTGCATCACGTACTCTCGAACTCATTGATATCGCACCGGAAACGTATGTAATCATGCAGGGTTCAATTCTGCTCAGCGCCGTTATTGCCTATGAAGTTGTTCGTAGATATCAACTTACATTGCAAAGTCATGCACTTGCCAAGGCAGGTGACAAATAATGTTGGAAAAAGGCAAGCTCTCAGGTATGCGTCGCACGATTATTATCTTCTTCGGAATCATTGCCATTCTCTCTGTTATCCGAATAGCAACTGGTGCTTCAGATTTAACTAGCGTCGGAACTGCGCATGCCGCACTCTTACTTTCGGTTCCAATTGTTTTGGCTGCGTTGGGCGGCCTCTTCGCCGAACGTGCGGGCGTAGTAAATATTGGCCTTGAAGGCATGATGATCATGGGTGCCTGGGCCGGTGGCTTTATGGGAAGCAAACATGGTCCATGGGTTGGATTGTTGGCTGCAATTTTCTTTGGCGCAGTCGGAGCACTCGTTCATGCGATTGCCACAATCACTTTTGGTGTTGACCATGTTGTCTCTGGCGTTGCAATAAATATCATCGCAGCAGGTTTAGTTCGTTACATCTCAACTATTTTGGCTCAAGGTGGCTCATGGCCAGGCCCATCACAATCACCTGATGTCGAGCCAATTGGTCAAAATGGATTGCCAATACTTTCAGGTGGTAAGTATTTCGGTTGGCAGAGCCCCGATATTCTCAATTCAATCGGAGAAAAGAATTGGTTCTTAATTTCAGATATCTCTCGTGTTTTACGTGGGCTTACTGGGGAGCTTTCCTACGTAACGATGATTGCAGTGGCACTCGTTCCACTGAGTTATTTCATACTGTGGAAGACATCATTTGGATTGCGCTTACGCAGCACAGGCGAATCACCAATTGCAGCTGAATCTCTCGGTGTAAATGTTTATGTAATGAAGTATTGGGGAGTGTTGGTTTCTGGTGGTTTTGCGGGCCTTGGCGGGGGATTCCTCGCAATTGTCGCCGCCAATCATTATCAAGAGAATCAAATTGGTGGACGCGGATATATTGGATTAGCTGCGATGCTCTTTGGTAACTGGCGCCCAGGTGGACTTCTAGCCGGTTCCGCACTCTTCGGATTTGCTGATGCTCTACAACTCAGAGACTCTGCTGCAATTCATGCGCTCCTATTGTTAATAATTGCATTCTTACTATTTGCGTCATGGAGATCTTTCAGAAAAGGTCAAAAGGTTGCAACCATTGTTGCAATTGCACTCGCCGGATTCTTTGCATGGTTCTTTATAGCTTTTGATGAACTTCCAGGTCAGCTAGTCACAATGACTCCATACCTTGCAACATTGATTGTTCTCTCTCTTGCATCACAGAGATTACGTGGACCAGCAGCCGCAGGTTTGCCATACAGACGCGGCGGTTTAAAGTAAATGACAATCACTCCCGACTGGCAGTTACTGCATGCAACTGCAATTGCTGCAAGTAAAAAAGCATATGCTCCATATTCAAATTTTCCAGTTGGCGTAGCAGGATTAGTTGATGATGGAAGAATCGTTAGCGGTTGTAACGTTGAAAATGCGAGTTACGGACTCGGGTTATGTGCTGAATGCAGCATGACATCGGAGTTAGTTATGAGTGGGGGCGGCCGTCTTGTCGCAGTTTTATGTGTCGATGCAGCGGGTGAATATTTAGCGCCATGTGGACGTTGTAGACAACTCCTCTTTGAACATGGCGGAAATGATTTGTTATTAATGACTCCAGATGGTCCGATGAAAATGTCAATCATTTTGCCATGGGCATTTGGTCCAGATGATTTAGATCGCAATTAAATTTAAATGAGTGCGATTGAACCATTTACAGCTGTAGAAATAATTGCAGCCAAGCGAGATAAATTAACTCTCACTAACCCACAAATTGATTGGGTAATCGACGCATATACACGCGGTGCAGTAGCTGATGAGCAAATGTCTGCACTTCTTATGGCAATTTTGCTTAATGGAATGAATTCTCAAGAAATTTCGCGTTGGACCAATGCCATGATCAATAGTGGCGAGAAAATGAATTGGTCTGCACTTGATCGTCCAACAGTAGATAAGCATTCAACTGGCGGAGTTGGAGACAAAATTACCTTACCACTTGCACCCCTTGTTGCAGCTTGCGGTGCAGCAGTTCCACAGTTATCTGGACGAGGATTGGGGCATACAGGCGGAACACTCGATAAGTTAGAAGCAATTTCTGGTTGGCAAGCTTCATTAAGTAATCAAAAAATGTTACAAGTTTTGCAAGAGTGCGGCGCTGTTATATGCGCTGCAGGAGCGGGATTAGCGCCGGCAGATAAAAAACTTTATGCACTAAGAGATGTAACAGCAACAGTTGAAGCAATTCCATTGATTGCATCTTCAATTATGAGTAAAAAAATTGCGGAAGGTACGAGTGCATTAGTTCTTGATGTAAAAACAGGTGCTGGCGCATTCATGAGCGATCCACTTAAAGCTCGGGATTTGGCTCAAACAATGGTTGGTCTTGGAAAAGACGCAGGTGTAAAAACACTTGCATTAGTCACGGCGATGGATATTCCATTGGGACTCACCGCAGGTAATGCTCTAGAAGTTCGCGAATCAATTGAAGTTTTATCAGGTGGTGGACCTGCAGATGTTGTTGAATTAACAGTAATTTTTGCCAGAGAAATGTTAGAACTTGTTGGGATCAAAGGTAAGGATCCTGCAACTGCACTCAAAGATGGTTCAGCAATGGATGTGTGGCGAAAAATGATTAGTGCGCAAGGCGGTAATCCGGATGCACCTCTACCAGTTGCAAAAGAGAAGGTAACAATTACGGCAGATTCCAGCGGCACAATATTGAGTATGGATGCCATGTCCGTGGGAGTCGCAGCATGGCGCTTGGGCGCCGGAAGATCGCGCCAAGGTGAAAGTGTGCAATCAGGGGCGGGTATTGAAATTCACAAAAAACCAGGTGAAAAAATTGCCGCAGGCGAAGCGTTGTATACCTTGCATACTGATACACCTGAACGATTTGCACGAGCGCAAGAAGTGTTAGAAGGTAGTGTCTCAATTGGTAACGGCGAAGTGAAGCGCCTTCCGCTTATTGTGGAACGAATTAGTTGAAATTGGTGAATCTGTGAGCATGCAAAGTATTCCAACACCTGAACAGATTAAGCGAGTTCCAAAGGTTTTATTGCACGATCACCTAGATGGCGGTCTTCGTCCCCAAACTATTATTGATATTGCTAAACGGATTGGATACACAGCACTTCCAACTCATGATGCACAAGAACTAGCAACATGGTTTCGTGAGTCGTGTGATTCTGGTTCACTCGTCAGATACCTAGAAACTTTTAGTCACACTATTGCGGTTATGCAAACGCATGAAAATATCGTGCAAGTGGCCAGAGAATGTGCGCTGGATCTAGCACGCGACGGGGTGGTCTATGCCGAAGTTCGTGGAGCACCTGAACTATTTACAGAACAAGGACTTACACTTGATCAAGTAGTTCAAGCAACTTTAGATGGCTATCGAGAAGGTGAAGAGTTAGCACGAAAAGAAGGATTTAATATTCAAGTTCGCTCACTCTTATGCGGAATGAGACAAAATAATCGATCACAAGAAGTCGCCGAACTTGCCGTGAAGTATCGGGATAAAGGTGTTGTCGGTTTTGACATCGCTGGACCAGAGGATGGATTTCCACCATCAAATCAGCAGGCAACTTTTGAATATCTTCGCCGAGAAGATGCGCATTTTACAATCCATGCTGGTGAGGCCTATGGCTTACCTTCTATATGGGAAGCAATTCAATTATGTGGCGCAGAACGATTAGGTCACGGTGTAAGAATTATTGATGATATTGATGTGACGGGTTCAGAACCAAAGTTAGGACAACTTGCGTCGTACATTCGTGATCGCAGAATTCCTCTTGAACTCTGCCCTACTTCTAATTTACAAACTGGAGCTGCAAAAAATATTGCACAACACCCAATTGGAATTCTGGCCAAATTACGTTTTCGAGTCACATTAAACACAGATAACCGACTGATGAGTCAAACTTCAATGACCCATGAAATGACAGAAGTTGTTGGCGCTTTTAAATGGGATTTTGCTGATTTACAAAGAGTCACGATCAATGGAATGAAAAGTGCTTTTATTCCATATCCAGAAAGACTTGAAATCATTGAAAAAATTATTAAGCCAGGATACGCAGCGATTGCATCTGAATAGATGATTGATTTTCTCGACAAAAGTTTTATCGAAAATCCTTATCCAGCGCTAGAAAAGTTACGCTCAGAAGGTCGACCTGTCTGGCACGAAGGCGTTCAGATGTATTTAGCAGCCCGATATAACGATGCCAATGATGTTTTACGAACTAAATCTCTCGGCAGAATCTTTAAGGCAAAGGAACCCGATTTTGAATGGGATGTTTTTAACTGGCTTCATGCAGATTCAATTTTGGATAGTGAACCACCAAAGCACACCCGGTTACGTTCACTAGTTGCTAAAGCATTTAACCGCAACAAAATTGAAAGTCAGAGACCGGCAATTGAGAGAATCACTAATGAATTACTAGATGCCATAGAACTTAAGGTTCGTGCTGGGCAGACATTTGACGTTATCGCAGATTATGCCGAACCATTACCAGTAAAAGTGATTGCAGCGCTCTTGGGTTTTCCGGCTAAAGATGAGCACCTCTTACGACCATGGTCGCAATCAATTGTGAAAATGTATGAAGTTAACCCTTCTGCAGAACACCAAAATGAAGCTAAAGCTGCAGCAAAAGCCTTCGCGGATTACGTACTTGGACTGATGATGGAACGTAAGAAAAATCCCGGAAATGATTTAATTAGCGATCTGGCGGCCGTAGAAGAGAGTGGCGAGAAATTAAGTGCCCATGAATTAGTGGCAACATGCATCCTCTTACTCAACGCTGGTCATGAAGCTAGCGTTAATGCTTTCGGAAATGGAATGGTTGCCGCACTCTCACGCCCTGATCAAGCTGAGTTGTTGCGCACAAAGGCGCGTGAAATTGCAGAAACCGCAGTTGAAGAATTTTTGCGTTTTGATGCACCACTTCATTTATTCGAAAGAACGGCCACAGCAGATACACAAATCGGTGGGGTAACAGTTCTTGAAGGACAAAAAATAGCGTCCCTATTAGGTTCGGCCAATCGTGATGAAAGCGTATTTGAGCAGTCAAATGAAATGAATTTACTGCGCAATCCAAATCCACATATTGGTTTCGGTGCTGGAATACATTTTTGCTTAGGTGCTCCGCTGGCTCGACTCGAAATGGGAATTTCTCTACCCGCACTTTTTGAAAGATTTAGCAGTATTGAGTTAGCAAGTACGCCAAAGCGTCGTCCAACTTTTGTTTTACGGGGTTATGAAAGCGTAGATATTTCAGCTGTAGTTGGATAAGAGGATTGTGCGCCTTTTCGGGTCACACTCACTGCGGCAATGCGACATGCAAACTCCGCAGCACTTTTGGCATCTGACCCTGATGCTAGCGAGTATGAAAAAGATCCAATAAAACAATCTCCAGCACCGGTTGAATCAATTGCTTGAACAGAAGTTGTTGCTATTGATGTGAGAGTGCCATCTGGAGAGATAAGAACTGCGCCTTTATCGCCTAAGGTGACAATTGAATTTTTGCCTGTACGAAATCTTGCAAGTGTTTCCGAAGTTGGAGCCTCACCGACAAACTCCTCAAATTCGATTTCATTAGGAATCAACCAATCAGTTACTGCTAGCAAGTCATCTGAGAGCTCTTGATAGGGGGCAGGATTTAGAATTGTTATTGCTCCACGTTTTTTAGCGACAGTAAATGCGGCAATTGTTACAGATTGTGGAATTTCACATTGACCAATCACGATAGATAAATCTGGAATAGAAGTGATTGCGCTGGCTGCATGATTTTCATCAAATCCATGATTTGCTCCTGGAACGATCAAAATTCTATTTTGGCCCTGAGCATCAACCCAAATATGCGCAACACCAGTTGGCAACTCTGAAACCTTAACAAATTCTGAATTAATGTTTTGATTTCTAAAATTTTCTTGCAATGATTTGCCGAATAAGTCATTGCCAACGCTTCCGACCATGTAAACATTGGCACCTGCAAGAGCTGCCATAACGGCCTGGTTCGCACCTTTACCGCCGAAACCAGTTGTAAACAAATTTCCATAAAGTGTCTGCCCTGCTTGCGGCAATACATCTGCATAGCAAGTTAGGTCCATACTTGCGCTGCCTACGACGGCAATTACTGGTGCCTTAGCCATGAAATAGATAATAGGCTAACTCCATGAATTCCACACCAGTAATCCTCGATGTAGATACAGGAATCGATGATGCATTCGCGATTTTGTTCGCAGCGCGACATCCGTTAATTAACTTATTGGGTGTTACCTGTGTTGATGGAAATACAAATGTGGCACAAGTTGTGGCAAATACTCTTCAAGTTCTTGATGCAGCTGGTGCTGGAGATATTCCCGTATCGCGAGGTGCAATTCGACCGCTCCTCGGACAATCTCAATACGCCGAATATGTTCATGGTGAAGATGGCATGGGAGATTTGGGTTTAGCGCCATCTCAGCGACGTGTTGATTCCAGATCTGCCATTGAATTACTCCGCGATTTAGTTGATCAATCAGCCGAGCCAGTTACTTTGGTTCCGCTTGCACCTCTTACAAACATTGCGCTTTTCTTACGCGCTTTTCCAGAAAGTGCCAAGAAGCTAAAGCGAATTGTTTTAATGGGGGGCTCCGCATCGGCTGGTAACGCGACTCCAGCTGCAGAGTTTAACGTTTGGCACGATCCAGAAGCTGCGGCAATAGTTTTCCAAAGCGGAATACCTATCACCATGTATGGGCTAGATGTTTTTATGCGCCCATGTGTGAGCGCGGAAGAAGCAGATAAGTTATCGAAATCAGCAGATCCGTGTGCACAATTTGCTGGCCGTTTAATCAACGCCTTTGTCGAACGCATTGGTTCTCCAGTTACGTTAGGTGATTACGGTGCTGTTGCAAGTGTGATCGCGCCAGAATTAGTAACAACCGAGCGTTTTGATGTCATCGTTGATACATCAGCAGGTCCTGCGCGCGGTCAAACAATTGTTGATCGCAGACCCGCTCTAGAGCTAGAGATAGAACCACTTAGATTAGAAAACTCCGCGAAAGTTGATGTCACTCTCGATTTAGATGTCGAAGGTCTGCGTCAATTGTGGCTCAAAACTATTGATCCACACTTTTAATTAAACGCCGATTGGATGCCAGACTGTCTTTGACTCCATAAAAGCCAAGATTCGCCCAGGTGAAGATATCTCTTTGAATGAGTGAATTCTCTTGAGGTTTTGCGCACCGGCCTTTTTAATTTCAGCGACAAGTTTTGCTTCCAAGCCAGAGATATCTAATCCATCAATATCCATATGGGATGCAAACCACGGAGCCAACTCAGCGCTCTTGCCAGTCAAAATATTTACAACACCAGCAGGGACATCACTGGTTGCAATTACTTCTGCAAGGCTCATGGCTGGCAAGGGTGCGCTCTCACTTGCAAGTGCAATAACTGTGTTTCCACTAGTGATGATTGGAGCGATACCCGCAACAAATCCAAGGAGCGCAGATTTCTTGGGAGCAATAAAGCCCACAACACCGAGTGATTCTGGAATAGTGAAGTTGAAATACGGCCCGGCAACAGGGTTTGTTGCACCATCTAGTGCACTGATTTTATCTGTCCAGCCTGCATACCAAACTAGAAGATCAATACTTGCTTCTACTTCATCCTGTGCTTTCTTCGGAGTAACTCCAGTGAGCTCGGAAATCTCCGCAACAAACTGATCACGTCGACCTTCCAGCATTTCAGCAATTCGATAAAGGATTTGTCCACGGTTGTATGCAGTTGCGTGTGCCCAACCTGAGTGAGCAGCGCGAGCTGCAACGACTGCATCCTTAAGATCCTTGCGCGATGCTAAACATGGATTTGCAATAAATACTCCACGGGAATTCTTCACTTCATAGGTTCGGCCTGATTCAGTACGAGGGAAAGCCCCGCCGATAAATAACTTATAAGTTTTTTTCACATCAATACGCTTACTCATGTGTTACTCCCTTGAGATAAGCAGTCAGACCGTGGCGACCACCTTCACGCCCCCAACCAGACTCTTTGTATCCACCAAATGGACTTGTTGGATCAAATTTATTAAACGTATTTGTCCAAATCACACCAGCTTTTAACTTCTGTGAAGCCCAGAGAGTTTTCGAACCTTTTTCACTCCACACGCCAGCTGAAAGCCCGAATGGAGTGTTATTGGCTTTATCAATACCTTCTTGCGGAGTTCTAAATGTAAGAACTGAAAGAACAGGTCCAAAAATTTCTTCCCGTGCAATTCTATGAGATTGAGTCACGCCAGTAAAAATTGTTGGAGCAAACCAGAAACCCTTATCTGGAAGAGAGCATTGCGGACTCCAACGCTCTGCACCTTCTGAATCACCTGCCAGAGAGAGTTCTTTTATCTTCTCTAATTGAGCACGTGAATTAATAGCGCCCAAATCTGTATTTTTATCTAATGGATCACCTACGCGAATTTTCTCCATGCGCTTCTGTAATTTCTTAATGAATTCATCAGAAATACTCTCTTGGATAATCAGTCTCGAACCTGCGCAGCACACATGGCCTTGATTAAAGAAAATACCGTTAACGATTCCTTCAACGCTTTCATCAATCGCTGCATCTTCAAATACAAGATTTGCTGCCTTGCCACCTAGTTCGAGGGTGACGCTCTTTGATGTACTAGCAACAGATTCGGCAATAATTTTTCCAACCTCAGTCGAACCCGTGAAAGCGATTTTGTTGATTCCAGGATGATTCACTATGAGCGCACCAGTTGAACCATCGCCGGTGACTATGTTTACAACTCCTGCTGGCAATCCTGCTTGTTCGCAAACTTCTGCAAAGAGAAGTGCGGTGAGCGGCGTAGTTTCAGCTGGCTTTAATACAACGGTATTTCCAGTAGCAAGAGCTGGAGCTACTTTCCATGCGAGCATCAATAAAGGAAAGTTCCAAGGAATAATTTGTCCCACAACACCATGCGGTTTTGCTTTTGTTCCGACACCTGCAAATTCGAGTTTATCTGCCCATCCTGCATGATAAAAAAAGTGTGCTGCAGCGAGTGGAACATCGACATCACGAGATTCTCTTATTGGTTTTCCATTATCCAAACTTTCGAGTACCGCAAATTCACGAGCACGTTCTTGCAAAATTCGAGCAATACGGAATAGATACTTACCTCGTTCACGTCCAGAGAGTTTGGACCAGTGGACATCTAATGCCTTCTTCGCAGATTTAACTGCTGCGTCCACGTCTTTCTTTCCACCGAGGGCTACGGAACTGAGTACTTCTTCTGTCGCAGGATTGATGGTCGGGAAATGCTTTTCTCCTGCAACAAATTTTCCACCGATGTAATGTCCATATTTAGGCTTAATGGAGACGCTGGCGCGCGATTCTGGCGCGGGTGCATATTCGAAAGTCATGCGAAATTCTCCATTAGTCGATCGTCACGTACTGAGGGCTAGCGTAGTAGCCATTATCCATTTTCATGCGCTGCATCAATAAATCATTAAGCAGAGCACTAGCACCAATTCTAAAAAGAGATGGCGTGAGCCACTCTGGACCAGCAGTTTCATTGACAAGGACTAATTGCTTGATCGCGTCCTTGGTATTTCGAATTCCGCCCGCAGGTTTGACGCCAATTCGAACGCCAGTCATTTCGTAAAAATCACGAACAGCTTCAAGCATTACAAGGACAACAGGAGGAGTGGCCGCAGGCGCAATTTTGCCCGTCGAAGTTTTAATGAAATCAGCTCCCGCGAGCATTGCTAAATATGAGGCTTTACGAACGTTGTCATAGGTAACTAACTCACCTGTTTCAAATATTACTTTTAGATGAGCTTTTTCTCCACAAATTTCTTTGATCGCAACTATTTCATTAAATACGTCGATGTAATTTCCTGATAAAAATGCTCCGCGATCAATGACCATATCGATTTCCGCAGCTCCCGCTTCAATTGCATCCTTTGTATCTTGAATTTTTACCTTCATAGATGCGCGACCAGATGGGAAAGCGGTTGAAACGGCAGCAACAGGCACATGTGTGCCACCAATAGAATCTAAGTGTTTTCTTGCTACTGCAACCATGTCGTTATAAACGCATACTGCTCCCACACTTGGAACAGAAGGATCAGTTGGGTCAGGGCGCACAGCCTTGGCACACAGTGCTTGAACCTTTCCTTCAGTGTCGGCACCTTCAAGAGTTGTTAAATCCACCATCGAAATTGCAGTATCGATAGCCCAGCGCTTACTAGTTGTTTTGATGCTTCTTGTGCCGAGCATCGCAGCACGAGCATCTGCTCCCACGGCATCCACACCAGGTAACTTAACCAAAAAGTTTTTTAGTGATGTATCAGAACCATCAATGAGGCCGTAAAACTTCATGCACCTCATCCAATCCTGCTTGAACCAAGCTAGTTAATTATGAGAGTAATTCTCTCAGTGAAGGGCGTAATTGTTCAAGTAGGGAGAGAGCAATACTCTTTTCGGGATTAACAACTTCTATGTAGCACTTGATTTTTGGCTCTGTACCGCTTGGACGAACAATAATTCGGATGTTTTTTTCAAGTATGAATCGAAGTCCATCAGTTGGAGGTAAAGAATTCGCGGGTTTTAATAGATCATCTATCTTCAAAACCTTTAATCCAGAAATCTCGTTTACCGGATTATTTCTTAATTTAGCCAGAACATTTGTGATGGTTGATATATCGGTGACTCGAATTGAAATTTGTTCAGTTGCATGAAAACCATATTTTTTCCATATTTCATCCAATAGATCGATGAGAGATTTTCCTTGCTCTTTCAAATCTGTCGCAATTTGAGCAATTAGTAATGCTGCAGAAATCCCATCTTTATCGTTGACCGTCATAGAATCTACACAGAATCCAATAGCCTCTTCATATCCAAAAATTAGATTAGGAATCTTTGCAATATATTTAAATCCCGTGAGAGTTTCTTCGAATTTCAATCCATAGGCTGAAGCAATTTTAGACAAGATAGTTGAAGAGACGATGGAGTTTGAGAGCGTACCTGAATGTGCATTCCTTGCAATAACTTCACCAAAGATTGCACCAATCTCATCTCCTCGTAGTGCTCTCCACGTTAAATCCTTTTCCTTCACAGCCACAGAACAGCGATCAGCATCCGGATCGTTTGCAATCAACAAATCTGCATCAAAAGTTTGGGCAGTCTCTATCGCAAGATCAAGGGCGCCAACTTCTTCAGGATTTGGAAATGCAAGTGTTGGAAAATCTGGATCTGGCTGGGATTGAGCTTGCACCAGAATGAGGGATGGAAAACCTGCACGGTGAAATACACGCTGTAAAGTTTTGGTGCCAACTCCGTGCATTGCTGTATAAACAATTTTCAGCTCACCTGGACGTGGAGCCAAAATCTTTGTTCTCTCAACATATTTTTCAACTATTTCTTCATCAAGGATGTGCCACTTATCTCCACGAGGCAGTGACTTTAATGATTGGACTGATTTCATGTGCGCAAAAATTTCTTTATCTACTGGTGAAATAATTTGAGAGCCACGATACAAAACTCCATCAACTGAACCACCCAAATAAACTTTGTAGCCATTATCGCTGCCGGGATTATGGCTTGCTGTAACCATTACTCCCACATCGGCGCCTAATTCATTCACTGCAAAAGCGAGTACAGGCGTTGGTAATGCACGTGGCAAAACTGAAACATTTAGACCTGCCCCACTAAAAATCTGCGCACTTATTTTTTCGAAAATTTCTGATCCATGTCGCGCATCACGGCCAATAACAACCGAAGTTAGCGAGTGCTCTTTCATGAATTTAACGAGACCTGCCGCTGTCCTGCCAACCACAGCCTGATTCATGCATGAAGGTCCTGGACCAAGTGGACCGCGTAAACCAGCGGTACCAAACTCTAACAATCCTGCAAAATATTTTCTTAGGGTCGATTCATCACCTGCCGCAACAAGGTCACTTAACAGAGCTGCTGTTTTTGCATCAGGATCATCAGCTATCCATGCGTTTACTTCTGATAGAAGATCTGAATCCATAAACCTAGAGTAACTTCGGAATAACTTCCTTGAGAAGTGTTCCCATGCGAGTTGCTGCTGCTTTTCCAGCCGCAATTACTTCTTCGTGATTGAGTTTCTCACCAGTCACACCAGCAGCCGCATTTGTTACTAAGGAAATTCCAAGCACTTCTGCGCCGAGAGCATGTGCTGCTATTGCTTCTGGAACAGTAGACATACCGACGAGGTCGGCACCCATAGCTCTCATCATCAGAATTTCTGCAGGAGTTTCATATGTTGGCCCACGCCAATGAACGTAGACGCCTTCAGCGAGAGATGAATCTGCATTTTTTACAATTGAGCGAATTCGCTTGCTATATAAATCAGTTAAATCTACAAAGTGCCCACCAATTAGTGGAGAAGTTGCTGTTAGCGATATGTGATCTCTTATCAAAACAGGTTGTCCAACAGAATAATCTTTATTAATTCCACCGCAAGCATTGGTTAGGATCACAACTTTGCAACCAGATTTAACCGCGGTTCGAACACCATGAACTACGGGTTCGATGCCTTTGCCTTCATATAAGTGGGTTCGTCCAAGAAATACCAGTGCTCGCAAAACTTTGCCACCGCTTTTGATCGAATACGAGCGTATTTTTCCTGAATGACCTTCAACTGCAGGAGGTAGAAAACCTGTAATTTCATCAGCATTGCATTCATAATCTGGATCGCCAAGTGCTGAAACTGCATCAACCCAACCCGAACCCATTACTAATGCAATGTCATGTGAAATCACACCTGTGCGTTTTGCTATATCTGCCGCTGCTTGCTCAGCAGCTTTTAGGGGATCGCTATAAAGCAGTTGATCACTTGTCATGCGTCAATAATGTCACAAAGTGTGCTGCCACTTGAAACAGTTTCACCAATTACCGCACTTAGATTTGAAATAACACCAACACGGTGCGCCACGAGCGGTTGTTCCATTTTCATCGCCTCAAGAACGACTATTAATTCGCCTACTTCAACCTTTTGTCCTTCTTCCACTGCAATTTTTACCACAGTACCCTGCATCGGACTGGTGACTGATGTACCTGTTGCCGCCCCGCTTGCACCTTGCTTTGCACGATGGCGTTTGTGAACAGGTTCAGGAGCGTGCACAAAGATTTCAAAGCGTTTGCCATTTATCTCAGTGACAAGATGTTCTGGGGCAGCATGCGTTTGTGATTCGGAAACAGAATGTACAAATGGTGGAATTTCATTTTTAAATTCATTTTCAATGTAGCTTGTATAGATACTGAATTTTTCCGTAAAGGCCGGGTCTTCCATGATTGCTCGATGAAATGGAAGCGCTGTTGCTAGTCCGCCAACATTGAATTCTGCAAGCGCTCGACGAGCGCGCTGAATAGCTTCTTCGCGAGTCGCACCAGTAACAATTAACTTTGCCAAGAGTGAATCAAAGTTTCCGCCGATGGTGTCACCATTTTTAAACCCAGCATCGACTCGAACTCCAGGGCCAGCTGGAATCTGCCATTGCGTAATTCGACCTGGAGCCGGCAAGAATGATCTGCCTGGATCTTCACCGTTGATTCTAAACTCAAATGAATGAGCACGAATTTCTGGATCATCGAAACCAAGATCTTCACCCATTGCAATTCTAAATTGTTGACGAACTAGATCAATACCAGTCACTTCTTCACTCACAGTGTGCTCGACTTGAAGACGTGTGTTTACTTCAAGAAATGAGATTGTTCCATCTGCACCAATAAGAAATTCGCATGTACCAGCACCTACATAGCCAACTTCTTTCATTATTGCTTTACTAGATCGGTACAACTCTGTTATTTGACCTTCGGTTAAGAATGGAGCAGGCGCTTCTTCGACTAATTTTTGGTGGCGACGTTGAAGCGAACAATCTCGCGTACTTACAACAACGGCGTGACCACTCTTATCAACTAATAACTGTGTTTCAACGTGTCGCGGTTTGTCCAAATAGCGCTCAACAAAGCATTCACCTCGTCCAAATCCAGCAATTGCTTCGCGTACTGCAGATGCGAATGCTTCAGGAATTTCTTCAAATGTGTGGGCAATTTTTAATCCACGCCCACCACCGCCATGTGCAGCTTTGATTGCAACGGGTAAGCCGTGCTGTTGCGCGAAGGCAATAATTTCATCGGCGTTATCAACGGGATCTGAAGTGCCCGCTACAAGTGGTGCACCAGCTTTAGCTGCGATTTTTCGAGCAGAAACCTTGTCTCCAAGTGCTTTGATCGCAGATGGTGGTGGTCCTATCCAGATTAATCCCGCATCTATAACACTTTGTGCGAAGAGCGCATTTTCCGATAGAAACCCATATCCAGGATGTACGGCATCGGCTCCAGATTGTTTTGCAATGTCAATAATTCTTGGAATATTTAAGTATGTTGATATAGCAGTGGTTCCGCCAAGAGCAAAAGAATACGTTGCCATTTGAGCGTGTAAAGAATTTCGGTCTTCATCAGAATAAATCGAGACGCTTTCTAAGCCGTGGTCCTGACATGCCCTGATTACGCGAACAGCAATTTCACCGCGATTAGCAATTAATACGCGCTTCATTTCATCAACTTTGCTTCTGGCCAGCTATATCCAAGTTGTTTCATAGCGCTACGAAGAAAAGGCATAGAAATTCCTACAACATTGGTGTAATCACCTTCGATGGAAGGTATGAATGGAGAGCTAAAACCATCAAGTGTGAATCCACCTGCAACATGTAGAGGTTCGCCAGAATTTATGTAGTCATCAATTTCGTCATCAGACATATCCGTAAATGTCACCTTCGTTGTCACGCGGTCACTTATTTCACGACCTTGAGTCGTATCAATGACACAATGACCGGTGTGTAAATATCCAGATTTACCACGAACTCTTTGGGCACGCTCCTTGGCGACATTGGCAACGCCCGGTTTACCGAATGATTCACCTTCAAATTCAAAGGTTGAGTCACAACCAATAATGATTGCGGGAAAATTAATTTGTTCGCGAATTGTGTGTGCTTTGGTAATTGCAAGTGCAATAACCATGTCTGCAGGCGTCATAGCATTAAAGAAATCGGTTTCTTCATCAACATTGCTGACCATAATTGTAGGTTTAAGACCAGCAGATTCTAGGAGTCGCCGCCTGGATGCTGATTGAGACGCAAGGACAATTGTTGCCATTTAGTTATTTCGTCCTGAGCCAAACTTTATTTGCTGCGGTAAAGCGGAACGCAAAATTGGACGTGCCCACACACTTCTTTTCACCACGGGTTTTAGATCTTCATGTTTGTGATGAGACATTGCAAATTCAATCGCAGCAGCTTCTTCAACAGTTGGAATTCCCACCACAATGTCGTATTTCACTCTGTTTATTGTCATAGTGGGATATTTCCATGTTTACGTGGCGGCAAGGCATCGCGCTTAGTCTTTAGTGTGCGAAGAGCTTTAGTGATGTACTCACGACTTTGATTCGGTTCAATCACTGCATCGATAAATCCACGTTCTGCAGCCAAGTATGGATTGGCTAAAGTTTCGTTGTACTCTGTTATCAATTCTGCGCGAACTTTTTCAGGATCTTTGGCATCACTAATTTCTGATCTGTACAAAATATTGACCGCACCTTGTGCGCCCATAACCGCAATTTCAGCAGTTGGCCACGCCAAATTAATGTCTGCTCCGATGTATTTTGATCCCATAACAATGTATGCGCCACCATAGGCTTTACGTGTTATCAAAGTGACCATAGGAACAGAAGCTTCGGCATATGCGTATAGAAGTTTTGCTCCTCGACGAATGATTCCATTCCACTCTTGTTCTGTGCCAGGTAAGAATCCGGGTACATCTACAAGTGTCAATATAGGAATATTAAACGCATCGCAGAAGCGAACAAATCTTGCAGCCTTTTCACTTGAATCAATATCTAATGTGCCAGCAAGTTGATTTGGTTGATTAGCAATAATTCCAACAGATTCACCTTCAATTCTTCCAAAACCAACAACGATGTTTGGAGCAAAGAGTGCATGCACCTCAAGGAATTCAGATTCATCCAAAATAGCAGTGATCAGATTTTTCATGTCATACGGTTGATTTGGGCTATCTGGAATCAATACATCAAGTGCATGATCTGATGGTTTCTTATCCAGAGTTTCAGTTGGTGGCAAGTGTGGAGCACCATCCATATTGTTACTTGGGAGATAAGAAAGCAGCGCCTTCACGTAATCAATAGCATCATCTTCGTTTTGTGCAAGGTAATGCGCGTTACCACTTCGAGTGTTGTGAGTATGTGCACCACCGAGTTCTTCCATCCCAACATCTTCGCCGGTGACGGTTTTGATAACTTCTGGACCTGTAATGAACATGTGTGATGTTTCATTAACCATGACAGTGAAATCTGTAAGTGCAGGTGAGTACGCAGCGCCGCCTGCACAAGGACCGAGAATGAGCGAAATCTGTGGAATTACTCCAGATGAACGAGTATTCAATCTAAAAATGCGACCGTAGCCACTTAAGGATGCAACGCCTTCCTGGATACGCGCACCACCAGAATCACTAATGCCAATCAATGGGATTCCATTTTTTAAGGCAAACTCTGCAATCTTCACCATTTTTTCTGCAAATACTTCACCGAGGCTTCCGCCCATTACAGTGAAGTCCTGAGAGAACAGAGCAATGGATCGACCATCAACGGTTGCAAAACCAATAACTACTCCATCACCGTAAGGACGGTTTTCTTGCATTCCAAAATTGGTAGACCGGTGACGGGCGAATTCATCGAGTTCGGTAAAAGAATCTGGATCAACAAGCTTCTCAATTCGTTCGCGCGCCGTCATCTTTCCTTTAGCGTGCTGTTTTTCAATGGCCCGTGTGGATCCTGCATGGACGGCTTCGTCTAAACGATTGCGAAGGTCCTGAATTTTTCCGGCAGTTGTATGCAGATCACGGTCCATACCCCTACGGTACTAGCCGTGGGCAATGAATTGCATCGTGCGGCGCTTCGTGAATCAGAACTGCAGGCAGAACTTTCACCTTACTGGCGAGTAAGCGTGGTTGATATCACTGGATCAACTCAAAGTGATTTAGCAGAGAGTATTCGAATGAATTCGGCAATAGATGGCGATGTCTTAATTGCAAATTATCAAAGCGCAGGTAAAGGAAGACTTGATAGAGAATTTATTGCAGCACCATCATCTGCACTCTTATTTTCACTTTATAAGAAAGTTGCCCGTCCTCGCGAAGAGTGGAATTTTCTAGCTTTGCTCACTGCGCTATCAATTACAGAAGCGCTACGCGATTTAGATCACACGAATGATTTTAAGGTCAAGTGGCCGAATGATGTTTTGGTGAAGGAGAAAAAAATTGCCGGCCTGTTATGCCAGGCAGTCGAGGACGGCGTAATCGTTGGAATTGGGTTAAATGTATCAATGCAATTCGAGGAATTACCCGTTGAATCTGCAACATCTTTACTTCTGGAAAATTCTGCAGAGTTAGATCGAAATATCATTGTGAAGAATATATTGCAGAATTTCCACGGAAAATACGCTCTCTGGAATCTACATGGAAGTTCACAATTCATTTCCGATTATGAAAAAGTTTGCTCCTCACTTAATCGACAGATCCAGATAACTACGCCAAACCTTGAGTCAAAACAAGCGATGGCTACCGGGGTAACCCAACTCGGGGAATTGATACTCGAAGATGGATCTCACGTAAATTCTGCAGACATAGTTCATTTAAGATAACCATTGTGAATTCAGAATTTCCTATCGTTGGCGTTATTGGTGCAGGACAAAATGTTCGCATGATGATTGCCCCTGCAACTGCCTTAGGAATTAAGTTACTCCCATTTGCGTCGAGCGTGACGGATAGCGCAGCTCAGATCACTCCATGCATAATTGGTGATTACACGGACATCGAAGCGGTCAAGAAATTTGCTGAACAATGCGATGTAATAACTTTTGAGCACGAACAAGTTCCACTAAGCATAATAAAAGCCTTAGAAGTAAATGGAGTTAGGGTTCGCCCGAGCCTAGAAACCTTTGTCTCTGTGCAGAAAAAGCTCGCCAATAAAGTATCAAAAGATTTTGATTTCGAAATTTCAGTCCTTGTTGGGCGATCACCACATGCGCAAGCCACAACATGGGCACCTACACAAATAATTAAAAGTAACCGAATTTCTTCGATGACTGTTTCACCAGCTCCAATGCTCAGTCATACGATGAGTGAAGATGCGCAGAAAACTGCTCTAGAAGTTGCAGCAGAAGTTAATTTGATTGGCGTAATGGCAGTTGAAATAGGCGTAAAAGGAAACGAGATGTTTATTAGTGACCTCTCAGTTCATCCACACATTTCAGGTTATTGGACAATTGACGGTTCACGTACAAGCCAATTTGAGCAGCATCTACGTGCGATTTTGGATCTTCCATTAGGAGATCCATCGATGACAAATGATTATGTAGTGGTGGGAAACATTCTTGGTAAGAACAAAACAGATATGTATCGCCCATATCTACATCTAATGGCTCGAAATCCTTCCCTTAAATTTCATTTGTATGGGAAAGAAGTTCAGCCTGGGATCAACATAGGTCACGTTAATGCCACAGGAAAAGACCTCTCGGAATTACGTACCGAAATAGAACACGCTGTTGATTATATGAGTGGAGAAATTGATGAGTAATTTAACTCTTTATTTTTTACCGTATTCAATCGCAGGACATCTGTCCATGATTGCAATCAGGCCAGCAAGTTCTGCCCTCTGAACTGATTCACTATCAATAACACCGAGCTGAAGCCAAACAGCTTGTGCGCCAATTGAAATCGCACGATCAATATTTCGACTGACTAACTCCGAATTGATGAAAAAATCAACAACGTCCACTTTGACAGGAATTTCTTCAAGAGTCGCATACCCTTTTTCACCATGAACGGTTTCAGCTTTTGGGTGCACAGGAATGATTGTGTGGCCTTTTTGTTTTAATAGCGCCGCAACAGAATAAGCAGCTCGATCAGGATTATTGCTTAGACCAAGGATTGCCCACGTCTTGAACTCAAGAACGCGGTCAATTTCTTCTTGCGAATTAATCGGTGCGACCTAACGCATGAAATTGCCATTCGGCCGCGCGCCACTTATCGCGATCAAGTGCATTGCGTCCATCAATAACAATCTTTTTCTTCACCAAAGAAGCCAAGGCTTTTGGATCTAGATCTCGATATTCGCGCCACTCGGTGAGGTGCAGGATTAAATCCGAATCCTTCACGCACTCTTCGACGCTCGCTGCAAATCCAAGATTAGGAAAACGTTTACGAGCATTCTCAATCGCTTTTGGATCATGGACGACAACAGCTGCACCAGCTGCCTGCAATTGTGCGGCAATATCTAACGCTGGGGAATCGCGAACATCATCGCTATCAGGTTTGAATGCAGCCCCAAGAACTGCAATTGTGTACGAAGTGAGATCTTCGGTGAGTTCAGCGCGTACAACATCTATGACGCGTTGACGTGCTCGTAGATTAATTGCATCAATTTCTCGGAGAAATTCGAGCGCTTGTTTTGCGCCAAGTTCTTCTGCCCGCGCCATGAATGCGCGAATATCTTTAGGAAGGCAACCGCCACCAAAACCAATACCGGCTTGTAGAAAGCGGTTTCCAATTCGTGGGTCATAACCAATTGCTTTGGCCAAAACAGTTACGTCACCTCCAGCAGCTTCACATACTTCAGCCATTGCATTGATAAATGAAATTTTTGTTGCAAGGAAAGAGTTTGCTGCAACTTTAACCAGCTCAGACGTTGGAAGGTCTGCTCTGATCCAAGGGGTACCAAGATCAATAATTGGTTTATAGACTTCTTTAAGAATCTCTTCTGCCCGGTCATTTGCAACTCCAACGACTAATCGGTTTGGAGTTAGGGTGTCTTCAACTGCAAATCCTTCACGTAGGAACTCTGGGTTCCATGCTAAATCTGCTTGAGGTGCGCTCTGTGTTAATTGTTCGCGCAAACCTTGTGCAGTTCCGACTGGAACAGTTGATTTTCCAACGACAAGAGAACCACTTTTCAAATGTGGCGCAATCGCTGTCACTGCTGACTTAACGTAAGAAAGGTCGGCAGCAAGTCCATCTTTACTCTGTGGAGTTCCAACACATATGAAATGAACATCTGCCTCAGCTACTGCTGAAAAATCAGTTGTAAATTTTAGGCGACCAGTTTTTATTTCAGTTGCTAGCAAAGTGTCCAAACCCGGCTCATAGAATGGTAGCTCGCCTTTAGAAAGTAACGCGATTTTCTCAGGGTCTGTATCTACGCCAACAACATCAAATCCAAGTGAGGACATGCAAGCCGCGTGTGTTGCGCCTAAATAGCCGCAACCAACCACGGAGAGCTTAAGTGCCATAGCCGTAATCCTATTTCAGTTCCCCGCATGGATTTTCATCAGCGGTACGTGTCTTAAATTTATCAATGACTGTTGCTTTGGGCTTATCTGTAGATGACGCGCTAGGAGAAGGAGTTACTAGATCAACTATTGGTAAATCATCACGCAATCTTTGGAAGAGTTCAGGTGCGAGAACTGGATCCCACGTTACAACTGAACCAACTCCAGGTTCAAAAGCATTCACATTTCCAAGTGGAACTGTGAGCGTTCGTACTTTACTCGCAGAAAGATTGCGCATCTGCTTTGCCAGCGTTATTAGGTCGGATTCATTTAATCCAGAATCTGTTTTAACTGTTGAAATAGCAGCATTGAAAAAATTCACCATTTTAATTGGGTTGAGTAAAACACCAGTACTTGTTGCTTTTCTCAATACTGAACTCATAAATTGTTGCTGGCGCTGCATGCGACCAATGTCACCAAGTCCATCAAAATCACGAGTACGCACATATTTGAGAGATTCAATTCCATTAAGTGTGTGGACGCCGGCCGGGAGAACTAAATGACTCTTTGGGTCGTCGATATCTTTTTTAGTACAAACCTGAATGCCACCGAGTGCGTCAACTATTCCGGCAAAACCCGCGAAATTAATTTCAATGTAATGATCGATACGCAAATTCGTTGCAAGTTCAACTGTTTCAATCAATAGTGGTGCGCCACCCCATGCAAAGGCAGCGTTGATTTTTGACTTGCTAATACCTATATCTTTTGTGCCATCTGAACTGCGATGAGCGGGAATAGTTACGAGGGAATCACGTGGAAGTGAAATAATCATTGCCTTATCACGTGCTTTACTAATGTGAACAAGCAACATGGTGTCAGAACGACCGCCAGCAGCAGTTTTAGTACTTCCAACGCGCAAAACCTTCATCTGCTCTTTGGTGAGACCTTCGCGAGTATCAGAGCCAACCAATAGATAGTTCAGTGCCTTAGAAGTTTTCTCTGGCCGCGAATCTAACTTTCCAAATACATCGATTCTCTTAATTGAACCGCTGACTTGTCCCAGCGCTAACCAAGAAAATGCAGATACGAGAACAACGCTGACTGATAAGACAGTAAGCACTCTAATTCCTCGCGTAGTATTCACGGGTAGAGCGTACTTGGACGATAGCGTGTAGGGGTTATGGCGACATCAGGAATTGAGTTATCTCTCTCACCGGGATCGGAGTTGCCCGCGGTTTCTGTCATCCTCCCTGTCCTCAATGAAGAATCACATTTAGCTAGTGCTGTTAGGTCAATTCTTTCTCAAAATTATCAAGGAGATATACAAGTAATTCTGGCGCTTGGGCCATCTAAAGATAAAACAGATCAGATCGCACAAGGCTTAGTATCCTCAGACTCTAGAATTTCAATAGTTAGAAATCCAAGCGGACGCACAGCATCCGGATTAAACCTAGCAATTAACAAATCAACGAACCCAGTAATTGTCAGAGTTGATGCTCACTCTGAATTACAAAATAATTATATTTCACTTGCTATTGAAGTAATGAAGTCAACTGGTGCCGTCAACGTTGGTGGAATTATGGGAGCAAAGGGCACATCAAAATTTGAGAGAAGTGTTGCAGCAGCAATGCGTAGTCCATTAGGAGTTGGTGCTTCCAGATTTCATACTGGAGGAGAATCTGGCTACGTGGATACCGTTTACCTTGGAGTGTTTATTCGGGCTGCAGTTGTTGCAGTTGGCGGTTTTGATGAGAGATTCATACGTGCCCAAGATTGGGAATTAAATTATCGCCTAAGACAAGCTGGTGGGAAAATCTTTTTTGATCCTCGCTTGCATGTTACTTATCGACCACGATCTACCTTTAAAGCACTTGCAAAACAATATTTCGAATATGGAAGATGGCGAAGAGTAGTTTCCCGTCGCCATCAAGGAACAATTAATTATCGCTATCTTGCACCACCTTTATCACTGATCGGCACAGTACTTTCAATTTTTTGTGCATTAATATTTTCTCCGATATTTATCGTTCCCGCAGCAATTTACGGAGTATTTTTATTAGTTGCATCAATGATTACTGGTAAAGGAATTACTGAAAAACTTCTTTTGCCAATCGTTTTATTCACAATGCAGATGTCATGGGGGCTTGGTTTTCTCACATCACCCAAGACTCTTGCTCCCGCCAAGGGCTAAGTAAGTAGAGGCTGATGTAGCCTGTACACCGTGAGCACGCCACTTCAGGTTTATGAACCATTTAGAGCTGGCCTGCCTCCACTTCGTAAGTATTGGCGATCATTGTGGTCACGCCGAACTTTTATCTCTGAATATTCAAGGTCAGAACTTCGCGAACAACACTTTGATTCAATTTTCGGACAACTCTGGCTCATCCTTAATCCACTCTTACTCTCAGGCGTTTACTTCTTATTGATTGTGATAATTGGTGGCTCTGGCGGAGCGATTCGTTATGGCCACCTAACAGCCAGTCTCTTTCTCTTTTATCTAGTAAGCAACAGTTTGAGCGGTGGAGTTAAATCCGTAACTGCTGGGCAACGACTTATTCTAAATACAGCATTTCCGCGAATGATGCTGCCTATTTCAGCAACTGTTATTGCTTTCTTTAAATTCATTCCAACTCTCTTTGTTTTCTTAATTATGCGAACCGTGCTGGGCCTTCCTTTTGGGTGGGAGATGCTGTGGTCTATCCCGATAATTCTTATTGCTCTCATGTTTTCTTTAGGTGTCGCCATTTTGATTTCAACAATTAACGTTTATTTTAGAGATATCGCGAGTTTCCTCCCATACCTCATTAGAACACTTCTCTATTTGTCACCAATTCTTTACGAAGCTTCATCTCTTAAGCCGGAGTTAAGAATTCTCGAATATTTCAACCCACTCTTTCCAATTCTTGATTCATGGTCCCTCGCAGTGGTTCACTCACAAACACCACATCTGTCCAGCATGCTTTCTTCCATTGCGTGGGCACTAGGAGTCTTGCTCATCGGAACTTATTTTTTCTTATCTAGGGAGCGTGAGTTCGCTGTCCGCCTCTAACGTTGAACATAAAACAGGAGACCTTGCAGTTTCAGTTCAAAATCTTGGTCTTACATACACAACTGCCATTGATCGCAGACCAACTCTTAAAGCACGCGTTAAATCCCTTGGTCGCGGAACAAAGCAAACAAGAATCGTGCAAGCTCTTGATAACGTAAATCTAGATGTTACGTATGGACAAGTTCTTGGTGTTATAGGAACTAATGGCGCAGGTAAGTCCTCATTAATGCGGACAATTGCTGGAATTATTCCGCCAACACAAGGTCGCATCGAAGTATTCGGAAGCGTCAGCACGCTTTTAGCACTTGGTGTTGGATTTAATCCAGCTATGTCAGGTCGAGCAAATGTTCACCTTGGTGGACTGGCAGCAGGCATGACACGTAAAGAAATTGAAGATCACTTCGATGAGATTGCTGAATTTTCCGAACTCGGGGATGCCATTGATGCTCCGATGCGCACCTATTCATCTGGAATGTATGCACGTTTAGCCTTTTCTGTGGCAGCGACAGTGCAACCAGACATTTTGATTGTTGACGAGGCTTTAAGTACAGGGGATGCGCACTTTAAAGAGAAGAGCTTTAACAAAATCAAGGAGTTAAGAAGCGAAGATCGAGCATTAATTCTCGTAAGTCATGCGATGGCAACGCTTCGCGAGATTTGTAATGACGTGGCGTGGCTACACAAAGGAAAACTTGTTTCCCGTGGGAATCCAGATCAAGTCATCGATGCGTATCAAGATTTCTTGCACTTAGGAAAGAGCTCTGCAATTGATGAGGATCTCTAAAACTTTTCTTATAGTTTTTTCACTATTACTTCCGATTACACCTGCTCATGCAATTGAGGTTCCTGCCTCTTTTAATTTTCAAGGCACAGGATATGGCCACGGTGTGGGCTTAAGCCAAATAGGTGCACGTGGTAAGGCACTTGGCGGAGAATCAGCAGCTTCAATACTTTCTTATTACTACAGTGGAACACAGTTACTTTCACTTAACGATAATCAAAACATTAGAGTAAATATTGGCCACTTGCTTACACAAGCGACTCTGAAATCAGGAACGCAAAATTCGACCCTAAACCTGTACGTGGGTGACGTAGGTGAAGACTTGAGTGCAGTTCCGGTCGCAACTCTTAGCTCGAAATCTGGTATTTCCTTTATTCAATTAGGTCGCAACATTTCTGCCTTTGTTGTCACTGGTAAAAATTCACAATTCATCGGCGCAAATGCTGCATGGAGCGTGCGTTGGTCAGGCACCAGATATTTAGAAGGAATACCTTCAACAGTATCTTTGAAGGTTAATTCGAAGAGTGTTAAGTATCGCTATGGACAAATACAAGTTAAGTCTGTGAAAGCACCGCTTCTGGGTCAAAGAATGGCAGTTACAAACACTGTTCGAATTCATGATGAGTATTTATATGGAATCGGTGAGGTGCCGTCATCGTGGCCAACTGAGGCGCTAATCGCTCAAGCAATAGCATCTCGTTCATACGCACTGAGCAAGATTGGAATTCAAAAAACAGCGTGTGATTGCAATGTGTATAACAATATTTCCGACCAATCATTTATTGGTTTTTCAAAGGAAATCGAACCAATTTATGGACAACGATGGAAAGAAGCTGTTCAAGCAAGCTCAACATCTGAAACGACAGGACAAGTAATTACACTCAATGGATTGCCAATCACTGCATATTTCTTTTCATCTAGTGGTGGACAAACCGAAACTAGTGTTAATGCTTGGGGTCAAGAGAGAAGTTTTACAATAAGTGTTGCTGATCCATTTAGTCAAGATCCCATACTTAACCCAAGGTTTTTCAACTGGAGTCGGCCATTGACTCAGAGTGTTCTCGCAAAAGCCTTTGTTCTTCCCGATGTAGTGTCATTAAATATTGATTCCAGAAATCCAACGGGAACAGTTGCCAGAATTACTGCGATATCTAGTGATGGAAAAACTTCTACACTTCGCGGCGAAACCTTTAGGAGCAGAACTCAACTGCCTTCAGCCTGGTTTAATTTAGTTTGAATGTAAAACAGAATTCAATCCACCCCATGAACCTGTTCGCATTATTGCTTCCAAGCAGCCATCGAGGGAGTTACGTCTAAATAATAGATTGTTGGCGCCAGATAGCGTTGAAGCCTTAACAATCTCGCCATCGGGCAGACGCACTTTTGCGGCTGCTGTGATGTACGTGCCTGCTTCGATAACGCAATTATTTCCTAGTGAAATTCCAAGGCCAGAGTTTGCTCCGAGTAAACACTTTTCCCCGACAGAGATAATTTCTTTTCCGCCACCGCTGAGAGTTCCCATGATTGATGCACCGCCGCCAACGTCGGTTCCATCTCCAACAATTACGCCTGCTGAAATTCTTCCTTCAACCATTGACGTTCCTAGAGTTCCAGCATTGAAGTTAACAAATCCTTCATGCATGACTGTTGTACCTGAAGCTAAATGCGCACCGAGTCGAACCCGATCAGCATCAGCAATTCGAACTCCAGATGGAATCACGTAATCAACCATGCGTGGGAATTTATCGACTGCCAAGACAGTAATAGCGCCAAATTTTTGTTTGAGATTAGCGCGAGTTATTTCAAAATTTTCAACTGGACATGGTCCTACAGATGTCCACACCACATTATTTAGGATTCCAAATATTCCATCGACATTAGCCCCATGAGGTTTGATTACCCGATGAGATAACAAATGAAGTCGAAGATAGGCATCGCTTACCGAATCTGGAGCTTTATCTAAATCAATTTCAATTGAAACAATTTCTCTTTTTACACCCCGAATTTCATCAATGCCAACGAGTGCAGAAAGAAATGGCAAAACGGGAGAGGAGAGCTTTCCTAAAAGGGGTTCTGGAAACCAGGTATCTAAAACGGCTCCGCTGAGTGAAACTGTGGCGAGTCCATGACCTGATGCAATGCGTTGCGACATGGACTAAGGGTAACGCCTATTCTTATGCCCATGCCATTACGTATATCTGTGTATTGCTCCTCTTCTCCAACTATCGATAAAAAATATCAAGATTTAGCATTTGAACTTGGAGAAGCAATCGGCGCACGTTCATGGAATCTCGTATCAGGCGGTGGACATATTTCAATGATGGGTGCTGTTGCGCGTGGAGTTAGAAAATCTGGTGGCCACACAATTGGCGTTATCCCACAACTGCTCGTAGATATTGAATTTGCAGATAAAGAGAGCCATGAACTTCAGATCGTTGGCTCAATGCGCGAACGTAAAGGCAGAATTGAAGAGCTAGCAGATGCTTTTATTGCTCTTCCTGGTGGACTCGGAACTCTTGAGGAATTATTTGAAATTTGGGTAGGTCGTTTCTTAAATTTTCATCAAAAGCCGGTAATCGTATTGGATCCATTTGGTTTGTACGATCCTCTTAAAACTTTAATTGATCATCTGGAAGTTGAAGGTTTTGTTAAACCTGGACAACGCGAACTTCTTCATTGGTGCACAACAATTGACCAAGCATTGGATGTGTGCGGTGGCCGATAACCGTATTGCCCTAACACTTTCTTTACCCTGCAGTGCACAACGTGCTTGGGATGAAATGACAAATTGGGAAAGACAAGGTGAATGGATGTTACAAACATCCGTCTGGTTAACTTCAGAAATAGAAACTGGTCCCGGTACTGAAATTGCTGCCTTTACTGGACCCCTGCATAAATTTTTTCCACGATTTAGTTTCTTAGGCGTCCTAGACACTATGGTTGTAACAAATTGGCAACCACCACATATTTGCGATGTGTTACACACTGGAAAAATTATTAAAGGCACAGGTCGCTTTGAGGTGATAGAGATAAGTGATCAGAGTTCTCAATTTAATTGGTCAGAAATCATATGGGCACCCCGAATAATATTTTTGATACTTAAACCTGCTCTGTACGTTGGAGTATGGATTTCTCTGCGTAGATTTGCTCAAACTCTTAGATAACTCCCACAATAAGTTGCCTGTGTGCGGGTAAAGGTTGCCCCTTCTCACAGTAAACTTAGACATATGAGCGAACCCAAAACTTTGGCAGAAGTTCTGGCCGCGCTCCCAGATGAAGAAAGAATTATTTTGGTGATGCATTACTTGCGATCCTTGTCGCCGAGTGAAATCGCTGAAAAATTGGGAGTACCGGAGCGTTCGGTTGCAGCAGTTATAGCCACGGGCAAGGCTCGCCTGAGCAAAATTCTGGGGCTTTAAGCCCCCTTTTTTCGATTTCATATATTTGCTCCACATGCGAGATACTTATCCCTTACAGAACGCTTTTCAATTCACTTCCCTAAGGAGTCCCCAGATGGCAGCTATGAAACCCCGCACTGGTGATGGTCCTATGGAGGTCACCAAGGAGGCTCGCTCATTAGTGATGCGAATTCCTCTAGAAGGCGGCGGTCGACTCGTAGTTGAAATGAATGCTGAGGAAGCTAATAACCTCAGCGCCGCATTACATGCAGCAGTTTCACTCGTTAAGAAATAGAGCGGATTTCATCTTTTTTTAGTTAGCCTGTGCGCTATGCCTTACGCCCAACTCAATAGCATCTCTTCACGCATTGAAGACATAGTCAGTGCGGATGCAATAGCAGTTGGTTTTGTTAAATCTGAAGAAGCAGGTTACGAATTAGTTGGCGCCGTAGATGTTATTGCGTCAATCGAGAAATACTTTGAAGTTGATCTTCTCGATGAAATTGCATTTTTCCAACCCGCTGGCAAGCCAGGTGAAATTCTTGAAATTCCAATTAGTCAAAAGGCAACTAAATCAGATCGAGTATTTGTCATCGGTCTTGGTGATCAAAGTACTCAATCCCATCGACTTGCTGCGGCAAGTCTTGGCAGAAAATTGCGCGGTAAAAAAATTACGGTTTCAACTCTTTTGGCTAACACTCCAGATGATCTTCGAGCACATGCAATTTCGACGGTTTTGGGTTCGTATACCTGGACACTAAAAAGTGATGCAAAGAGTGATCAACCAACATTTAATATCTTTTGTAAAAATGAAAAGATTATTGATCAAGCAACAGTTATTGCGACTGCTGTCTGCCGCGCTCGCGATTTAGTTCACACTCCATCAAATATTAAGAACCCACTGTGGATGGCTCAACAAGCGCAGAAGATTGCGAAGGAAGGCAAGTTGACCATCAAAGTCTTGGCTGGAAAAGAACTTGCCCAATTTGGCGGGTTACGAGCTGTTGGTAATTCATCCCCCAAGCCAGGTCCTAGATTCATTGAAATTTCTTACACACCTAAGTTAAATGGAAACAAAACTCCCCACGTCGTCTTAGTCGGTAAAGGAATCACTTTTGACACCGGTGGTGTTTCACTGAAGCGCCCATATGACTTGATGATGGCTATGAAAAGTGACATGGCTGGTGCTTCTGCAGTTCTAAACGTTGTTGGAGCGATGCCAGATTTGAAACCACGTGTGAAAGTAACGGCATTGTTAATGTGCGCTGAAAATGCACTCTCTGGAACATCTCAAAGACCAAGTGATGTAATCACGCATTACGGTGGAACAACTGTAGAAGTTCTAGATACCGATGCTGAAGGTCGATTAGTTCTAGCCGATGGTTTGGCATATGCAGACGCAAAACTTGATCCAGATTATTTGCTGGATATTGCAACGCTTACTGGATCGGCAACTCTCGGTCTTGGACGTCAATACGGAGCCATGTATACGCGAGATTCAAAGTTAGCGGCCCAACTTTTTGCGGCCGGTGAATCTTCCGGTGATCGATTATGGCCAATGCCATTGATTGATGAGTATCAAGATTCACTTGATAGCGATATCGCAGATTTTAATCACACAGCAGATAAAGGCGACTATTCTGCAGGATCAGTTACTGCTGCGTTATTTCTTGAGAAATTCACAGGACAAAGAAAATGGGTTCATCTAGATGTTGCCGGAACTGCACGTAGCGAAAACGACGCAGGAGAATCTCCTAAAGGTGGAACAGGCTTCGGAGTTCGAGTCTTAATTGATTGGATTATGAGTTTATGATGAGAATAGATCCACACACATATGCTGAAAATTTCATCACTGAAGATGAATTTCAAATTCGTGCTCGTGCTCGCGGCGTAGAAGTTGGCGCTAATGATGCGACGACAGGAGTTGGGGCATACCTTCGTGCACTTGCGCATCAACTTTCTGCACAATCCGTAGTTGAAGTCGGAACTGGTTCCGGAGTCGGAAGTCTCTGGATCTTAAGTGGAATGATTTCAAGCGGAACTCTTACTTCAATTGATGATGAAACTGAGCATTCTCGTATTGCCCGAATTGCAATGCAAGATGCAGACATAGCTCCACCGCGTTATCGACTCATCACAAATTCCATTATGGATGTGATGACTAAATTAACTGACCGCGCATATGACTTAGTTGTTCTGCGCCACAATCCAGAAGATCTGACTTACACGATTGATGAAGCGCATCGAATATTGCGAAGTGGTGGAGTGATGGTTATTGACGGATTTTTTGGCGGTGGCAAAGTGAGCGATCCTTCGCAACGGGATCCAAAAACAATTGCTCTGCGTGAAGCAGGTAAATCCGTGAAAGCTGCCACAGATCTTTGGGTGAGCACACTCATCACCGTTGGTGATGGTTTGTTAATCGCAACTAAGTTGTAGCAAGATAGGCACCATGAAGTTTCGTTCCCGTAAATCCAAAGTGCACACTGATGCACCATGGTGGAACTCTCAAGATTTTCCACGCTCCACCAGAGGTGTTACACCAGGCGCTGTTGTAATTTTGGCAATCATTGCCGGAATTGTTGGTGGAGCCCTGGGCGTAAATGCATCCGGTGGATTTTTTGGCGGGAAAGCTAATTTGGTAACTGCTTCAAATTCAGTTGAGCGCAAACCAGATTCAGTAGCGGGATTAGCTAATCGAGTGCTTCCGTCAGTTGTTTCAATCACGACAGAAGCGGGAAGCTCAGGTTCTGGATTTATTATTGATAGTTCTGGCTTTATTCTGACAAATAACCACGTTGTTGAAGAAGCAGCACTTGCAAAGGCCAAGATTATTGTAACTCTCAATAATGGTGAGGAGTTTGAAAGCACAATTGTTGGTCGAGATGCATCTTATGATTTAGCTGTACTTAAAATTCTTGCAACTGGATTACCTGCCCTTCAATTTGGTGACAGTGACAAAGTTGCAGTGGGGGATTCAGTTATTGCTGTCGGTTCACCACTTGGATTAACCGGAACTGTCACTTTAGGAATTATTAGCGCTAAAGATCGAGCCGTAACTGCAGGTGGATCTGCAGGTGAAAGCTCATTCATTAATGCGTTACAGACAGATGCGGCAATTAATCCTGGTAATTCAGGTGGACCACTCATCAACACAACAGGTGCAGTCATAGGAGTGAACTCTGCCATTGCAACCCTTAGCGGATCTTCAAATTCTCAAGCAGGTTCAATTGGTTTAGGTTTTGCAATTCCAATTAATCAAGCAAGAAAGACAGCCAACCAATTAATTACAACTGGAAAGGCGTCGTATCCAGTAATTGGTGTTTCTATTGATATGAGTTTTGCAGGTCCTGGTGCCAAAATAACTACAGCTGATGGAGCAATCCTTCCTGGTGGTCCTGCACAAAAAGCGGGAATCAAACCTGGTGATTTGATTATTGAATTTGCTGGGAAAGCAATCAACACTCCCGATGAACTTATAGTGGCTATTCGAGCTAAAAATATTGGCGACCGAGTTGAAGTTAAGTTTAAGCGTGGAAGCAGTACGCGGACTACAACTATCACTCTTGTTGCCGGCAAGAACTAATTCACGGTAAGCACTAGGCTTAAAACATGATTTTCGGTATTGGTCCAGGTGAATTCATTGGCTTAGCAATCCTTGCAATATTTTTTGTTGGACCAGAGCGATTGCCAAAGTTTTCTTCAGATGCTGCAAAGTTTCTTAAGAAGGTTAAGAATATGGCCAACACGGCAACAACTGAGCTTCGCGAAAATCTTGGGCCAGGGTTTGAAGATTTACAACCATCTGATTTGAACCCAAAAACATTCATCAAGAAACAACTTGCTGGCGCTCTTGATGATGAGAAACCTCGAAATGCTCCTCAACCAAAGATTGATCCGGATTTACTATGACCGTTATCGAATCGATTCACGCGGCGCTAGCGACGGTAGAAGACCCTGAGATTCATCGTCCGCTTCCAGATTTAGGAATGGTTGAATCCGTACAGGCAGAAAGTGGAGTCGCACGTTTAAAGATTTTGCTCACAATTTCTGGTTGTCCTATGCAAGATCGCTTGCGCACAGACATCACAAAAGCGGTGATGGCTGTAGAAACTATTACATCAGTTGAAATTTCTTTCGGTGTGATGAACGAAGAGCAGCGCGGCACATTGAAATCATTATTACGAAATGGTCGAGAAAAAATAATTCCATTCGCCCAACCAGAGTCACTTACTCGAGTCATCGGAATCGCATCAGGTAAAGGTGGAGTTGGAAAATCTTCCCTCACAGTTAATTTAGCTGTAGCTGCTGCCCAAAAGGGATTACGTGTAGGAATTTTGGATGCAGATGTGTACGGTCACTCTGTTCCACGTTTAATGGGTTTAATCGGGCAACGACCAACAGCAATCGACCAGATGTTTATTCCACTTGAGTCTTACGGAGTAAAAGTTGTTTCCATGGAGATGTTCAAGCCCGAACGATCAGATGCAGTGGCTTACCGAGGCCCGTTGCTACATAAAGTTTTAGAGCAGTTGCTTTCAGATGCGTATTGGGGCGATTTGGATTTGTTACTCATTGACTTGCCGCCAGGAACTGGCGATCTAGCAATATCGTTGGGACAACTTATTCCTGCATCAGAAATACTTGTTGTGACGACACCGCAAGTTGCTGCAGCAGAAGTTGCCGAAAGAGCGGGACGCATTGCCCATCAAATAAGGCAGCATCTAGTCGGCGTTATCGAAAACATGTCAGATTTTCCTTGCCCACACTGCAACGAATTAATTTCTTTATTTGGTTCTGGTGGTGGTGAAGAGACAGCAAGGCGACTTTCAGAATTAGCAGGCATTGATGTACCACTACTCGGAAAAATTCCGTTTAGCCCAGATTTACGTACTGGTGGAGATAATGGCGCACCTGTCGTCGTTCAATTCCCAGATAGTGCAGCTGCTCAATCAGTTAACGCAATTGTTGATCAGTTAGTTGTGAGAAAGAAATCACTTCTCGGCGTCAGGCTTGGACTTTCCACGTAACTCAACAAGAACCTCCTCAAGCATGTCCCTAAGTTCGTTACGTAAGAAATCACGTGTTGCTACTTCACCCAGAGCATTTCGAAGGCTCGCTAATTCACGAGTTAAGTATTCGGTATCGGCAATAGAGCGTTCATTACGAGCACGATCTTCACTCACTTGAATACGATCGCGGTCAGCTTGGCGATTTTGCGCAAGCAGAATTAGTGGCGCAGCGTAAGAAGCTTGCAAAGACAAAATAAGCGTCAGAAAAATAAATGGGTAATCATCAAATCGAAGATCTACGGGTGCGAATGCATTCCAAAGTACCCAACTGAGAACAAAAACTGTCATGTAAACCAAGAAGCCAGCTGTTCCTAGGAAACGTGCAAAGCGTTCCGATAAACGTCCAAATGCTTCTGGATCGAAATTTGGGCGTAGTGAGCGACGAGTTTCGCGAGGAGTATCTAAACCATTATTGCGTGCCATGTTAACCCTCGCTTTCTTGTGTATCTAATAGTTCTTGCTGTTCTAGAACCCCGGCAGTCTTTGAAATATCTCGATGATCGTGTCGCCAGTTTTCTGGCAACAAGTGGTCGAGTACGTCATCGACCGTGACAGCGCCTAATAGTCGTTCATTCGCGTCAATTACGGGGACAGATAGCAAGTTATAGCTAGCTAAGTATGACGAAACTTCATTCAAAGATGCTTGAGGATTTAATCCTTGAGTATCTGTATCAACCATCGATCCCAGTAAGGTAGATGGAGCTTCGCGAAGTAAACGTTGATAGTGAGCAATTCCAATAAATCGTCCGGTAGGAGTTTCAAGTGGTGCGCGGCAGATAAAAACTTGGGATGCAAGTGCCGGAGAAATCTCACTTTGGCGAACTGCAGCAAGTGCTTCAGCAACAGTGTTATCTGCAGTCATCACGATTGGTTCTGTCGTCATCATGCCACCGGCTGTGTAATCTTCGTAATTCATCAATCGGCGAACATCTTCTGCATCTTCTGGCTCCATTAATTCAAGAAGCGCTTGCGCTCTTTCTTGTCCAACTTCGCGTAATAAGTCGGCAGCATCATCAGGATCCATTTCACCAAGTACATCTGCTGCTCGTTCGCCTTCTAATTCTGCTAACAATTCAACGCGCTCGGCTTCATCCATCTCTTCAAGTACATCAGCGAGTCGTTCGTCATTGAGTGCTCGAGCGACTTCAACACGACGCTTTGGAGCAAGATCATGCATAACCGAAGCTAAGTCGGCTGCACGAAGTGTGCTTAAAGTTGAGAGTAAATTTGCAACACCTTGATTATGTTCTGAAGTTGAAAAACCAGTTATCTCTTCCCAGAGAACAGTTGATGTTGCTCCTTTGCGGCGAAGTCCAGTTCCACGTCGCATAATGTGAACGCGAGTAATTAACCAATCGCCACTTCGATTTTGCTCCATGCCCATATCTTCAACAACAACTTTTTCCCCTGTTTCGACTAGCGAAATAGAGCGGTCAAGCATTTCACCAAGCACAAGTACTTCACCGGTCCGCGATTCAAATCGACGCATGTTTAACAAACCAGTAATTACAACCGCTCCGCTTTCAATTGAATTAACACGTGTAATTGGTACAAAGACACGACGACGAAGCGGTACTTCAACGATAAGTCCCAAAATTCTTGGTGGTTGATTATTTGCACGAAGGGTCGCGAGTGCATCTCGCACCTTTCCTACAGGATCACCATTTGGATCAAAGACCGCGGTACCTGCAAGACGGGCGAGAAATACTCGATTAATCAAGTTTCCGCTCATGGGATAAGGGTAACGTCTCAATACACCCCCATGCTTTCGCTTAAATTGCGCGGAAAAGATACTTTTGCCCTATGTCTGCGGATAAATCACTCATACATAGTCATACGGCTATGCCAGGAAAGAGCGATTTAATTCGTCTCGGCATTGGAATTCTCGGAATCGGTACATCTGGTCCGCTTATTGCAATGAGTGCAATGCCGATTCCAACACTAATTTTCTGGCGAAATCTTGGTGGAGCAATTGTCACCGCCCCATTTGCATGGCGTCATCGAAAAAATCGTGAGGGTATGGGCTGGGCAGTTCTCGCAGGAATTATTTTGTCCATACATTTCATAGGATTTTTCTTAGCAATGCGGCTCACAACTGTTGCTGCAGGCACCGCGCTTGTTGCGCTGCAACCAATTTTTGCAGCCTTATTCGTGAGAATAACTGGAGGGCACATACCTTCTCGAGCCTGGCTTGGAATGGTTGTAAGTTTTTCAGGAGTAATTCTCATCTCAGGAGTTGATCTAACAATTTCATTGAGAGCCTTTATGGGAGATTTAGCAGCGATTATTTCTGCTGCGCTTGCTGCCATGTACATGATGGCAGGTTCGAAAGCGCAAAAAACCTTAGAGACAACCTCATACACAACTATTTGTTATTTTGTATGTGCAATTACTGCTATTCCATTCGTTGTCCTGGGCGGATTTAATTTTTGGAATTTCACGGCAAATCAGTGGTGGATTGTGTTGGGATTAATTGTGGGTGCTCAAATCCTTGGCCACACGATGTTTAACTCGGCACTTAAGCGAGTTTCACCTGCCGTCGTATCTCTAATTATTTTCTTTGAAGTCCCCGTGAGCTCAGTTCTTGCAATTTGGTGGCTTGATCAGCGACCTCCAATTGGAATTTTGCCAGGCATAATTTTAATTCTTACGGGCTGTGCGCTGGTTGTTCTACGGACGCGAACTCCACAAGGCGAACTCGCACCATGATTGATTTACATACTCATACAAATTGCAGCGACGGAACAGATACTCCTATTCAACTTGTAAACAAAGCTTTAGCCGAAGGCATATCAGTCTTAGCAATTACAGATCACGACACAACATCTGGATGGCAAAATGCACAAGATGCATTGCGCTCAAACTTATCACTTGTGTTAGGTGCAGAGATTTCATGTTTAACAAATGATGGAATTAGCGTCCATATGCTGGGGTTACTCTTTGATGGCAAAAATCTAGCGATGCAAAACATGCTAGAAAATACGCGAGATGGCCGCATTCCTCGTGCGCACAAAATGATTGAGTTACTCAACGCAAGTGGGATAAAAATTTCGATGGAAGATGTCGAATCTGTTAAGCCAACCGGGGCAACGCTTGGAAGACCACATATTGCCGATGCGCTTGTAAAAAATGGTGTCGTATCTTCTCGAGATGAGGCATTTTCAGATTTACTTCATAACAATTCTCCATACTACGTAGCTCACATGGCTCCAACACCAGAAGAAGCAATATCAATGATTCGAGCCGCAGGGGGAGTTGCAGTTATTGCACATCCGTTCGCATCTCATCGGGGACAAGTACTTTCGGCGCAAGATTTTTTGCCATTAAAAAATGCAGGACTAAATGGCATAGAAGTTAATCATCGTGACCATAACAATGAAGAACGTAACTTGTTGGCAAGTATTGCTCGCGAATTAGATCTAGTCATAACGGGTGCTAGTGATTACCACGGCACAGGAAAACTGAATTCATTAGGCGAAAACCATACGAATCAGGCAGAATGGGAGCGCCTTGAGTCAGAGGCTAATCAGCGAAGGGTGATTCAATTATGAATCTTGGTGAAGTAACTGCCATAACTTTTGCGCTGCAAGCATTCGTTACTTTATTTGTCATCATGGATCCACCTGGTGCAACGCCTATTTTTCTTGGACTAGTTTCAGATAAGTCACCTGCAACTCGGCGGAGACTTGCTTGGCAAGCCGCCGCAGTTTCACTAGTTGTTATAACATCTTTTGCACTCTTTGGTCGATTGGTCCTTTCTTATTTAAATATTTCACTGGAATCCTTACAAGCCGCTGGTGGACTTTTATTGCTAATCGTTTCACTTGAATTATTGATGGGTGGACGTCCGGGATCTGAGAATAAGAAGTCAAATAACATCGCACTGGTTCCACTTGGCACTCCTTTGCTCGCAGGTCCGGGAGCGATAGTTGCAACTATGATCTATGTTCAGAAAATCGAAAATATCGGTCAGGGAATTGGCTTAGCTATTGCAGTAATAGCTGTACACCTTGCGATTGCAATCACTTTGATGGCTTCTACAACAATTTTGAAAGTAATTAAAGATACAGGTGTAAATCTCGTTGCAAGCATTGCAGGTCTGTTACTAGCAGCTATTGCAATTCAAATGATTGCCGATGCGATAAAGGCATTCACTTCTGCATGACCCCAGATCTTGGTCTTTATTCTCCAGAAAGTGTTGTCTGGAAAGTTCATAGTGATCCATCGATGGTTGTTGGCGGAATCAGAGCACTTTTGCAACAAGCACTTCATCCTGTCGCGATGGATGGCGTCGCTAAGAACTCAAATTTTCGTGAAGATGCTTGGGGAAGATTGCAACGAACAGGCGATTATGTTTCAACTTTAAGTTTTGCTCCACGCAAAGATGCAGAGGCACTTGCAGCGCGAGTTCGTTCAGTTCACACCAAATTAGGATTAGATGATCCACATCTGCTTCTCTGGGTACACATGGCCCTTGTCGACTCATTTGTTGATGTTGCACTTCGCTCAGGTTTAGCTTTAAGCCCACAAGACTTGGATCAGTATGTACTTGAGATGGTCACATTTGCTGAATTAGTTGGCATTAAGACTGATTCTGTTCCTAAAAATATGCAAGAACTTGTTTTATATTTTGAAAACATTGCTCCTGAATTACATGCAAGCGATGACGCAAAGCGCGCAGCACTTTTTCTAGCTGTGCCACCAATGCCGACGGCAATTCGATTTGCAACACCAGCTGCTCCAGCATGGGCATCACTGAGCGCACTTGCAACTGCAGCACTTCCACAATGGGCCCGCAAACTCTATGCAATTCCAACTTTGCCAGGACATGATGTAGTAACAAATGCGGCACTTGTAGCAACTCGCACAACACTGAAGTTATTGCCTGAAAATATTTTTCAGCCGCCAATACTCAAAGAAGCTCGCATTCGCTGGGGGATTGCCTCATGACATCAGTTATTGTCCTTGCAAATATCGCAGGTGGAACTCAAAAAACTACAGCTGCACATTCACTTGCAGTAGCGATGGTTGAGTATGGCAAAAAAGTTCTCTTAATTGATTTAGACCCACGTGCAGATTTAACGTTTAATTTAGGTTTTGAAAGATCTAGAGAAACGATTTTTGAGATGTTTAATGGTTCAGTTTTGACCTCAAGCAATGACATAACAACAGATGAAAGATTTGATTTTGTAGGTTCAGATTCTCGCTTGAGTGCTTTAACCCAGCCTGATTCACTGAAGACATTCTTAACTTCATCAGCACAAAAATTTGATGTAGTAATTGTTGATACGCCATCAACAATTGATCCGAGATTGGCAATGGCTTTTCATGCCGCTGATGCTGTGGTCATCCCAGTTGGTGCGTCAATTCACAGCGTGCGCGGTGGCATCTCAACGAATCGAATTGAATCAAAGGCTAGAAAATTTATTCTTCCTACTGATGGGTTTGATCTCTCAAAAGCATCGCACTTTGAATCTGCCAAAGTCGTTGATGCGCTTATCCCGCTCTCAACAGGCTTAGATGTCGCTCTTATTCAAAAGCGTAGCGCCCTGTCTACTGATAAGAATTCAGAATTTGCTGAGGCATATCGTGAAGCCGCTTACAGTATTCTTGAAGAGCTTAATCATTTTTAAATTTTTTGGTTCGTGTACGTGCTCGTTTTTCAGTAGTTCGCTCCGGCTTAGAAATACTTTCGACCTTTACTGGTTTTGCCTTCACCATTCGTCCAGTTGAGCCAGCAGGAATTTTCATCACTTCATAGAGATGTTCCGACGATGAATAAGTTTCTTCTGGTTCGGGTAAACCGAGATTGAGTGCGGTATCAATCATTTTCCAACGCGCCATTTCATCCCAGTCCACAAAAGTTACTGCGATTCCATGCGCACCAGCGCGAGCAGTGCGTCCAATTCTGTGGACGTAAGTTTTTTCATCCTCCGGGCATTGGTAATTAATCACGTGAGTAATTCCATCGATATCAATTCCACGCGCGGCAACATCTGTTGCCACAAGCACATCGGTTTTACCTGCTTTGAAGTCATTGAGTGCTTTTTCACGTGAATTTTGTGCAAGGTCACCATGAATTGTCGCTGATCTAAATCCGCGCTCGAGCAAGTCATCAGCTGTCTTTTGACACGTGCGCTTTGTTCGACAAAAAACAATTGTTGGACCGCGCCCATCTGCCTGCAGAATTCTTGCAAGCATTTCTATTTTGTCCATGGCGTGAGCTCGGTAGACGTGTTGCTCAATCTTTGAAACGACTGCGCCTTCATCTTCATTATCTTGTGTGCGAATATGAATTGGCTGATTCATAAAACGTCGAGCAAGGCTGAGGATATCTCCAGGCATTGTCGCGGAGAAAAGCATTGTTTGGGTTCGCTTTGGCGTGCTTGTAAATATTTTTTCTACATCGGGCAAGAATCCTAAATCCAACATTTCATCAGCTTCATCCAGCACTAAGCGAGAAACTTCTTTAAGTTTAAGTTGGCCTTGTCGATAGAGATCAAGGAGTCGACCGGGCGTACCAACTACAATTTCAATACCAGCATTGAGCGAATCAATCTGTGGCTCAAAAGCGCGTCCACCGTAAACTGCCAAAGTTCTAATTCCGCGATTTCCTGCAAGCTCATCAATATCTTTTGCAACTTGAATGCATAGCTCACGAGTGGGTACGACAACTAAAACTTGGGGCAAACCTTGGTGCGCAAGTCCTGGCCACTCAGAGTCTTTGGGAGCAATTACTCTTTCAATTAAGGGAATACCAAAAGCAAGAGTTTTTCCCGTTCCTGTTTTTGCTTGGCCAATCACATCCCCATCTGCAAGTGCAATAGGTAAAACCATTTCTTGAATTGGAAATGGTGATGCAAAACCATGCTCCTTAAGAGCAGCCTTTGTTTCGGGACGAAGTGGAAGTTCTTCGAATGTCAGTGACACTTATTGTGCGCCAAAACCGACGCGACGATCGGTTTGTTCGCCAATTTCTACAAAACCAATTTTGTCAGCAGGAACCATAATTATGCGACCACGAATATCTTCAAGAGTAAGGGTTTCGCCAGATTTGAGAGCGGAATTCACGGCACTTTGAATTGCAGCAGCACCAAGGGCGCTCTCAAAATTTAAATCTGAAGTTACATTGGATACTGTGATGCGAACTTGAACTTTTGTAGCGCTATCGCTTTTCTTTGTCGTCATAGTTGCTAATACTACCGATTAAATACCTTGCACGTTTGCCAGCTTATTTGCTGGGAAAGCCTGAAATACCGCGCCACATGAGGTTTTCAACTAAATCAACCGCCTGTTGGCGAGTGAGTTTACTGTCGCGCTGTAACCAATGTCGTGCTGTTACTTGGGCACATCCAATCATTCCTACACCTAGCAACATTGCAACTTCTTTGGGAAGTCCGGTGTCTAGAGAAATAATCGCACTGACTGCAGCTGCGCAGTCATATGTCATTCGGTCAAGTCTTTCGGCTACTGAAGGTTCAACGCTCATGTCACTTTCAAAGAGTAAGCGAAACGCTTCACCATCACTTTCAATAAAACCAAAATAAGCATCAACTGTCGCACGAACACGATTGGCATTATCAGGCGTAGAAGAGATGGCTTTTTGAATTTCAAAAACTAGTGAATCAATATGAAGATCTAGAACTGCTAAATACAGTTCTAGCTTCGATGGAAAGTGTTGATACAAAACTGGTTTGCTTACTCCGGCGCGATCTGCAATTTCATCCATCGCGGCGGAGTGGTAACCAGCAGCGGTAAAAACTTCGAGGGCTGCAGAAAGTAAGAGTGCTCGACGTTCATCACGGGGCAAGCGAGCCTTGTTATCTCGAAAATTCGCTGAAGTACTCATTGCGGCTAATCGTAGAGGCAAAAGCCTTCAAATTGGCAGTGCTCTGATGAGTACGGCAGAATACATTCATACTCACACTCCCTCAGGACGGTTATGAATATCCCACCATTAGTTGAAAAAGGCCCGGCTCTCACAGTTGATGAAGTTCGCCGCTACAGCCGTCATCTAATTATTCCTGATGTTGCAATGGCGGGTCAGCAAAGACTGATGAATGCAAAAGTTCTCTGTGTCGGTGCTGGAGGCTTGGGATCACCTGCACTCATGTACTTAGCTGCAGCAGGAGTCGGAACATTAGGCATTGTTGAATTTGATACTGTCGATGAATCGAATTTGCAGCGCCAAATTATTCATGGTCAAAGTGACATCGGAAAAAGTAAAGCGATGTCGGCCAAAGAAAAAATTGCAGAGATTAATCCAAATGTAAATGTAGTACTTCATGAGGTACGTCTGGAAACTGATAACGTCATGGAAATATTTGCTCAGTATGACTTAATTGTTGACGGAACAGATAATTTTGCTACTCGCTATCTCGTAAACGACGCCTGTGTACTTTTGAAAAAGCCATATGTTTGGGGTTCGATTTATCGCTTTGATGGACAGGCAAGTGTTTTTTGGGCTGAGTACGGTCCTTGCTATCGCTGTCTTTATCCTGAACCACCACCACCAGGCATGGTTCCAAGTTGTGCAGAAGGTGGCGTTCTTGGAGTTCTGTGCGCCTCAATTGGATCAATTCAAACAACAGAGGCAATCAAGTTACTTACTGGAATTGGCGAACCACTTATCGGTCAATTAATGATTTATGACGCACTTGAAATGTCTTATCGCAAAATCAAAGTGCGTAAAGATCCAAAGTGCCCACTCTGCAGTGAAAAGCCAACTCAAAGTGCACTACTTCCAGATTATGAGGCTTTCTGTGGTGTTCTATCCGATGCTGCCGAAGTTGCAGTTAAGGATTCAACGATTTCCGTGACTGAACTCAAGGGCAAAATAGATAAGAAAGAGAATTTCTTACTTATCGATGTTCGCGAGCCAAGTGAGTTTGAAATTGTAAGAATCCCAGGTTCAGTTTTGATTCCAAAACAAGGATTTCTTGATGGCAGCGCACTCGCTGGTTTGCCTCAAGATAAACCAATTATTTTGCACTGCAAATCAGGAGTTAGATCTGCAGAGTGTTTAGCAATTCTCAAGAGTGCAGGTTTTGCAGATGCAACTCACGTAAGTGGCGGGGTAGTTGCATGGGCAAAGCAAATTGATACTTCTCTGCCGGTGTACTAAGTGCGCGATAGTTATAAAGGTTTTCGCCTCCTTTTAGTCCATGCTCACCCTGATGATGAAACCATCAACAATGGAGCCACCATGGCAATGTATGCCGCTCTGGGGGCTGAAGTAACTCTCGTAACTTGTACACGTGGCGAAGAAGGTGAAGTTTTAGTTTCAGAATTAAGTCATCTTGCAAGTTCGCAATCTGATTTACTTGGAGTGCATCGCGAAACGGAACTCAGAGATGCAATGATTGCGTTAGGAGTTAAGGATTTCAGATTTCTAGGTAACGGATCAGTTAAGTATCGAGATAGCGGAATGATGGGCACTGAGCCCAATAATCGCCCCGATGTTTTTTGGCAAGCCGATCTAGATTCGGCTGCAGCGCACTTAGTATCCGTTATCAATGAAGTTAAGCCCCATGTACTAATTACATATGACGAAATTGGGGGATACGGGCACCCGGATCACATACAAGCTCATCGAGTAGCAATGCGTGCAAGTGAACTAGCGCAATGGAAAATTTCAAAAATTTATTGGAACGCTATGCCAAAGTCTGTCCTGGCCGAAGGCATTGCGAAGATGAAAGAAATTGGATCAGATTTCTTTGGTGCAGAAAGTGTTGATGATCTGCCATTTGCAAAAGATGACGCACTCGTAACGGCAATGGTTGATGGCACGAAGTACGTTGATTTAAAGATGAAAGCTATGGCTGCGCACGCTACACAAATCGAACTTGATGGACCATTTTTTGCCTTGTCAAATAATCTAGGACAACAAGTGTGGGGGCATGAGTATTACTCACTGGTCCATGGTGATAAGTGCGAACCATTTGATTCTCACGGAAGAGAGTTAGATTTATTTGCTGGAGTAAATCCGATATGAAAATTATTTATTCAGCAGCGTTAGGTGTATTGACGGCTATTGCGGCCGTTTTATTACATATTTTTTATCCACCAGTTGGTTTAATTATCGCCTTACTTGGTTCGGCTTCCACTATTTGGGCCATTGGTCGCCACTACGGATCCCGTTCTTATAAATTAATTGCTTCAATCGCTTGGATACTAATTCTTTGGAGAGCTTCCAGCTTCGGAGTTGGTAATGAACTTTTGGTACAGGGAAACTCCGAAGGGACAGCACTAGTTTTTCTTGGCTTTATCGCACTCTTTATTGTTACAGCACTGCCAGCTTAATTAACGCCAACTCCAACTCTGTCCCGAAGATGAATCTGAAATCTCTAATCCTGCACTTTCAAGTATCGATCGCAACTCATCACTTCGCTCCCAGTTTTTAGCGGTTCTTGCTGCGTCACGCTGATGCAAAAGCTCCTTTAATTCAGCACTCAGCTCTCGTTCTTCAGGTGCACGCGTCAGATCGAGACCTAAAACTTGATCAGCAAAATTAAAGGCATTCAACTTCTGGGCATTACTAATATTCGAATCTTTTTCAATGCTTCGTAAATAAGTGATCACTCGTGGAGTATCTAAGTCATTTTCAAGGAAAGTAAGAATGGTTGAATCAGTAGTGATTGCTGAAGCATCGCCCCAGGTAGCAACTTTATTACGCCATCGCTTAATAGTTTCATGAGCTGCTGAAATTGATTGCCAAGATAGATCCATTTGTGATCTGTAACGATTTTCTAGAAAACATAGTCGCAGAGCTAGTGGGTCAAAACCTTTAGCAATGACATCATCAAGTAGAACTACGTTTCCGGCACTCTTTGACATTTTCCGGCCTTCAAACAAAAGATGTTCGCCATGAACCCAGAGATCAACACTCTCAACGCCTGTAATTGAATTAGATTGCGCACGTTCATTTTCGTGGTGCGGGAAACGTAAATCTATTCCACCGACGTGGACATTGACGTGGCCATGCAGAAATTCCAAAGACATAGCTGAACATTCAATATGCCAGCCAGGAAATCCTGGACCCCACGGTGAATCCCAGATCATCTCTTTTCGATTACCTGCAGCTTTCCAAAGCGCCCAATCGGCATGAAATTTCTTGGCACCATCTTCTACGTATTCATATCGGTGACCAGGTTTGAGTGCATCAAGTCGATTTCCACTTATCTGTCCGTACCCTGCAAAGGATTGCGCATCAAAATAAACACAGCGATCATCGCCAACATATGCCGCACCTTTATCAATTAACGCAGAAATCATTTTGTGCATCAGTTGGATAGATTCGCTGGCTCGTGGATATTTTTGAGCTGGAATGATGTTTAGATTTGCAAGATCCTGATGAAAACGCTCTTCATACTTTCGAGCAATCTCAAAAGGATCAATTTTTTCTCTCTTTGATTGCTCAAGCATTTTGTCTTCTTGAAAATCATCGGACATATGGCCGACATCTGTAATATTTTGAATCATTTCAACTGAAAGTCCACTTAATTTAATTGTGCGAGCAATCAAGTCACTAAGGAGAAAGGTTCTTAAATTACCAACGTGGGCATCTCGATAAACCGTGGGGCCACAGCAATACATAGTGACCATTCCGGAATGCGATGTAATCTCACTAGGCGTGCGAGAGAAAGTGTCGTAAATAGATAGGACCATCAGCAGCATCCTTCCGAGAGCAACTGAAGAGTTTTTTGATAGCTGCGATAGACATATTCGTGGTGAAAATCAAAACCAAGTGATGTATAGAGGTTAATTGCGGTTGAATTTTTTGAATCAACTTGTAATACAGATTTCTTAATCCCAGCGTCAAGTGAACTCTTTAGGAGCGCATTAACGATTAACTTGCTGACACCTTGACCTCGATAATCCGGGTGAACAAAAACTCTCGAAAGCGCGCTCCAACCATCTGCATGAGCAGTTCGTCCAACACCAATTAATTTCTTCTCTTCAAATACAGAAGCATAGAGAGCCGGATAAGCTCGCATAAGTTCGGCCACTCCATGATCTTCTTGTAACGCTAACCACGAATCATCAAAGTCATCGGAAACGACCACTCGATAATTTGAATTATTCAGAACAGGTGCTGCGATATCTGCCACCATCACATGAGCACGAACTTTTTCAATCCACCCTTGGTCAAAGAGTTTTGAATCTAGCTCTTCATATGTTGGAAGGGGAATTGCAAATGTCGGCACAAGTCCATCTTTTTCATAATGTTCAATTACGTGTGAAATCGCTGCATCAATATCCATTGGTGGTTCACCGTATGGTGATTTTCCGCTCGGCAATACAGAATTTGCTCGCATCGTGAATTTTCCTGAAGTGCGCAACAACCACTTTCCAAAGAATTCTTGTTTTGATGGCGGCCAGGTTGTGGTCAATACACGCTCTAACTCTTGAATGCGTATGGACAAGGGCGCTCCGTGACCTGCCGGATGTATTTTTTCTTCAATGATTTTATAGAGTGCAATTTTGTTAACATCAAATTCAATAAGCTCTCCATGGCGATTGCGAAGAGAATTTTCGGACTCTAAATGTCCAACAAGGTCGCGGAAACCACCTTCGGGATCATGGAAGCGAATACTGACTCGCGCACCGATAGGGGCTTTCATAGGTGTAACGATAATCGCCCACGCCGAAGTCGCGAGGTACTGGGGCTTCGCATTACAATCGCGCTATAGAAATGGCTACTGAAGCCACAGAATAAGAGTTTCAAGGAGGCTTTTCTCGTGACCTATGTGATTGCCCAACCATGTATCGATGTGAAGGACAAATCCTGTATTGAAGAGTGTCCAGTGGACTGCATCTACGAAGGTAATCGCATGTTGTACATCCAACCCGATGAATGCGTCGACTGCGGAGCCTGCGAGCCAGTATGTCCTGTTGAAGCAATTTATTATGAAGATGATGTGCCTGGTCCATGGAAAGATTTCCAAAAAGTTAATAGCGAATTCTTCGTCGAATTAGGTTCACCCGGGGGAGCGGCAAAAGTTGGTCCGACAAATAAAGATCATGCCGATGTAATTTCTGCTCCAGCAAAGAGCGAGTAAAGGCGCGTGCACTGAAACTTCCAGATTTTCCGTGGGATGCATTAGCTCCCTTTGGAGATCTAGCGCGTAAACATCCGTCGGGAATTATTGATTTATCTCAAGGAACGCCGGTTGATTCAACTCCTGAGATTGTTCAAAAAACTTTAGCCGCGAATTCAAATTCACCGAGTTATCCATTAACTGCAGGTACTCCACAATTACGCGAGGCAATAAGAAAATGGGCTACAGATCGACTTGGCGCAACAGGAGATTTTGATGTCTTGCCATTAATTGGCTCAAAAGAGTTTGTGGCATGGCTACCAACTTTCCTGGAATCAAAAAAAGTTCTTTTTCCTAAAGTTGCCTACCCAACTTACAACGTTGGAGCAATAATTGCCGGTGCAGAACCTATTGCAGTAGATCTCGATGCTGACTCATGGCCTGAATCAGATTTAGCATGGATTAATTCACCTTCTAATCCAACTGGTCGCGTGCATTCAGAGTCTGAACTCAAGTCGGCAATTAAATATTCTCGTACCCATAAAACCGCAGTAATCAGTGATGAATGTTATTTAGAGTTTGGTAACACGGTAGAGCCACAATCAATTTTGAAATTCACGCAGGGTCAGAATTCAAATATTTTGGCTGTGCACTCCCTATCAAAACGCTCATCTATGGCGGGATACAGGGGCGCCTTTGTAATTGGTGACTCTGCCTTAATTAAGAAGATACTTGAGATCAGAAAGCACGCTGGCATGATGGTTCCACTTCCAATACAACACGCGATGATCGCAGCTCTCAGCGACGACAAGCACGTTGCCATTCAGCGCGATCGATATAACAAGCGTAGGCAACAGTTGATTCCGGCTCTTGAGTCGATTGGATTCACCATCGATTTTTCCGATGCAGGACTCTACATTTGGTGCACGCGGGGAGAAGACTCCTGGAAATCAGTTGAAGCTCTCGCAAAACTTGGAATTTTAGTTACACCGGGAATTTTCTACGGTCCAGATGGTGGCGAGCACGTGCGCATAGCAATGACTGCAACAGATGAAGCAATTGCCGATGCAGTTAATCGAATTACAGCGTCAAAGGCTTAATAAATGACGGTCGGTATTTTGTTGGTAGGTGGAATGGGCACCCGACTCATGCCATTAACACGTGATACACCTAAGCCCATGCTTCCACTGGCCGGATTGCCAGTTACAGAACATCAATTGATTACTGCGAAAAAAGCTGGTGTAACAACAATTGTTTTAGCAACATCTTATTTGTCGGAGGTTTTCACACCTTATTTTGGCGATGGTTCACAATGGGGATTAGATATTCGTTATGCAGTGGAACAGACCCCTCTCGGTACTGGTGGAGCTATCAAAAATGCAGCAGAAGTTCTGAATCTTTCGGCAAGTTCAGACGAACCAATTGTTATCTTCAACGGTGATGTACTCAGTTCGCATAACCTTTCAAAACAAATTCAAGAGCATGTCGCACATAATGCAGATGTCACTTTGCACTTGACGCATGTCGATGATGCGCGTGCATACGGATGCGTGCCAGTCGATGAAAATGGACGCGTTACTGCATTTTTGGAAAAAATGGATAACCCAATAACAAATACAATTAATGCAGGCTCTTACGTTTTTCACCCATCTGTGATCGACGCAATTGCTGCAAATACCGTTGTGAGCGTAGAACGTGATGTTTTCCCAGCCCTCGTTGCAGCGGGTAAGAAAATTTATGGCTATGTTGAAGATTCTTATTGGTTAGACATTGGTACGCCACGGGCACTTTTAGCTGGCTCAAAACATCTCGTCGGAGGTGAGTTCAAAGTTCACCCAACTTCAAAAGTCGAAGCATCTGCAGTATTGCAAGATGGAAGCAGTGTTGGCCAGGACTGCACAGTTCGTGAGAACGTATTGATAAGCGGCAGCATAATTTCCGCTGGCGCTGATATAGGAAAGGGATCGGAGATACGAAATAGCTTTATCGCGCCGGGATCACTTATTGCTGCTAACTCTAAAATTGTTGATAGTTACTATTCAAATGAGTTGATTTCACCCCTGAATCTCTGAAATACGGCTCAAATTGGCTAATTTCATGCTCAATAAGCGCTCTCTCCGACTTGACTTACAGGGATTACAAGCGTGTAATTCACCTTTAGTAGGCCACATCCACAAGGGATGACGCCGATGAATTACAAGGAGCATCGACAACATGCCGATTCGCCCACAAGATTCACAGAAGCAGGCACCTACTTCCTCTCAAACTTCCTCACTCAGCTCAGGCCCAATTATTCAACTCATCTCAGGTGAGAGCGTTGAGTTGTCGTGGCAAGAACGCGCTCTATGCGCACAGACAGATCCAGAAGCTTTCTTTCCTGAAAAAGGCGGATCAACTCGTGAAGCAAAGCGAGTCTGTCTTTCATGTGATGTGCGTTCACAATGTTTGGAATATGCACTTGCACACGATGAACGTTTCGGAATTTGGGGCGGACTTTCAGAACGCGAACGCCGCCGCCTAAAGCGCCGTCCTGCTTAATCGCAGCAAAGGTTCTCGAGCGAAAAGCAGGTTCACCTTATGGCTGTAAAAGCCGCAGAAGATTTACGTCACGTCACAGCAATACTTGTTGTACATGACGGTGCGCTTTGGTTGCCACAAGTCGTTGCATCACTGACTTCGCAAAAGCGTGTTGTAGATCAAATTCTCGCAGTTGATACCGGTTCAACTGATTCATCGGCTGCACTTCTTAAAGGTGCAAAAATTCCGACGCTTACATTAGATCGTGAATCAGGTTTTGGTGATGCAATTTGGGCAGCAATACAAACATTGCCAGCACCAACAGCACCAGAAAATGAATGGCTTTGGATCCTGCATGACGACTGCGCAATGCATGCTGATGCATTAAAAAAACTACTTGAAGCACTTGAAGAAAAACCTCAAGCAATTATGGCTGGTCCAAAATTATTAGGTTGGCATGACAAGTCACATTTACTTGAAGTTGGAGTGAGCATCGCATCCGATGGCGCTCGCTGGACAGGTCTAGAACCGCACGAATATGACCAAGGTCAGCACGATGGCGTTCGAGATGTGCTTGCTGTGAGTACTGCTGGTGCACTTGTGCGTCGCGATATTTTCGTTGAACTTGGTGGTTTTGATCCCAATCTTTCACTCTTTCGAGATGATGTTGATTTTGGTTGGCGTGCAAGAGTTGCTGGGCACTCTGTTATTGCGGTGAGCGAAGCAAAAGGTTTTCACGCACAAGCCGCCGCTTCAGAGCGACGTTCTGCGGATGTAAAAGAAGCGTTCTTGCATCGACCATTGTTACTTGATCGTCGAAATGCGGCTTACGTATTGCTGGTTAATTCATCATGGTGGATGTTGCCCTGGGTTGTGCTTCAATTACTAAGTTCAGCAACCGCGCGTGCTATCGGATATTTACTTGCAAAACTTCCTGGATATGCCAGTGATGAACTTTTAGCTCTTGCAACTCTCGTGATTCATCCTCGAGAACTCGCAAATGCACGTAAATTTAGAAAAACTCATCGATTACTTTCAGCTCGAGTTGTTAAAGAGTATATTCCACATCGCCGCCACCAATTAAGAGCAGCAATAGAGAGACTCTTTGATTCAATTCGTAGCACTGTTTTACCGAGCGTTTCAGAAGAAAGCAAAGTGCTTGATCCTCTCAATGAAGATGAAGATTTATTAACTCCGGCTACGACTGGCAGATGGTGGACAATATTTAAACAGCCAAAGGCGCTTGCAGGTTTTGCAATCTTAATTTTAATTGCAATTTGGTCTCGACACAGGTACGGCTCTCTTGTTGGTGGTGCACTGGTGCAGACTCCAGAAGGAGCCAGAGATTTATGGAGAATGTATTTCGAATCGTGGCATCAGATTGGAATGGGTACCGACCAAGGGGCACCTGCTTGGGTGGCTATCGTTGCACTTGGTTCAACAATTTTCTTCGGCAAAGCGAGTTTGTTTATTTCATTCTTATTTTTCTTTGCACCACTAATTTTTATGCTTGCAAGTTTCAGACTTTTTTCTAAACTCACTCCTCATAATTGGTTGCGAGTTACAGCAAGTTTCCTCTATGCGATTTCGCCGGTTGCCATCGCCAGTATAAATTCTGGGCGCCTAGGCACTGTGGTTACCCTCATTCTTCTGCCATACATCGGATTACTCATTCGAGATTGGTTAGCTATCGAGAATACATCCTGGCGCAGAGTATTTCTTCTATCGCTGGTGCTCTCACTCTCCTTTATGTTTTCCATGCAAGTTTTTGTTTATGTATTTGTGGCGACCTTGGTGATATCAATTATTGATTTCGTTAAATACGGAAATATTCGATTTTTCCACGAAAGACTTTTGCGTCGCTTAACATTGGTAATTGCACCTTTATTGGCGAGCATTCCATGGTCATTCTCAACTCTGTTAAACCCAAAGACTCTTTTCCTCGAACCAGGGTTATCAATTGCTGGGGGCGGACCAAACTTTGCACTCTTTTCAAATCCGGGTGGATCCGGAGCATTGCCGTGGTGGTCACTCAGTCCGATATCACTGGTCTTATTCGTTGCACTTTTTTCATCTACGAAAGCAAGAGTAATTTCCTATTTTGGTTGTGGCGCTAGCGCAGCAGCCGTAATCCTTGGCTCTTTATCAATTTCAGGACATGGAAACTCTTCACCTGTGCGCGCATGGACAGGTTCATTTATTGCAATTGCAACAATATGCGCAGTTGCCGCCGGAGTTTTAATATTAGATCGTTTACGCGAAGTTCTTGTTGTCACTAATTTTCACTATCGCCATATACTTGCTGGCTTACTCGTTGTTGTTACAACTATGTATTCACTTTCAACTATTTCATGGCTCGTTACAGCAGGTGCTGACTCTCCACTTCGTTCCACGCAAACTAAAGTGTTGCCAGCTTTTCTAGGTGTTGAAGATGGTGCGAAGACTATTGTTCTGCGTCAAGTTAAGAGCAACGGCGTAAATACTTTGCAATACTTCCTGGCACGTGGTCATGATGTGCTGTTAGGCGAACCGGATATTGCACCAGCTGAATTACCTGAAATTAGTAATGCAATCAAAGAAATCGCTGATGGAAGTGGAATTTCTGCCTCACGCGTTTTAGGACGACATGGCATTAAATATGTTTTTGCAAAAAGTCCGACAAATAAAGAAGTAGTCCGCACCATTGATGGACTTGGGGGCTTTGTTCGATCTTCTGCGACGAATGCAGGGATAGTCTGGAAAGTTAATGATGCGCTCGGCCGTATTAACTTTATAGATTCAACCGGCAAAGTGAGTGAAATTCCAAGTACCACAGTGGGAACTCGAACACAGATTAATTCGCCAGGAACAATTCTGCTTACAGACTCGTACAGCAGTTCCTGGAAAGTTTTTCAAAACGGATTTAACCTATCGCGAAGCAAAGACGCCAACGGATTCCCACAATTTATTGTCACTGAACCTGGTGAAATTTCACTACTTCACGATGGCACATTGAGGCGCGGGCTCTTATCGTTGCAATTTATTTTTATCGTCACACTAATAGTGCTTGCAGCTCCAGCTGGACGTCGACGACGTGAAATGTCAGAAACTGAACTGACATGAAATTAAAAAGATTTCTGATTGTAGGTATTTCATTAGCTTTGCTGTTGGCGTCATCAAATGCACTGAGTAGTTCTATATCTAGGCAGCAGTTTTCTATGAGTTATCCATCTGTTGTGTGCCCATCGACACTGAAAGGATTAGCTTCTCAAGTGTCAGTGGGTTCGCGCAGCACAAAAATTCATAGAGTTGGTTCTACTTCGGCAAAGTTTGTTAAGTCAAAAGCACTTCGCTTTCCAATTCCGACAGATCCAATTCTTGTCGATGCACAAGGCACAACACCTGTTGTATGGCAAAGTCGTCAAGGTTCGTGGGCGGGCGGATCCATTTGCTCAAGTCCTGCTGCAAGTCAGTGGTTTGTCGGTGGCTCAGCAGATATCACTGCTCGTGGAAAACTTATTCTGGTAAATAGCGGCCTAAGTGAATCTGTTGCTGATGTTAATGTGTGGAGTGGTACGTCACCAGTAAATTCAAAAGCTGTGAGTGTTAAAGCAAATTCTTATGAGTTACTTGGGTTAGATACCTTGGCACCTGGTGAGTCATCGATTGTCATCAAAGTAGTTTCACGTTCAGGTCGATTGAATGCGTTTGTTGTTGATGAGCGCGGAAAAGGCCTTCGAACTTTAGGTGGTGATTTAGTGAGTCCGGGTGTGTCACCAGCGAAGCAACTCTTCATACCTGCAATTCCACTTCAACCAAAAGTTAAGAACGCACCTGCACAACAACTTCGTTTACTTGCTCCAGGTGATGCCGATGCAAATGTCAGCGTTGAAGTAATTTCAGGTGATGGCCGCTTTACACCAGTTGGCTTTGACAACATCACTGTAAAAAAAGGTCAGGTGATGAATTTCCCACTTTCGCCTTCGCTAGCTTCATCTGTATATGGCGTGCGAATAAATTCTGATGAGCCCATAGTTGCTGGCGTATATGCAAATGTCGGAAAAGATTTTGTCTGGAGTTCTTCTGTGCCCGCGCTGACTCCATTCACAATAGCCATGACTGGAATGTCGCCATTGCTCGTATTTGTTGGTGATGACATCAAAGTAGAACTCGAACTAAGCGTTGCAGGTGGAAAGAAAGTTAGTAAATCAATTCAGGGAAACGACATTGCATTCTGGCGGGTTCCTGACAATGCTCGAAATCTCAGCTTCATTCGAGTCAGTGCCAATACTTATGCGTCTGCACTACAGGCCTCGGTCAATGGCTTCGGATCCATTCCACTGCTCGCCGGTAGCGTCCTGACAAAATCTGCGATTCCGACAGCAAACATTCGCGTTTTAAATCCTTGATAATCCCAAGTTTTTAGTGGGCACACCACTAATCTTGTGTGTATGACTTTGAGTTCACGTTATGGACGCGCTTGTTCGCGCACCAGTTGTCGACTCAGTGCAACTATGACTTTGACGTATAACTACGCAGATTCAACTGCAGTACTTGGACCATTAGCTACTTTTTCGGAACCACATGCATATGACTTATGTGAAAAACATGGCGAACGTTTAACCGTGCCTAACGGTTGGAATGTAATTAAGGCGTCAGAAGATGCTCACGACAATGGTCCTACACAAGATGATCTAATGGCTATAGCTGATGCCGTTCGCGAAGTTGGTTCGAAAGAAATTACGACACAAGGCGCTGAGAGCAGTTCAAGCGCTTCAACCTCATTAGGACGCCGAGGACATTTGCGAGCCGTTCCGTCCTAGACTTTGCTCTATGGGTTCGACACAATTTCCAAATATTTTTAAGGCGTATGACATACGTGGACTTGTCGGAACCGAATTAACACCCGACTTTTCATTCGCAACTGGTGCAGCGTTTGCGCGTTTCATTATTCAAGAACGCGAACCCGGCACGGTCATTATTGGCGAAGACATGCGCCCTTCTTCTCCCCAATTAGCAGATGCGTTTTCAGCAGGAGTAACCTCACATGGATTAGATGTAATTCGTATGGGTCTTGCATCTACAGATATGTTGTATTTTGCTGCAGGAAAATTAAATATGCCTGGTGCGATGTTTACAGCAAGTCATAATCCTGCGGAATACAACGGTATAAAACTATGTTTAAGCGGGGCAAGACCAATTGGAAAAGAATCAGGACTGCTAACAATTGAGAATTTTGTGCGCTCAGGATCCCCAATTTCATTCGGGAATGTTGGGAAAGAGAGTAAGCGCAATCTATTGGCCGAGTATGTGAAACATTTACATACTCTTGTAAATGTTTCAGATATTCGAAAGCTAAAAATAGTCATTGATGCCGGCAATGGCATGGCCGGTTACACGGCGCCGGCAATTTTCGAAGGTTTAAATGTAGAAGTTATACCTATGTACTTCGAACTGGATGGATCTTTTCCGAATCACGAAGCAAACCCAATTGATGCAAAGAATTTAAAGGATTTACAGAAGGCTGTAAAGAAACATGGCGCAGATATTGGGTTAGCATTTGATGGCGATGCAGATCGATGTTTTTTAGTGGATGAAAACGGCGAAACTGTAAACCCCTCGGATCTCACTGCACTGATTGCAGAACGTGAGTTAAAGAAGAAGCCTGGATCCACAATTATCTATAACTTAATTTCCTCACGTTCAGTCGCTGAAGTAATTGAAGAAAATGGTGGAACGGCTTTGCGTTCGCGTGTTGGACACTCATACATCAAGGCCATGATGGCCCAAAGTGGTGCGATTTTTGGTGGTGAGCATTCAGGACATTTTTATTTTAAAGATTTCTGGAAAGCCGATTCAGGTGCACTAGCTGCGCTTCACGCGATAGCAGCTCTTGGATCTTCTAAAAGCTCCTTATCAAAATTACTCAAGCCTTATCAACGCTATTTTTCTAGTGGTGAAATTAATTCAAAAGTAAAAGACGCACAACAATCGATGAGCATTATTGAAGAGAAATATTCCCAACTTGATTCAGTCACAATCGATCATCTCGATGGTTTGACCGTAAATGGCGACACTTGGTGGTTTAACCTTCGTCCCTCAAACACAGAGCCTTTGCTTCGGCTCAACGTAGAAGCCAAAACCCTAGCCCGCATGGAGAAAGTCAAAGACGAAGTACTCGCCACAGTAAGAAAATGAGAGTTTGAGTTCTCACTTTCTATGCAATACCAGTAACCTAAGCACATAGTCGCCTAACACTGTAGAGCCCTACCCCTTAGGTCACGTCTAAAAACTTAAGTACTTAACCTAAAAGGAGAACGTTCGTGAATTCACCAGTGACAGCAACAATTCCTAAGCATGACATCGCAGATGCATCCCTTGCAGCCGAAGGTCGCAAGCGTATTGAATGGGCTGAACGCAACATGCCAGTTCTTGCAGAGATCCGTGCTCGCTTTGAAAAATCACAACCATTTACTGGAGTGCGTATTGCCGCATGTATGCACGTAACAACAGAGACCGCCAACTTGATGCGCGTTCTCAAAGCTGGCGGAGCAGAAATTGCACTCTGTGCATCAAACCCGCTCTCCACTCAAGATGACACAGCGGCAGCGCTTGTTCATGAATATGGAATCAGTGTTTTTGCTCGCAATGCAGTTGATCGCGATGGCTATTACTCACACATCAATGCAGCTCTTGATATCGAACCACACCAGGTTTTTGATGATGGCTGCGACCTTGTCAATACATTGCACACAACTCGTAAAGAACTTATTGGAAACATCGCTGGTGGTTGTGAAGAGACAACAACAGGAGTGATTCGTCTAACTCAGATGGCAAAAGATGGAGCACTTCAGTTCCCAATGATTGCCGTGAACGACACTGACACAAAGCACATGTTTGATAATCGCTACGGAACAGGTCAATCAACACTCGATGCAGTTTTCCGTGCGACAAATTTCTTGCTTGCTGGTCGCGTACTAGTCGTTGCAGGATTTGGATATTGCGGTAAAGGAGTCGCAGAGCGAGCAAAGGGCATGGGCGCTGATGTCATCGTTACAGAAATCGATCCAACAAAGGCTCTCGATGCAATGATGCAGGGATTCCGTGTGATGCCAATGGCGGATGCGGCAAAGATTGGTGACGTATTTATTACAGTTACCGGTAATCGCGATGTATTGCGCGATGAGCACTTTGCCGTCATGAAAGATGGCGCAATTTTGGCTAACTCAGGACACTTTGATATCGAAATTGACGTTGCATGGCTTGAGCAAAATGCAAAGAAGAAGAATGCAAAGATGCGTCACCAGACAGATGAATATGTATTAGCTGATGGTCGTCGTCTCCTACTTATCGCTGAAGGACGTCTTGTAAACCTTGGAGCCGCAGAAGGTCACCCAGCATCTGTAATGGATATGTCGTTCTCTGATCAAGCACTTACAGCCGAGTACTTAGTTAAAGAAGCTAAGAATCTCAAGCCAGGTGTTCATACAGTTCCTACCTACATTGATAAAGAAGTTGCAAGTCTTAAACTTCAAAGCATGGGTGGAAAGATTGACATCCTTACTCCTGCACAAGATATGTACTTGAACTCTTGGGAGCACGGAAGCTAATGACCTTGGTATTGGTCGTCGATGACGACCAGGACCTTGCGGAAATGCTAGGCATCGTTTTAACCGGTGCAGGAATAGATGTTGATTTAGTAAGCAGAGGCGACGAAGCTCTGGAGGTTTTTAGAAATAATCCTCCAGACTTAGTCCTCCTCGATGTAATGCTCCCAGGTTTAGATGGCATTGAAGTGTGCCGACAAATTCGCGCAGAATCTATGGTTCCAATTGTGATGCTCTCAGCAAAGGGAGATTCACATGATGTAGTCAGGGGATTAGAAGCATTAGCCCGCGAACCTGGCAGAGTCTTTAGCCGCGATGCGCTATTAAGTGAAGTGTGGGGGTATCGGCACTCGACTGATACTCGTTTAGTAAACGTGCATGTTCAAAGATTGCGCTCAAAAATTGAACACGATCCTGAACGCCCTGAAATTGTTCTAACAGTTCGTGGAGTTGGGTATAAAGCAGGACATCAAAGTAGTTAACAATGAACACATTCACCAACCGATTGAGAACTTCTCTGGCTCTACGGGTTTTACTCTCAACCATCATTCTCTCATCTGCAGTTATTTGGTTGTCGGGTTCAATTCTTAACTCACGGGTTGCAGCTGGTGTTAAACAGGTGAATTTAGATTCTGCGATCAATGAAGCTCGTTCGACAATAGTTGGGGCACGCTACAGATTAATTCTGGCCAAAAGTGGTTCACCTAAAGAAATCGATACTCTCATTACGGAAATCGTGAGTTCGGCAACGACGGTCGGTGCTCGTGCAAGCGGCAGAGAATTAGTCTTATTGCGCGGTCGATTAGTGAATCCAGTTGAGAAAGATTTTACGACGACATCGAATTTGGTAGATCCGGCATCATTGCCAAAAGATTTCCGCGAAAAAGTTCGCCGCACTTCTGAATTAAATTGGTCCTACATAACCATCAAATATGCAGGCTCACTTAAAGTTCCAGCAATTGCAGTAGGGGATATGGTTTCAATCCCACGTTCTGGCAGATATGAAATGTATCTACTCTTTCCATTGACGAACCAAAATAAAACATTGAGCTTAATTTCACGATCAATTATTCTCGTTGATATCGCATTAGTCCTGCTCATCGGATTGATTACGTGGCTCGTCGCACGACAAGTCGTACGACCGGTTCGAGAAGCCGCGCGCATCGCCGAACGATTCACTTCTGGTGATTTGAATCAGCGAATGCAGGTGACACGCAAAGATGAAATTGCCACCTTGGGAAACTCATTTAATGAAATGGCAGAATCAATACAGCAGCAGATCTCAAGACTTGAAAATCTTTCGCGTGTACAACAGCGATTCGTTTCTGATGTTTCGCATGAGCTACGAACACCGTTAACAACTTTACGTATGGCATCCGAGGTCATTCACTCCTCAAAAGATGGCTTTGATCCAATCGTTGCCAGAAGTGCAGAGTTATTGGTTGCCCAATTAGATCGCTTCGAGAGGCTGCTAGAAGATCTACTGGAAGTTTCACGATTTGATGCAGAGGTTGCTGTTCTCGAAGCGGTCGATTTCGATATCGTGCAACTAGTTAAGCGTTGTGCAGATGATCTAGCGTTGGTGGCAAAAGAGCGTAAGACCGAGATTTATGTGACTACAGCACAGCCTGT
>RGSB01000200.1 GCA_010032875.1 Actinomycetota bacterium | reverse complement strand
AGCAACATCACTAGGTATTAAAGCAGGCAACTCGATAGTGGTTGCGCCATCTAGATACTTTGCTTCAAAATCATAGAACTCAAATTTTGGATCTATCGAAATTGAGCCAACAATTGAAGCTTCGGGAGAGCCATTTATCTCTAACACTGCACACTCAACTTCTAGACCATGAATGCCCTTCTCAACTAGAGCTTTGGAGTCAAAATTGTGGGCTTCATCAACTGCTGCAGCAAAATCACTTGCAGATTTAACTTTAGTTGTTCCTCGACTTGATCCTCCACGCGCCGGTTTTACAAAGAGGGGATATTTCAATTCATCTGCCTGTTTTTCAAATTGATTTCGATTGGATTTCCAATCATTTTTCTTCACTACAAATCCTGGAACGACATCCATTCCATGGGATGCAAATATAGGTTTAGCAAATGATTTATCCATTGCCACAGCGCTTGCAAGAACACCGCTTCCTACGTATGCAATATTTGCCATTTCGCAGAAACCTTGAATTGTTCCATCTTCGCCGTATGGCCCGTGCAGGAGTGGGAAAATTACATCCACGTGCATTAATTTTCCATCAACATGTATCCCATGAACATCAGCGACTATGGCAGGGGCGTCTGTAGGAACTTCTGGCAGGACTCCTCCGCGAATCTGTAATGGAAAATCATGCGGTACATGAACCCATTTTCCGCTACGCGTAATTCCAATCAGAAGTACCTCGTATTTATTCTTATCGAGAGCGGCTAGAACTCCACCTGCTGATACACAAGAAATTTCATGTTCGCTGGAACGGCCACCAAAGATTATTGCGATCACTTTTTTACTCATCGAATAAAGTTCTCTGCTTTTGTTGTGATTGCCATGAGTCGCTCAAGTGCTTGCGTAGGCGTAATTGTTCCGGCTACAACATCTGCAACTGCTTCGATGACAGGCACTTCAACTCCAACTCTGTGTGCAATTTCTACAACGGCACTGGAAGAGGCTACGCCTTCTACGGTTTTTGCCACGTGTGTACGCGCTTCA
>RGSB01000199.1 GCA_010032875.1 Actinomycetota bacterium | reverse complement strand
AGAAAGGAATTTCGGGGTCTATGATAGCATCGGTTGCTGATGCAGGCACAGGCTGTGGTTCCTCGACCGGCTGTTCCAATTTTACATAGAGCTCACGAAATGCGTTCTTGGTTTCTTCATCGAATCGATTGGTACAGAGCTCAATGGCTTTGGTACGATCATTGAACTTGCTGAAAGTTTTGACCACATCCACCAAACGGCGGGTACTAATAATCTCATCGACACCGCCTTCGGCGAAGGTACGGCGAATGATATCGGCCCAACCCACTAGTTTTGTAGCAAAATCTTCATCTACTACATTGTATTTATCCATGTAGTTCATGATGATCTTCTTTTCTGTATTCGTATTGGCATATTCTTGCTCTACAGTAATGCTAAAGCGCTCTAGAAAAGCCTCATCCAGAATCTGAGCAGCAATAAACTTGCCATCCTCAGTGCCACGACCCTTGGTATTAGCAGTTGCTACTACAGTGAAGCCCTTGGCAGGCTTAACAACCTCTCCAGTCTTCTTGTTTAAATAGGCCTTGCCTTCTAGAACACTCTGCAAGCACATGAGCTTGTTGGAGCCACGATCAACTTCGTCTAATAACAATACGGCGCCTCGACGCATGGCAGTTAGAACTGGACCTTCGCGATAGACAACATTGCCATCAACCAGGGTAGCACCACCAATAAGATCGTCTTCATCGGTCTCGATGCTGATGTTCACTCTAATCATTTCACGATTGAGCTTGGCACATACCTGCTCAACCATACTGGTCTTGCCATTACCTGACATGCCAGTAATGAATACTGGAAAGAAGTCTTTACTGCGAACAATGGTAGTCAGATCCCTAAAGAAGCCATGGCTAACATAGTTAGGATCTTCTTCGGGAACTAGATCGGCAAACTCATTAAGCAATCGTTTCTGCTTGACAGTCTCGATGCTGGTGACTGTTGCCGCTAGGTCTACAGTTGCCAGTTCGGCTTCTGCTACAGGTTCGGACTGCACACTAGGATCATAAAAGGCCAGATCCCACA
>RGSB01000198.1 GCA_010032875.1 Actinomycetota bacterium | reverse complement strand
GGGGCGGTGACATCAACTAGATCCCAGTTATTTACTCGCCCCTTCTTAATTTGTTTTAAGTAAAACTCAAATAATCTCCTCTGTTCTATCTCACCCTTTGCCCGCTTAAATTGCATGGTAATAATTACCAATCCACATAGCCGTATCTCATGGAGCTTTGAAGATGTTAATTTCTCAATCTCTGGCAAAGAAAGAAGTTGATACTTTCGGGCAATCTGCCTGACAGCCGGCACCCTGACCCCAATGAAAATATCCCCATACCCATACTCACCCTTTGCAGTTTTAAAAAAGCGCTGGGCGAGTTTTGCTTGGGAGTTATTTGATCTTTTCTTTAACTCTTTTATTACTTCTGTTGCAAGCATATGTGCTTAACTTTCTTTACCTATCTTCCATATTTTGAATGGACCACTCTTAAACTTATAGCGTCCTACTGGAGAAAGCTCAATCTCTACTCCGTGATCAATAATTCTTGCCATGAATAAATAATAGTATTTTCCCAGTATTACCACAGCGAATTATGGTCAATCGATGAGTTTACCCGCTTAATCACAGATAGAATTAATAAGTGAAGAGAAGATTAGCTGATGATCAACTTTCGATAATTACTGGGCTCGGACTGGGCTTCACACTTGCCATTCAAATCACCACGCTAACCTCATCTGATTTTGCCGATATCTACTCTCAAATAACTACCGCTTCAAGATTTTTTGCACTCACCGGTTCATATCTTTCAATTGTTGGCTTACTACTTATTGCGCGTATCTCTTGGGTTGAAAATGTATTTGGCCATGATCGCCTTGTCACCTGGCATCGAAAATCTATGCCCTATTCACTTTATTTCATCACAGCCCATGTTTTATTAGTTGCTTTAGGTTACGCAGGAGTTGATCAAGTTCGGGTGGGCAGTGAGCTTTGGACAATGATCACCACCTATCCATGGATGTTGCCAGCAACCTTAGGTTTTATCTTCTTACTTGTTGCCGGTATTACCTCATACCGGGTATTTCGAACCAGCATGAG
>RGSB01000197.1 GCA_010032875.1 Actinomycetota bacterium | reverse complement strand
GGTAGCACCAACCCCGGTAGCAACTACATAATCACCAGGCTTATCTTGCTGCAGCATCAACCACATTGATTCCACATACTCTTTTGCATATCCCCAGTCACGAACTGCATCTAGATTACCCAGATATAACTTATCTTTACTGCCGGTAGCAATCTTGGCAACTGCTCTAGTTATTTTTCTAGTAACAAAAGTTTCACCCCGACGTGGTGATTCATGGTTAAACAAAATTCCATTTGTAGCATGAACGCCATACGCTTCGCGGTAATTAACTGTTGACCAGTAAGCCATTAACTTAGCAGCTGCATATGGACTTCTTGGTCTAAATACTGAATCCTCATTTTGTGGTGGTGGTGTTGAACCGTAAAGCTCACTTGTGCTTGCTTGGTAGTAACGACATTTAATGCCTGATGCTCTAATTGATTCAAGGAGCGCTACAGCGCCTACTGCGTCAACTTGCGCGGTGTATTGCGGCATCGTGAATGAAACCTGAACATGAGATTGAGCGCCTAAGTTATAAACCTCAGTAGGTTGAATCTGGTGAATCAAGTTGGTCATATTTACACCATCAGTTAGATCACCGTAGTGCAATATCAATTTTGGATTTGGTGTGTGAGGATCTTGGTAGATGTGATCTATGCGAGCGGTATTAAATGAGCTAGAGCGGCGAATAAGTCCATGAACTTCATAGCCTTTTTCAAGGAGAAACTCTGTTAGATATGAACCATCTTGCCCGGTAATACCGGTAATAAATGCAACCTTCTTAGACAAAATGGCTCCTTACTTATTTTGTAGATACCACTCTACAGTAGATGCGATGCCTTGATCTAATGAAATTAATGGTTTCCAGCCTAAATTAGCAATCTTTGATGAATCTAGAACTTTTCTCATCGTGCCATCTGGTTTGCTTGAATCCCAAATTATCTCACCTTTAAATCCAACAGCGTTGGAGATCTTAGAGGCCAAATCCTTGATTGAAACTTCATGCCCTGATCCAATATTTATTTGCTTGGAATCATCATA
>RGSB01000196.1 GCA_010032875.1 Actinomycetota bacterium | reverse complement strand
ACTATTTTTCTCTATCGCATGTCCTAGGGTGTGGCCATAGTTAAGTATTTCTCGTAATTTACTTTCTTTAAAATCTTTGGAAACCACATCTGCTTTAACTTTGATAGAGCGCGCTATGAGTTGCTGGTAATCCAGATCATCATCTTGAGCAAGATTAAGAATCTTAAAATCAGCAATAAATCCACATTTAATAACTTCTGCCATACCTGCTGATAAATCTCGTTTGGGCAATGTGTTCAAAAATGTTAGATCGATTAAAACTTCAGATGGAGAATGAAAAGCTCCAATCAGATTCTTACCGTTCTTAGCATTGATTCCAGTTTTGCCACCAATCGCAGCATCGACCATTCCCGCCAAGGAGGTTGGGAATGCATACCAAGCAATTCCCCTTAACCAAGATGAAGCAGCAAATCCTGCAAGATCGGTTGTCGCTCCACCACCTATACCAATGATTAAGTCGTTACGATTTAATCCTAATTCGCCCAATTTTTGCCAAATATTGACGATAACATCGGGACTTTTTCCGGATTCTCCATCTGGGATTCTTATTATTGGCAGATCAATTTTCAATTCCAGTTTTTCAGAGGCAATGACCGCAACTTTGTTGCGACCTTCGATCCAATCATTTAGAGCAATCTTCCAATCCACACCGATTTCAACTTGATAGGTGCGCTCTGCCGATACCGGAACTGTTTTCATAGCGCTCCTATTATCTCAGTAGTTATCTCAGAGAGAGATTTCTCGCTTACTTCAATTGTTAAGTCCGCAAGTGATTCGTAAGTTGGACGTCTTTGGGACATTAACTCTGCCCACTTCTGTCTTGGGTTAACCATAAGTAATGGTCTAGCAGTGTCAAAGCCAACCCTTGGCGCAACCGCACTCAGACTGATATCAAGGAAAACCTTTTTGGCTGAAGTAGCTCGTAACGCTTTCTGTACTTCATCATTCATTACTGATCCTCCACCTAATGAAAGCACCCCAGAGGACTCAAGCAAGGCATCTATAACTATGCTCTCTTCT
>RGSB01000195.1 GCA_010032875.1 Actinomycetota bacterium | reverse complement strand
GAGAATAAGAAACAGCACTGTCACTTGTCGCGACAAGCTGAATGCTCCACGTGCTACTCGCATCTTGATTTGAGAGCGGAGTCGATGTGCTCCAACTTGGTGTTCCTGAGTATTGAATTCCAGGAATTAAAATTGCTGTTGATCCATCGCTTGTATTAATTAAATAAACAGGATAAGTTGCGGCAGCAAGTGCTGGTGCAGTAAAGGAAATCGAATTTGCATTTGTGACTGTGATCGAAGAAACGACGTTGCCATTAATATAAATCTGAACGTTGCCAGTGTTGCCAAATCCAGTTCCTGTTAGAGTGACTGTATCGCCACCACCAGTGTTTGCGGCAGTGTCATTTCCTGGATAAGAAATCGAGCGAATTTTTGGATGTGTGGCAGAAGTGACGGTGTTATACAAACTCGTCTGAAGTTGAGTCGATGTAATTGATCCTGTCTGAATTCGATTCGAAGGAATCGTATTTGCAACAATCGCACTTCCGTCTAGTTTGTCTGCCATGACTCAACCCTATGTTTTTTTATATTTATGCGTATACAATTCCAGGTTTTGCAAAGACGGCATAACCTCCATCATCAGTGTTAATTACATAGACATGATATGTTCCAGCTGCTCGAGCTGGAGTCGTAAATGAGACTGAATTCGCGTTTGCTCGAGAGATAGAAGGAACAGCAGTAGTGTTCGAGAAGAGAAAGGTATTGCTAAATCCGTTGAGATAGATCTGAACGTTTGCTTGAATGTTCGATCCAGTCAGAACAATCGTCTGACCGCCATTGATATTTGCAGTTGTATTTGCGCCGAAGTAAGTTAGATTCGAGATTTTAGGGCGAGCAGTGTCGGTTAAAACTGCAGCAATGTCAGAAACAAAACGATCAGAAGTTAATGATAAATTGACAATTCGATTTGCTGGAATTGAACTGGTTTTGAGCGCTCTACCATTTAACTTGTCTGCCATCTTCTATCTTTACCATGCCCATGAGACATATGAATACCTTGTTCCTTTTGTCACTGGCAAGACTTTATGAGGATACATAAAGTTGCTTGG
>RGSB01000194.1 GCA_010032875.1 Actinomycetota bacterium | reverse complement strand
ATTGTGCACCTAATAACAATGACTCTGGTTTTCTCACACTTGGATCACGCCACATCACAATGTTGCTCATTGTGCGGGTCTTTGGATCATATGTAATTTTGTTATATCCAGTATTTCCGCCCAATGCCACAAAGTTAATTCCACGATCCACCGATGTATCAATTGCTCGGCGCATGCGCTCTGTCCAATATTCGCTATGCCCGCCGACCACAATAGATTTTGTATTACGCAGAGCTGTCGGATCAGAATCTAAATCTAAATCAGTAATGTAATTAATCTCGTGCCCAGCTTTTTCAGCTAAATACAACGCAGGAAACTCCATGTATCTCAACTGCCCCGCACCATCGCCATCATAAGGACGATCAAAGGTCACAGAGAGTGCTTTTGATTCTCTTTTTGCATCTGGTCCTTTATAGAGTGATGAGCCACCCCACTGGTTATATGCCTGCCAGGTTAAGACCGATGAGATAAAAGTTATCGCACTCTTAGATTTGTGATCTCTAATCACTAAAGGCACAAAAGATGTTTTGCGTCGCTCGGCATCTAATCTAAATAAGTACTGACCCGGCGGCGTATTTTTTGTCACTTTAAATTTCCACAAAATGTCACTCACTTTTTCAACACCAACTAAACGTGCGCGAGCGCCACCGTAATAACCCAAGCGATAAATCGAAATTGTTGTTTCACTATCCTTTGATGCACCAACTAAGTGCAGTGCAACCGTTTGTCCGCACTGCGCACTCGTTGCGCCAAACCATCCTTCAATTCTTTTTACTTGCACACGTCTAGAAAAATCCGCGCTCATCCGAACGGGCGCACCACGATCCCATTGCGCATCCCCGGGCAGAGCATTTTCCCGAGCCACCCACCCAGTGCTGGTGTCCCAATCACACGTTCCGGCCACAGCAGGTGCCATAGGCAGAAGGCTGGCCACCACAGCTGCAATAAGTAGGAGAGCACGCTTCACGCGCGACAGTTTATGACCCTTACGCATACACCCTCTCTTCTTGCCTAAATATTGCAGATGCAAACGATTTGCATTAACCTTG
>RGSB01000193.1 GCA_010032875.1 Actinomycetota bacterium | reverse complement strand
CTGGTGCAATAAGCATCGCAATCGCATCTGAGGCGACCTTGAAGGGTTTAAAGGTCAGTATGGTTGCAGTTGAAAAATCACCGGAGGCTGCAGCCTGGTTAAATAAAAATATTGCAAAATATGATCTTCCAATTCGGGTAGTGATTGAAGATGCTGCGACCGCTCTGCCTGATGTAAAAGCCGATGTAGTTGTTGCAAACCCGCCCTACATTCCTAATGATGAGAGGTTGCCGATTGAGGTAGCAAAATTTGAACCTGAGATGGCACTTCGTGGTGGACCAGTTGATGGGATGCAAATTCCCAAATTGTTTATTGATGCAGCAACTAGGCTTTTAAAGCCAGGTGGATTTTTTATCACCGAACATCATGAGAAGCAAGGTGAATTAATAAGGAGTGCGTTAGCGAAGGATTATTTGCCAGCTCAAACTCATGCCGATCTAACTGGTAGAGATAGATTTACCAGTGCGGTAAAGCGGTAGGGATAGTTATGGCAGAACGTATTTCTTTAGTTAACACTTCAGATAAACAATTTTCTGAAGCAATTGATACCGCCCTTAGATACTTAAGATCAGGTGCGGTAATAATTGCTGCGGTAGAGCATGGATATGTTTATTTAGCTAATGCATTCGATCGTGATGCTGTAAATGCAATACAGATATTGCGAGCAAATCCGGCAGCAATAACTTTGCAAGTTTTAGTAAGCGATAAGAAAATGGCATCTGGTATTTCTACTTCCTTAACTGTCCAACAAGATGCTTTACTAGAAAGGTTTTGGCCAGGATTATTTTCAGTCACAGTTAAAGCACAACCTGGATTAACTTGGAATTTGGGTGATGATCGCAGACTTGGAAAAGTCAATTTACGTGCACCAAATAGAAAGTTTATTTCCGAACTTCTTGAGCAATCTGGACCACTTGCAACATCTTCAGCTGCACTAGTGGGAAAACCAACGATCTTAGATTTAAAGACTTTAAATATTTATGAAAGTGATGTTGGAGCAATTTTTGATGAGGCAGTGTTACCGGCTGGCCCATTATCTACTTGGGTTGAG
>RGSB01000192.1 GCA_010032875.1 Actinomycetota bacterium | reverse complement strand
AGTGGCAGCTTTAATTTCTGATAGATTAGAACAAGAGACAGTAACATTTAAAGCTAGGGCTTATGCAGCTTTTATAAAACCAGGAGATATTATTACTGTATCTGACTCTGAACGATTAGAAATGCGTGCCGGAGGATTGATTATTTCAGCTACTACAACCACAATTAATCTAGATAGTCCAGTGACGTTAGTAACAGGGCAAACATATCAAATTAGTGTTACTTTGAGCGATGGTACTTGGCAACAAAAAACAGTACAAAACACTGCTAATACAACTTCAGTTGTCACAGTAACTTCTGCTTTTAGTGCAGCACCACCACCTGAATCTAACTGGATATTATCCGGCAATTCTGTTGTTCCTAAACAATATCGAGTAATAAATAGAGTGCCTGTTTCAGAAACAATTGAAGGTATGCATGAAATTACTGCATCAGAATATGATAGTACTAAATATAGTTTTATTGATAGTATGTCAACAATATGACACCAGTACAATGGGCTTTTGATTCGTTGCCTCAACGAGTGTCTTCTAACGCTCCCAACGTTAATATAGTTCCAAGAGAAGTTACAGTATCAACTAATCCAATTGGCAAACTATCAGCTGATGGTATTCCAATCACAGAAGGAGCAAACTTTTTTGATATTTATGTTTCTTGGCTTCCACCTCAACAGACAATCAATGGTTCTTTGCAAAATTCTCCATGGACAATTGGATATGTTGTAGAGATTAAGAAAGGATTGACAGGAGCATGGGAAATGACTCAAAACACAATAGACACATTTGCCACGTTTTCAAATATGCCTAAGACTACTTATTATGCAAGAGTCAAAGCAACATTTTTTGGCAACACAAATCCATCTGATTGGGTTGAGTCATTTATTATTGTGGATTACACAACGTACAGCTTGAAGTTAAGTGCTAAAATAAACTCATTCATTGCTTTAGATTTTTAATATGCCAAGTGTTAAATATATCGACGGAGCCGGACAACAACGAGAAAGAGCTACAACTTCAGGAGCTGGAACTACCAATAGTCCAGATGTGATGCAA
>RGSB01000191.1 GCA_010032875.1 Actinomycetota bacterium | reverse complement strand
TTCACTTCATCATTCATGCCATGCATCACTGAACCAGCGCCCAAGAAAAGCAAAGCTTTAAAGAATGCATGTGTCATTAAATGAAACATAGCCACTGAATAAGCTGAGGCGCCTAACGCTACTGTCATATAACCTAATTGTGAAAGTGTTGAATAAGCAATTACACGCTTAATGTCATTTTGGATAATGCCTAATAAACCCATAAATAATGCTGTGATAGCACCAATGATCATGACAAAAGAAAGTGCTGTATCAGACAACTCAAATAAAGGGGACGTGCGCGATACCATAAAAATACCTGCGGTCACCATCGTTGCAGCATGAATCAGTGCGGATATTGGTGTTGGGCCTTCCATTGAATCTGGAAGCCATACATGCAAGGGCACTTGTGCTGATTTACCCATAGCGCCAATAAATAACAAAATACAAATAAAATGAGAAAAAACAGCGTAAAATTTTCACAAGAATTATTTGATGAAATATGCGAAAAAATCGCAAATGGTGAATCATTAAGAAAAATATGCAAAGATGAGAAGATGCCGAATCTTACGAGCGTCTGGAAGTGGTTGAATAATAATGAAGAGCTAAGCAAGCAATACGCACGCGCAAAAGAAGAGCAAGCGGAGCTATTTGCTGATGAAATAACTGAAATATGCGATGCTGAAATGCCCATGGACGCGTTCGGCAAGATAGACGCGGGGGCAGTGAATCAAGCACGCTTAAAAATTGACTCAAGAAAATGGATTGCTTCAAAACTAAAACCAAAAAAATTTGGCGATTACACTAAGATTCAAGCCGAAGTAAAAGACACTAGCTCAACAAGCTCTTGGCTCGGTGAAGTTCTAAGTGAAATTGATAATAACAAATAATGGTGAATAATTCCATCGAAGAAAAAAAAAGAAAACTCGCAGAACTCTTGAGCAACAAGGCTTGGCGAATGTCTAATCTATATTACTGCAAAGATGAAAATGGGAAAGAGTTTAAGTTCATATGTAACGAAGCACAAAGTGAATTAATAGAAGAGAAGCACCCGCTTAATATTATTCTTAAAGCCCGCCAATTGGGCATCACAACATTTTA
>RGSB01000020.1 GCA_010032875.1 Actinomycetota bacterium | reverse complement strand
TCGGAGCAGTCCTCATTCCTGGCGCAAAGGCACCAAAGGTAGTTACCAATCAAGATGTTGCCAAAATGAAAAGCGGGTCTGTTCTCGTTGATATTGCTATTGATCAAGGAGGTTGCTTCGAAGATTCCAAACCAACCACCCATGAAAACCCGACTTATCAAGTTCATGAATCTATTTTTTACTGTGTTGCAAACATGCCTGGAGCAGTTCCCGTTACATCGACGTATGCCTTGACCAACGTAACACTTCCTTTTGCTCTACAGATAGCAAATCTAGGATGGCATAAAGCACTCGCAGCCAATCCAAATTTGGCGAAAGGTTTGAATACGCATGATGGAAAAGTTACCTATAAAGCCGTAGCTGAGGCACACGGTTATGAATTCTCGCCAATTTTCTGAGCAATTTCTAAATTATTCGCGCATTGAACGCGGATTGTCTGCGAATTCACTGGCGGCATATTCAAGGGATTTAAATCGATTTCTTTTTTTCTTATCTTCAAATAAAAGAACTGTCGAAGACTTTACTGAATCTGAAGCAGAGGATTTTATAGAGGAACTAAAATCATGTGGGTTGGCCGCAAGTTCGATAAATAGAATTGTGTCCACTCTCCGCTCGTTTTATCGGTATCTAGAGCGCGAGCACAACATGTTAAATCCTACGAAGGATATTCAGACGAGACAGATTCCCCTTCGTTTGCCAAAAGCGTTAACGATCTCTCAAATTTCCCATTTGATTGATTCAAGTATGATCGAAGACGAAGCTATTTCCATACGAAATAAGGCTATTCTCGAACTTTTATACAGTACCGGTGGACGCGTATCGGAGATTGTAGGAATCAATCTAGTTGACTTAAGTGAAGTCTCTTCTAGTGATTCTAAAGTTCATGTTATTAAATTACGGGGAAAAGGGAGTAAGGAGAGAGTTGTCCCGATAGGAAGTTTTGGAGTAAAAGCGTTAAATGATTACCTGGTTCGCGTTCGCCCTTCGCTCATTAACAAGAGCAAGAAGGGTAAGAGCGAAGCTCTTTTTCTAAATCAGCGTGGAACTAGAATTTCGCGGCAAAGTGCTTGGCAGATTGTTGTTGATAGTGCCAAACGGGCTGGCTTAGGAGAAGGAATTTCTCCGCATATTTTTCGACATTCATTTGCTACTCATTTATTAGATGGTGGTGCGGATATACGAGTTGTACAGGAGTTGCTTGGTCATTCTTCTGTAACGACAACACAGATTTATACATTAATCACTATAGATAAGATCCGTGAGTCGTATTCATTGGCCCATCCAAGAGCTCATTCGTAAATTACTGTCCGCGTAAACGGCGAGCAAGAATGCTTTGATCCCCTTTAGCTTCAAGGTCAGCGATTATCACGGCTATAGATTCACGAACGATTCGACCGCGATCTACGGCTAAACCTAGATCACCGCGTAGTTGCAAACGAGCTTGGTCGAGATCATAAAGTTCATCAGGGGATAGGTAGACAGTTATTTTTTCATCATGTTTTTCTCGACCAGAAGGAGACTTATCCAGCGTTGTAACACGTCGACGCTGAATCGCGCGCACACCCTTTTTAGATGGTGAAGTTGTAGGTGCTGCAATTGCTGGAGCAACAAGTGGTTTTGCAGGTTCAACATCTGCTTGTTTTACTGAGGTGAGTGCTGGAGACGTCGAACGAAATAGTTCATCTGCTCCTGGAAGACTTGCTCTGCGTGTCATCGTGCGCCTCCTCTGGCAATTAATTCACGTGCTAAACGTCGATATGAAGCCGCTCCTCCTGAAGAAGAAGCGTAAGAAGTGATTGGTTCTCCAACGACTGTAGTTTCTGGGAAACGAATTGTTTTTGCAATAATGGTTTCAAATACATCTTCTGGATACTTTTCTAATATTGCGCCAAGAACTTCGCGGTTATGTAAAGTTTTACGGTCATACATCGTTGCTAAAATCCCAATTAATTTAAGGTCAGGGTTGAGGAAGTTCTTTACTTTATCCAAATTTCCCTTTAATTCAATAAAACCGTGTAAAGCAAAGTATTCACATTGCAACGGCACAATTACTTCATCAGATGCAACTAAGGCATTAATGGTTAGTTGACCCATAGTTGGTTGACAATCGATGAGAATCACGTCATAAAACTCTTTTAATGGAGTCAAGGCTCGCTTGAGATATTGCTGGCCACCAATTTCAGCGCCCAGAGTTGTTTCGGCAGTTCCAAGATCTCTGTTGGCGGGCAAGAAATCCAAACCAGCAACGCTTGATTTCAAAACTATTTGATCAATATCGGCAGTTGGTGTCATCAATGCGTAATAAACAGTTTGTTCTAGTGGGAGAGAGTGCGCATTTACGCCTAGGCCAAGGGACAGGCCGCCTTGAGGATCAAAGTCTACGAGCAGTACTCGTCGACCAAGTTCTGCAAGGCTTGCACCCAAGTTAATTGTTGAAGTTGTTTTACCCACTCCACCCTTTTGGTTAAAGATGGCGATAACTTTTGCGCCTCCATGTTCGGTTAATGGCGCTGGAGTTGGGAAACTTAAAGGAGCTTTATTTAAAAGTGCGGAGGTTGTTGCCACATCTTCTTCAAATGTCGATTTAGCGTTCAAGCGAGAAACCTCTTTCTTCCTTTTCGGGGACTCTACGCATTAGCCACCTTCTAGGCAAGTGCGCCACATTGCTTCTTTGTCGATGAAAATAAAGTACGGTTCAGCCGTGGACACCCAAATAAACGGCGGGGAAAAGGTAATTGCCCCTGAAAATCCAGGATTTTCCGTTCACCTCACTAATTTTGATGGTCCTTTTGATCTCTTGCTTCAGCTCATTTCTAGACACAAAATGGACATTACTGAGGTTGCACTCAGCGCCGTCACAGATGAATTCATCGCCTTTATTCGCGGCCTTGAGTTATCTGGAGAAGGTTGGCGCCTAGATCAGGCTACGGAGTTCCTAGTCGTTGCAGCCACTCTCTTGGATTTAAAAGCGGCAAAACTGCTACCAAGTGGAGAAGTCGAAGACGAAGAGGACCTGGCACTGCTTGAAGCTCGCGACCTTCTTTTCGCCCGATTATTGCAATACCGAGCCTTTAAGGAGATCGCCGCAACATTTAGCGCACGCATTGAAGCCTTTGATAAAACCTTTGCTCGAGTAGTCGCTTTGGATCCTGCGCTCTCAGCACTGCTGCCTGAAGTACTGATAGGCGTCGGACCAGCACGTTTCGCAGCGATTGCTGAGAGAGTGTTAACCCCCAAGAGCGCACCAGTAGTGGCAGTTGAACACTTGCATAGCGCTTTAGTTAGCGTCTCCGAAGAGTCTAAAGTAGTGGTTGAAGCTTTGCGAAGGGGGCGAACCCTGAGTTTCCGGGCTCTCATTTCAGATGCGTCATCTACGTTGGTCATCGTTGCTCGATTTTTGGCGCTTTTGGATCTTTATCGACAAGGCGCCTTGCGTTTTAACCAGGTAGTTGCTCTGGGAGATCTTCAGATCAGTTGGACGGGAGCCGAGACCGGCGAAATTGAAACTACCGATGAGTTCGATATTCCAGTGAATATAGAAGATGATTCGACCGTTACACAGGGCGAAGAGGAGTAAAAAGGGTGCAGATCAAGGATATTCATAGGCATATTGAGGCCATACTCATGGTCGTTGACGAGCCTGTTAGTGAATTGACCTTGGCAACGGTTTTAGAAGTCCCCGAGGAAGAGGTAGCTCAAGCCCTAGCCGAACTCGTTGAAAGCTATTCTGAGCGTGGATTCGCCCTTAAAAGTGTTGCAGGCGGATGGCGCTTTTATAGTCACCCTGAGAGTTCATCTGTGGTGGAAAAATTCGTTCTAGATGGCCAGCAATCACGTCTAACTCAAGCAGCCCTGGAAACCCTGGCTGTGATCGCATACCGTCAACCGGTTTCACGAGCCCGAGTATCAGCGATCAGAGGGGTCAATGTGGAAGCGGTGATGAAAACGTTGGTTACTCGCGGCCTGGTCGAGGAATATGGCCTAGAACCCGAGACAGGGGCCATTTTGTATAAAACAACGAACTATTTCTTGGAACGTCTTGGATTAAATTCCCTAGAAGATTTGCCGGCTCTAGCCCCATACTTGCCGGATCTCGAACATTTAGACGAAGTGCTTGATTCACTCGTTGATTAATTTTTAAATCTTCGTCAATAAACCATCAACTTCTCCTGTAGAGTTGGCGCTAGGCGCTTACGATGCTGCCTAACTGACTGTCGGGAATGGATAGCCAAATAATGAGCGCAACACGTTTGAATAAAATAATTGCCGATGCGGGTATAACCAGCCGCAGGGGAGCAGATGAACTCATCTCATCAGGTCGCGTCATGGTGGATGGATTAGTCATTCGAGAGCTTGGCGCCAAATTTGATCCCGCAATCCATGAAGTAATGGTCGATGGTGAGACAATCACACAATCATTGGCCAAAACTTATCTTGCACTTCATAAACCAAAGGGTGTCTTGTCAACGATGTTTGACCCAGAGGGTAGACCTTCTCTGAGTGACTTTATTGACCTTAGAACCGAGCGGCTATTTCATGTTGGTCGTCTCGATAAGGACTCTGAGGGGCTGATTTTGCTTACCAATGATGGTGAATTAACCTTTCGGGCAACCCACCCATCCTATGGTTTAGAGAAAACCTACATTATTGAGTTTGAAGGAAAATTACCGCCGGGAATTGAAAAAACTCTGTTAAAAGGCGTCGAGCTTGAAGACGGCATCGGGCGGGTACTGGATTTTAAGCATCTTTCACCAACATGGCTAGAAGTGACAATTCATGAAGGGCGTTATCACATCATACGAAGATTGATGGCTGCTGTTGGTATCGACGTCCTTCGTTTGATCCGAACTAAATTTGGACCCATCTCCCTGGGGGAAACAACCGAGGGTCGCTGGCGCGACTTGAATTCCGGAGAATTGATTAATTTACAAAAGGCTTTGCAGCTATAACCATTTATATATAAGTCGTTAGTACGCAAAAAAACTATTAACCGATATATCTATATTATCGCGACAATTAGCCATTTATCGATAATAAGGAAGAGTTTTACGCTCGATAAAATCTCTTTATCGATAAGAATTCGCTAGGTGATCTAGCTCTTAACCCAACGTAAATCAGGTTTGGATTGATATATAAAACCAAAAGACTACTTGAATATAAATAGTGAAATAGATAAACACTTATTTAATCTCCACCGTACTGAATGCATCACCCGTTACTCTTACCCCATGAATATTCGCGCCATCAGGGGAGCTACCCAAGTTGCCACTAATGATGCAATCTCCATAGGAGAAGGGTCTAAGGAGTTATTAAGCGCCATCCTTCGGGCAAATGAGCTAGCTATTACCGATGTTATTTCGGTTTTTCTAACATCGACCGCTGATTTGAATGCGGCTTTTCCTGCCAGTGCAGCTCGTGAAATTGGTTTTCAATCTGTTCCGCTCCTGTGCGCTCAAGAAATCGACGTTCCTGGCGCACTTCCTCGAACAATCCGAGTAATGCTGCATTGCACCACCAAGCGATCACCTTTAGAAATTGAACATATTTACCTTCATGGCGCTGCCGTATTGCGAAAAGATTTAGCTCAGTAGGGCCTTTATATGGCAATTAACTCCGTCAAAATCATAGGTTCGGGCTTAATAGGAACTTCGATTGGTTTGGCACTTTCTAATAAAAATATCCCAGTTTTGATGGTGGATTCTGACTCTTCAGCCCAGGCATTAGCTCAATCCTTGGTCGATCCTGACCGTTCTTTTGATCAAGGGCACACTTTTGATGTAGTTGTTCTTGCAACTCCACCCAGTGCATTCAAATCTGTATTAGAGCGAGAGAAGGAGTTGAATCCCTCATCCACATTTGTAGATATTCTAAGTATAAAATCTAAACCTCAACTTGAAGTTGATGCTTTAACTAGCATTTCGACGCGTTTCGTAGGGACACATCCGATGGCAGGTCGAGAAGTTTCAGGCCCCCAATCTGCTCGAGGAGATTTATTTGTTGGTCGAACATGGATTCTCTGTCCATCGACTTCCACGTCGAATCAATCTCGAGCATTAGCTCTTGAATTAATAAATCTATGCGGAGCTCAGGCGCTTGAAATGGATGCAGATGAGCATGACCAAGCCATGGCGCTGCTCTCACATGCACCACAAGTAATCGCAAGTCTTATCGCTGGACAATTGAGAGAGGCAGATAGATCCTGGCTCAATCTGGTTGGGCAAGGATTTAAAGATCTCACACGTATAGCTGATTCTGATGCAATTTTATGGCGAGAGATTCTTAGTGAAAATTCTTCCAATGTTTCTCAGATCCTGAAGCAACTTCGCCTTCAGATTGAGATGCTCGAACGCGCTCTCACGGATCCAAATCAAGCTCAGATTCTCATTGAGAATGGCAACGAGGGTCGTTCATTGATACCAGGAAAACATGGAAGTACATCTCGTAGGTATATATATCTACATGTAGTCATTGATGACAAAGCTGGTCAATTAGCAGCGATATTCAACGACTGCGCAAGTGCCAATGTAAATATCGAAGATGTCTCAATCGAACATACTCCAGGTCAAAATACAGGATTGGTTACATTATCTATTCTTGATGAAAAAAGGGCGAAAATACTGCAGGAATATTTGATTTCAAAGCACTGGAAAGTGCATTCAACGAGTAAATAAAGATCCTTATTGGCCGTAGAATTATCTTATGGGAATCGTTGTAGCTATTGATGGTCCCAGCGGAGCCGGTAAATCGAGTACGGCAAAAATAGTTGCGCACCGAGCTGGTTGGAATTATTTAGATACAGGCGCCCTCTACCGAGGCATTACGTGGCTGAGTTTAGAAAAGAATGAGCAGGATCCATATAAATTACTCGAATTACTTAAACATTTTCCCTTGAAATTCAATTGCGATCCTGAAAATCCCATTTTGATAGTTGGCGACACAGATGTTAATGATGCGATTCGCTCGTTAGAGGTTACTGAACGCGTAAGTCATATTGCTGCAATTCCTGAAATTAGAAACGAGCTTTTGAATATCCAGCGACAATACATAAAGAGTGCTCCCCGTGGAATAGTTGTTGAAGGCAGAGATATTGGATCAGTTGTATCTCCAGAATCTCCGCTGAAGCTCTATTTAACTGCTGATCTAGAAGCGCGTGCGATGAGACGAGAATCCGAAATTTCTGGGGTTTCTACCGATGAAGTGAGAAACTCATTAGATGGTCGTGACCTCATTGATTCAACACGTAAAGTTTCACCATTATCTATGGCGCCAGATGCTGTATTAATCGATTCCACTCTACTCAATTTAGAAGAGACAGTAGAGCGCGTATGGGAACTTTTGAGAGAACGAAATCTTTTGGGTTTACCGATTGTTGGCATTTTGGGAAGACCTAACGTGGGTAAATCAACGTTAATAAATCGATTTATAGGCAGGCGAGAAGCGATTGTCGAAGATACACCCGGTGTCACACGCGATCGTGTTCAATATGAATGCGAATGGGGCGGAAGACGATTCATCGTTATGGATACGGGAGGATGGGAATCTAAACCTGATGGTATTTCTGTACAAGTAAGTGCTGGCGCAGAAATAGCAATGGAACAATCAGATGTACTCTGTTTTGTAGTTGATGCTCAAATTGGCGCATTAGATGAAGATGATGTCTTAGTGCAAGAACTTCGCAAGGCCAAGAAACCAATCTTACTTATAGCAAACAAAGTAGATAGCGAACGAGAAGAATCCGACGCACACTCACTATGGAATTTAGGTTTGGGTGAACCATTCTTTGTCTCTGCTCTACACGGACGTGGAAGCGGTGATTTGCTTGACAGAGTTGTTTCACATCTTCCTGAAGTTGGCAGAGCTCAAGTTCAAGACGGATACCGTCGCGTGGCGCTCATTGGTCGGCCAAATGTTGGCAAGTCATCGCTTTTAAATGCTTTAGCGGGAGAAGAACGATCTATAGTCTCTGAAGTTGCAGGTACAACAAGAGATCCAGTAGATGAGTTAATTACATTCGGTGGTTCTACGTGGAGATTTATTGATACTGCTGGTTTACGTAAGCGAGCAAATCAATCTAGTGGGACAGATTATTACGCTTCACTTCGAACGCAATCTGCGATAGAACGTTGCGAAATCGCAGTTGTTGTTTTGGATGCCAGCGAACCGATCTCAGAACAAGATTTGCGAATCATTACAATGGCTGAAGAAGCCGGAAAAGCCATGGTTATAGTCATGAACAAATGGGACCTAGTTGATGAAGATCGACGGGATCAATTGGATCGAGAAATCGATAGACATTTAGATCAAGTTGAATGGGCGCAGAGAGTCAATGTGGCTGCCAAGACCGGATGGCATAGAGATCGCTTGGCCCCGGCTCTTCGCACAGCAATTGACTCGTGGGAAAAACGAGTACCTACTTCGAAGCTCAATTCTTTTCTGGGTGCCCTCATTGGAGCAACACCACCGCCTGTTCGAGGCGGAAAGCAACCGAAGATTTATTATGCAACTCAAGCAGGTATTGCTCCACCGAAATTTGTTGTGTTCTCAAGCGGTTGGATAGAAGCTTCTTATCGACGTTTTATTGAGCGCAGATTGCGTGAGGAATTTACTTTCCCGGGTACACCAGTTCAAGTGGCAGTACGGGTAAAAGAACGAGACAAGAATTAATTAGTGTGAGTGACTGTGAATAACAACGTTAACATTCCTAACGCTCTAAGTATCTTGCGACTACTCGGTATTCCTTTGTTTATATATTTTGCACTAGTCAGCAAGCAAGACGGGTTAGCCATTCTTGTTCTTATGTTTGCAGGTGCCTCAGATTATTTAGATGGTAAATTGGCCAGAGCCTGGAATCAAACCTCAGCTTTAGGAGCTATGTTAGATCCGGCTGCCGATCGAATCTACATTTTAGCAACTCTCATAATTCTTTCTATCCGAGACGCAATCCCAATATGGGTTCTATTTGTTTTACTTAGCCGTGATCTCTCACTTGCGATACTTACATTCATTATGAAATTACGAAAGGTAAAACTCCTTGAAGTAAATTACCTTGGTAAAGCTGCCACCTTTAATCTTCTCTATGCCTTTCCTCTCTTACTTCTGGCGACTCACGATTCCCGTGTAGGTCACATCGCATTTGCTGCGGGTTGGGGTTTTGCTCTGTGGGGGATACTCCTCTATACGTATACGGGCTTGACGTATTTACTCACTGGGATAAATAGGATTAAGGTTAACTCACCTATAGGATTAAGCTAAGGCACAGACAAGGATCCCAATGTCGCAGATTCCAGATTCACTTCAGTACACGAAGGAACATGAGTGGGTTGCAAATGCAACTTCGCCATTAACCTACCGAGTTGGCATTACTGATTACGCCCAGGCAGCATTAGGTGACATTGTTTATGTACAGCTACCTAAAGTGGGTGAATCAATTACTGCTGACAAGGTTTGCGGTGAAGTGGAATCAACCAAGAGTGTCTCTGAAATTTATTCACCAGTTACCGGCAAGGTATCTGCGATTAACGCAGACTTAACTTCATCTCCTGAAACGATAAACACTGATCCTTACGGTGCAGGTTGGCTTTTCGAAGTTACAGTGGATTCAGAGCCTCAAAACCTGCTTTCAGCCTCCGATTACGCTGCAATTACGGCTTGACCCGTAAGCCCGCATCCCCCTAGTGTCACCCTTAAGTTCAAGGTGAGCCTAAAAAGAGTGAGGAATAAGGGAGGAAGCTCGTGTCAGCAGCGGAAAATGAACGCGAACTAACTTCCACACTTAACCTAGGTCTTCGCAGTATCCAATCACCGGGAGTTGTATCTGCGGCAGAAAATTTTCTACAGAAGATAGATCCTTCGATAAAGTCAATGATCGAGGAAGTTTGTTTACCTGATTCACATAGAGCAATGCTTGTCATTCATCGCGGTCCAGCACAAGGTTCTCGTTTCTTATTAGATGACGACGAAGTATCTATAGGTCGTTCCCCCGAGAGTGATGTGTTTTTGGATGACGTAACAGTTTCACGAAAACACGCTCGCATAACTAGATCTACTGATGGATTTTCGATTTCAGATTCGCATAGTTTAAATGGAACATATGTGAACTCAATATCTGTTACTTCGCAGGCTCTACGTATGGGTGATGAGTTACAAATAGGAAAATTTCATGCATTATTTTTCGGAAATTCACATATTAAATCTCTGGGGGAGAAGAAATGAGCGTTCCAGCACGCGCATATTTGAGCATCGGTGAAGTACTCACCAAATTACGTGGCGATTTTCCAGATATCACTATTTCTAAGATTCGTTTTCTCGAATCTGAAGGTTTGATAGATCCACAGCGAACTCCTTCCGGATATCGCAAATTTACCGGGACAGATCTTGAGCGTTTACGTTACGTGCTTCTTGCTCAGAGGGATCAATACCTACCGCTTCGAGTTATCAAAGAAAATTTAGACGCGTTAGACCGTGGATTAGAACCTGCACCATCTGGAGGCGTGGCAGCACCTCGTCCTTCATTGGCGAGAATTGATGGTGACATTGCTCCATCGGCTTTTGGTGACTCTAGTGAAATGCGTTTATCACGTGAAGAATTGCTTAAAGCAAGCGGACTTACTGAAAACGCTCTAGTGGAATTAGAGTCCTTTGGTTTAATCACACCACGAGGTCGTCATTACGATGGAGATGCTTTAGCTGTTGGTAAAGCTGTTACCGAGATGAATTCCTTTGGTATCGAGCCGCGACATCTTCGATCTTTCAAATCTGCCGCTGATCGCGAAATTGGCTTGATCGAGCAAGTGATCACTCCTTTAACAAGGCAGAAAAGCGCTGAGTCAAAGGCTCGGGCGCAAGAGGTTCAAAAAGAAATTGCTTCGCTTTCAATTCGTCTACATGCATCGTTAGTGCGTGGCGGATTAAATCGCCTTCGATAAATTCAAAAAACAATTATGACCATGGTGGCTATGCAGGTTGTTGGAGTTCGAATCGAGATGCCTTCTAACCAACCAATCGTTTTATTGAAAGAGATTGATGGGGTTCGTTTTCTTCCTATATGGGTTGGAGCAGTAGAAGCGACAGCAATAGCTTTTGCCCAGCAAGGAGTTACACCACCACGACCACTCACTCATGATTTGATGCAAGATATCGTTGAATCTCTCGATGCAACTCTTACAGCTATTCAAGTTACAGCGATTGAAGAGGGGGTTTTCATGGCTTCTTTGCTGATAAGAGATCAAGATGGCAAAGCTATAAGCGTTTCTGCCAGACCTTCAGATGCCATCGCTCTGGCTCTTCGAACCCATAGCAATATCTTGGCGGATTCAGATCTACTCGATAATGTGGGCATAGAAATACCCGATGATGTTGCCGAAGATGCTCGAAATGCCTCAGGGGAGAGCTCTGAGATGGAGCGATTCCGCGAATTTCTCGATCAAATTAACCCTGAAGACTTTGCTGGGTAGTCAATGGTGGTATCAAAACTTTCAACCTCAAGTATAGGTTTTGGGAGTGTCGCAACGGAGTTTAGGGAGCCTATGAGCCTATTCTTATCCCACTCCCCAAGAGAATTGAGTTTCCCCTCATGACTTCCACACCTGATTTCGAGCTCATTGGCTATCGTGGTGCAACAGCATGTTCAGCTGCTGGAATTAGTTATCGCCAACTTGATTACTGGGCACGCACAGGTTTAGTTGAACCAAGCATCAGACCAGCTGGGGGATCTGGTTCTACACGTTTGTACGGTTTCAGAGATATTTTGGTGTTAAAGATTGTTAAACGTTTATTAGATGCGGGTGTATCTCTGCAAAATATCCGCACTGCCGTAAATCATCTGCGTGAACGTGGCGTCACAGAATTAGAGCGCATAACTCTTATGAGCGATGGTGCTTCGATTTATGAGTGTGCCAATGCTGATGAGATCGTAGATTTACTCGCAGGCGGTCAAGGCGTATTTGGGATTGCTGTCGGAAAAGTTTGGCATGAAGTCGAAGGTTCGCTCTCAATGCTCTCCGGAGAACTAGACGGTCACACTGTAGGTGGCGAAAGTAACGATGAATTGTCCCTTCGTAGAAAGCGCAAAGGCGCCTAAAGAGGTTTATTCTTCCCCTAAGAAGTAAAAGAGCTTGCAGATTAGGGGTTTTACATAATGTCACGTGAAGAACAATTTTCTTCATATTCTCAATACGAATCTTTTGAGCGTCGTCATGTTGGACCTACATCTTCACAAGAAGACGAACTTCTCAAAGCTCTGGGCTACAAAGATATGATTTCTTTTATTTCTGATGTTGTACCGAGCAACATAGCAATGACAAAGAAATTAAGTGATGCATTGCCACATGCGCTCAATGAAGTTCAAGCGATCAAAGAGCTTCGCAAATTAGCCGACAAGAACATTGTTTTTGATTCTTACATAGGTTGTGGCTATTACGGAACGATAACTCCACCGGTCATTTTAAGAAACGTATTAGAAAATCCAGCGTGGTATACCGCATATACACCTTATCAACCTGAAATCTCACAAGGACGACTTGAAGCTCTCTTCGCCTTCCAAACAGCGGTGTGTGATTTAACAGCGTTACCAATAGCAAATGCATCAATGCTTGATGAGGGGACAGCTGCTGCTGAAGCCATGACGCTTACACGCCGAACTTACAAGGGAAGCGACGATGCTGTTTTTCTCATTGACAAAAATGTACACCCACAAACCAAAGCAGTTATCGCTACCCGATCCAAACCTCTTAATATAGTTATCGAAGAGTTTGACGCAACAGAAGGTATTTCAACTCAATCTGAATTTTTCGCAGTACTTGTTCAATATCCTGATACAGCAGGTTCGGTACATGATTACTCAAAGCTGGCTGAAACTGTGCATTCAAAAGATGCATTTCTGATTGCAGCTACAGATCTTTTAGCACTCACACTTCTTAAAGCTCCAGGGGAGTGGGGAGCAGATGTTGCTATCGGTTCAGCGCAACGTTTTGGTGTTCCAATGGGATTCGGCGGACCGCATGCTGGTTTTATGGCAGTTCGAAATGGTTTAGAACGTTCACTTCCAGGTCGTTTAATTGGTCAAAGTGTGGATGTTCATGGCAATCCTGCCTTTAGATTGGCTTTACAAACTCGCGAACAACATATTCGTCGCGATAAGGCGACTAGCAATATATGTACAGCACAAGTTCTACTCGCTGTTATAAGTGCTTTTTATACGATGTGGCACGGCCCTGTAGGTTTAAAGCTCATTGCTCAACGAATTCATAATCAAACCAGTGCGTTTGCTGAAGCTCTGACAGCTAATAATTTTGACATTATTAACAAAACTTTTTTTGACACTCTAACTATTAAGGTTCAAGACGCAGCTAAGTTGCACAAGAAGGCCCATGAAAATCAAATCAATTTAAGGATTGTTGATGCGGCGCACGTGGGTGTTTCCTTCGATGAAACAACTGATTCTATTTCGTTGAATAAATTGGCATCCATTTTCGATATTGAAGTGCCAGAAATACAAGATTCAATGCATTTTGACCAGTCTCTGCGTCGCTCCTCTCTTTATTTACAGCATCCAGTTTTCAATACAAACCACTCTGAAACTGGAATGCTTCGATACATTCGGACTTTATCGGATCGAGATCTAGCTTTGGATCGGACCATGATTCCACTTGGGTCTTGTACGATGAAATTAAATGCGACTACCGAAATGTTACCTGTCACATGGCCTGAGTTTGCTTCCTTGCATCCATTTACACCAGTAGAGCAAAGTGTTGGATCAAGAGAATTGATTCAACAACTCTCTGATTGGCTTGTCACAATTACAGGTTATGACGCAGTTTCCTTGCAACCTAATGCTGGAAGTCAGGGAGAATTCGCAGGATTATTAGCTATTAGAAATTATCACGACAGCAGAGGTGATCAGCAACGAACTATTTGTTTGATTCCATCTAGTGCGCATGGTACTAATGCTGCAAGTGCAGTGATGGCAGGCATGCAGGTTGTTGTTATCGCTTGCGACGATCATGGAAATGTCAGTCTTGATGATTTAAGATTGAAAATCTCTGAGCATGAAAACAATCTTGCGGCTCTTATGGTGACATACCCTTCCACTCATGGTGTATTTGAAAGCGCAATTTCAGACATCTGCGAATTAGTTCATAACGCAGGTGGCCAGGTGTACGTTGATGGCGCTAATTTGAACGCTCTCGTTGGTTTAGCGCAGCCTGGCAAATTTGGAGCCGATGTTTCACACCTGAATCTACATAAAACTTTCTGTATCCCACACGGCGGTGGGGGACCGGGTGTTGGTCCTGTGATCTCCCGATCTCACTTAGCACCATTTTTACCAAATCACCCTCTGGATTCTCTAGCCGGCCCTAAAACAGGTCCTGGGCCAGTGAGCTCGGCGCCTTATGGTTCAGCAAGTATTTTGCCAATCTCTTGGGCCTATATCCGAATGATGGGGGGAGAGGGCTTAACACACGCTACTCAAGTTGCAATCCTTTCAGCCAATTACATAGCAATGAAATTAAATCCTTATTATCCTGTTTTATATACCGGCAATAATGGGCGTGTAGCTCATGAATGTATTTTGGATCTACGAGGAATTACCAGAGATTCTGGAGTCACAGTAGATGATGTAGCAAAACGTTTAATGGATTATGGTTTCCATGCACCCACAATGAGTTTTCCGGTTGCTGGAACTTTGATGATTGAACCAACTGAAAGCGAAGATATCGCTGAGATAGAAAGATTTGTTTCCGCGATGATTTCTATTCACGGCGAAATCATGGATATACAAAATGGCGTAATAGCTCATGAAGATTCTGCGTTAGCTCACGCACCACATACCGCCGGAGATGTGGTTTCAAGTCAATGGGATCGCAAATATCCCCGTGAAGTTGCTGCGTTTCCAGAGATGTTAGACGGGTTTATTCCGGGAGAAATCATTGGTATGCGTGGCAAGTACTGGCCCACAACTGGTCGTATTGATGGGGCCTTTGGGGATAGGAATCTCATTTGTGCCTGCCCACCCATCGAGTCATTTGCAGAATGAACTCGGGTGAGAAGCATACGTTTATGGCAGTTTTTGATTACTTGACATAATGTAACTTATCGGCGTTGTATCCAACTAAGCGCTGAAAACCCCACAAAGTTACTCGAACAAAGGCTTCGATTACGATTTTTTTACTCATTTTCGATTTGCCTAGTTCGCGCTCAATAAATTGAATCGGAACTTCCTTGAATTCGGCATTTAATTCAGAAAGGGCTCTTATCATTTCAATCTGAAAACAATATCCATTAGAACGAATTGATTTCATATTCAGTTTCTTTAAAACTTGCGCGTTGTAAACTCGTAAGCCACCGGTGAGATCCCTGTAAGGCATAGCTAATACCTTTTTTGCATACCAGGTACCAAAATGTGAGAGTAATTTCCTATGTAAAGGCCAATTGAGCACTGAGCCACCCGACATCCAGCGCGTACCCATTACGACATCGTAGGAATCACCTTCGCACAGCATCTTTTTCAGATCTGTAGCTAAATGTGATCCATCAGCATCCATTGTGGCTATTAGTTTATAACCCAACTCAAGTGCCACTTGGAAACCCGCAATATATGCAGCGCCGATTCCATTCTTATCGCCATGATCAATTACTCGAACATGATCCAAACCTAAATCTTTAACTACCTTCGAAGTTCTATCAGGTGAATTATCATCGATTACAATGACATCTATCTCTATTTTCATTAAACTGTGAATCAAATCCGCAATAGAGTCAGCTTCGTTATAAGTTGGAATGAGTACAACGCTATTTTGCATGTTTACGACGTTTTCCTAGGTACAAAAGCCAAGCAACAATAAGCAACACTGCATCAGACCAGCCTCCTAATTTGCTCGCTAGAGATCTTTCCGTAATTAATACGACATCGCCCGATAAAAAAGAGGCCGTGTTCTGTTTTGTTATCTGTTGTATTGCTCCAAAATTATCGATAATTGCTGATACGCCTGTTGTCGAAACACTTACTATCCATCGATTATTTTCAATTGCTCGAATACGTGTGATATTTAATTGTTGTCTACTCTGTCCACTATCTGCAAAAGTAGCATTATTGGTCTGTACGACGATCACATTAGAGTTAACCGATGAAGACCTAACGACTTCATCATCTATTACTTCGTAACAAATAATAGGCGCAATTATGGATCGGCTTGTCTTATGTTGAATAATTTTCTCTCCATTTACAAAGTCCTTCACATTCTTTGCTAACGGGCTAATTGATTCTGCCAATTTTCGAAATGGAATGTACTCCCCGAATGGTGTTAACGACCTCTTTATGTATATAGAGACCACGTCGCCTTGGGAATTCCACATGATTGACGCATTTTGCGGACCTGACGAAGTATCTAACACGGCGCCTACAACTATGGATGTGGATGCCTGTTTAGCTAACTGAGAAATCTTCTCCCCTACCGAAAAATTATTGAATGGATCCACGTCAACCGAATTCTCCGGCCATAGGATGAAATCGGGCTTATCCTTGATTTGCTGTAATGCAATGGCAGTTTCTTTTAGATGATATTCGAATACCTCTTGTGCGCGAGAATTAAAATCTAGACCTAATTTCGGTACATTTCCTTGAATTGCTAGTACGTAAGCACTGCCCTGTTTCAGAGATGAGTGGGGCAACAAAATCATGACGGTGGTTACTAGGCAAAGAATTGCTACAGAAAATAGCTGAGCTCGAGCACACAAAAGATATATAACGATACCCAATGAGATCCCTAAAAACGCAAGAGCTGTATCACCAAATAGTGCGGCTGACTGTGCATATGGCGAATCTGCTTGGCTAAAGGCTAACCGATTCCATCCAAAACCGCCGAAGGGAAAATTTGAACGTAATTGATCGGCAGTAAGCAGTATCGGCAGTACTAACCAAATACGCGA
>RGSB01000190.1 GCA_010032875.1 Actinomycetota bacterium | reverse complement strand
AGATCCACCAAGATGTTGGCTATGACCGGTTAAAACCCGAACTTCTTGCGACATTCGGGTCCGAGCTGGAGGCTACGGCTGGTTGGATCGGTGAGCTCAGCTCCACAGGAACCGCAGCAGGAGTAATGGATACCAAAGAGCTTGGCGTACCCATATTGGTTTGAACGGATAACCCCAACGAGGTCAATCACGTCCTGAACAGAAAGCTTGTGACGTGTAAACCCACCGAGGCTTCCGGTGAGGCGACGCATATAAAGCGTGCCCATAAACTCGCGTACCTCAAGGAAAAGAAGGTCGCCATGAATCTCAAATCCAAGATCGAGGTGACTAAGGTCCGCAACAGGTAGTGCGTACTTTGACTTTTGAATCGTAGTCAATGGTACCTGAGTTGGGTTGACACGAGGTGCCTTTGGAAGCTTTGGAAGCTTTAGCAACCGTGCGATTAGATCTGATGCCTCACGCTTGTTTAGGTGAGGTAGGTTCTCGCGGAGTTCGTCAGCTTCTCCAGCTTCGATCTCGCGTTCCTTTAGAAGGGTAAGAATAAAGTCGACCTGTTTTTCTGAAGGTCCGATAAGTACTGTCATTTTAGGCCCCTTTCTTGAGCTTGGTACTATTATATCAGGTAAATTAGGAAGAGCTAGGCAGGTGGGTGCCTAGCTCTTCTAGAAAGGTGTCTACAACCCAGACGGGAATGGAGTCCGCCTGAGGAGACCCCGCAAAGGTGAAAATGAAATAAACCCCTTTACGGTAGGGCAATTATATCACGTTTTAGTTGTCAAAAAGAGTAACTTCATCGTGAACGGTGGTAACGACGTTTGCCCAAATCTGAGGCGTGTGGTCAAATGGCTGGTACCCACCGGCTCCTCCGATGAGGACTCGACCATTGGCGTACGAGCGGGCGATATGGCCAACTGCCTTAGCCGCATACTCGTAACCTGGGTAATCGAACCTGAGGGTTGCCAATGGATCTGTACGATGAGCATCGGCGCCTGTAGCCAACAGGATAACATCTGGTTTGATCTCATCCGCGAGCTGGGAAATCTCGTCCATGCACTGCATAAACACATCATCACCAGAGCC
>RGSB01000189.1 GCA_010032875.1 Actinomycetota bacterium | reverse complement strand
GTGGGAAATTATTGATAACTCAGTTGATGAAGCACTCGCTGGTCACTGTAAAAAAATTGAAATTAATCTCGAATCAGATGGTTCTGTTGAAGTTCACGATGATGGTCGCGGAATTCCAGTAGATAAAGAACCAAAGACCGGTCTGACTGGCGTAGAAGTTGTTCTCACTAAATTACACGCCGGTGGAAAATTCGGTGGTGGTTCGTACGCCGCATCCGGTGGTCTACACGGTGTGGGTGCATCAGTTGTAAACGCACTTGCTGTGCGACTTGATGCTGAAGTAGATCGCGACGGCAAGATTTATTGGATGTCTTTCCAACGCGGTGTTGCAGGAATCTTCGATGGCGATGGACCAAAAGCAGAGTTCACACCAAAGTCTGGTCTGCGTGTAATCGGCAAGATTTCTAGCAAAGTTACTGGCACACGCATTAAGTGGTGGAGTGATAAACAGATTTTCCTAAAGGAAGCAGAACTAGAACTCGAAGAGATCTATGCACGTGCGCGTCAGACATCGTTTTTGGTTCCTGGCTTAACGCTGATTGTTAATGACAATCGCGGTAAAACTAAGACAACAGAGTCGTTCTATCACAAAGGTGGAATCTCCGAGTACTGCGAATTCTTGCAACCAGATCAGCCAATCGGTGATGTGATTCGCATCTACGGCACTGGTCACTATCAAGAGACAGTTCCTGTCCTAGATGACAAGGGCCATATGGTTTCCACCGAAGTAGAACGCGATATGGAAGTAGATATCGCAATGAAGTGGGGCAACGGTTTTGATACCACCCAACGTTCATTTGTAAACATCATTGCAACACCAAAGGGCGGAACACACGTTCTGGGCTTTGAGCGAGCAATCACTAAGGCGTTTAACGAAGCACTGAGATCTACAAAAACATTAAAGAACAATGAAGCAGATGTGATTAAAGATGACATCCTCGAAGGATTAACTGCTGTCATCACAGTTCGCATGTCAGAGCCACAATTTGAAGGTCAGACAAAGGAAGTCCTCGGAACAGCAGCAGCTACACGAATTGTTTCAGCAGTTGTAGCGGATAAAATGAAAGAGTTTTTCAACAC
>RGSB01000188.1 GCA_010032875.1 Actinomycetota bacterium | reverse complement strand
TTTGCAAAGTTAGAAATGGCTTTTTTCTGGTTTTCGGCTGCAATATTGAGAGAGTTTCCAAGGGCTAAAAGTTGATCCTTTGCTAAATTCAGATTTGCTTGCGCAACACTTTCAGCCTTTTTATAGGTTGCAAGAGCCTTATTGGATTTGGCGGCTTCTGTGATCGCCTCTTCGTAAGCAGAATTTATGTTATTTGAAGATTTATTAACACTTCCAAGAGATTTTTCAGCTGTATTTTTAATTTTCTCGATTAATTGTTTTGCTTTGGCGCGTTCGCTTGCAATCTGATTTCTGGCAGCATTTCTTTTTGCCTCCTCCTTAGCAGCACGTTCTGCCGCAGCTTTATCTGCTGCTGCTTTGGCTTTAGCAGCAGCCTCTTCTGCAGCCTTTTTTTCAGCAGCAGCCCTCTCTTCCGCCTCCTTAGCCTCTGCAGCCAAACGGGCCGCCTCTTGAGCTTGACGTTCTAATTCTCGAGCACGATTTAACGCCTCTTGCGCAGCTCTGGCTTCGGCGGAGGAAACACTTGCACTTGCTGGGCTTGAAGATGAGGTGCGGGCCGCTAATGCTGCAGCAGCTTCAGCTTCCTGTCTTGCTCTAATTGCAGCAGCCGCTGCCGCAGATTCACGTTCAGCGGCTGCTGCTGCATTTGCGGCAGCATTTGCAGCATTACTTGAGGCTGCTGCAGCATTTTGAAATGCTGCAAGCGCCTGAGTTGCCAAACTTGCAGAGTTGCTACTGTCAGATGTAATACTTTCCAAGGTAGAGGCAGCACTTTCCATGCTAGCTGCCGCACTACTTGCGATTGCCTCCGCTGCAGATTTTCGATTAAGTTCAGCTTGAGCAGCTGCCTTCTCTGCCGCTTTGGTTAAGGCCAGAGCCTCCTTTTCCTTAATGGCATTTTCTAACCTAGTTTTTTCTGCTGCTGCTGCCGCAGCTGCATCATCCGCTGCCTTTTTCGCAAGAGCGGCAGCCTTCCACTCTGCTTCAGCAGCATCTGCAATCGCTTTTTTGGCAGCTAATGCCTCATCCGCTAATCGCTTGGCAGTTCGAGCAGCTTCAGCTGCTGCATTATCTCGATCA
>RGSB01000187.1 GCA_010032875.1 Actinomycetota bacterium | reverse complement strand
GCGCAGGCAATGGGATGGGCAGACAGCTTGCAATTGGGTTAATCCAAAAAGGCGCCAAGGTGGTCGCCTTAGATATCAACCAAGCAGCACTTGATGAGACCAAAAAGTTAGCAAATGCAACAGATAGTAATTACAGATCTTATCTAGTAGATATTACCGATAGTAATAAGGTGGCAACACTTCCACAAAGTATTGCAAATGAGTTTTCAACTGTAAATATCTTGATAAATAATGCTGGGATTATTCAACCCTTTGTGAAGATAAATGAGTTAGATATAAGTGCTGCCAAGAAGGTAATGGATATTAACTTTTTCGCTCCCTTTAACTTAATCAAAGCATTTCTTCCATCTTTCTTAAAGCAGGAGGCGGCCCATATTGTTAATACCTCCTCTATGGGTGCTTACACACCAGTTCCTGGCCAATCCTTATATGGTGCTTCTAAGGCAGCAGTTGCGGCATTAACCGCAGGTCTTCACTCAGAGTTAATTGGATCTAATGTTTTTGTGACAACTGTTTATCCAGGTGCGATTGCTACCAATATTGCAGCTAACTCAGGAATTGATATGAAGGGCATGGATGCATCTAGTAGCAAGATAAAGATGACTAGCGCCTTTGATGCAGCTAGGGTAATTATTGCTGGGATTGAGAAAAATAAGGCCAGAGTCTTTATTGGCAAAGATGCTAAGTTGATGAATCTTTTAACCAGAATAAATCCACTCTTTGCCGCTAAATTAATCCAAAAGCAGATGAAGGATTTACTTTAAGAGATCTCATAACTTTGGGCAGCCTTTGGGGTGATCGCATTCCAACCAAGCTCAGTATTTAATCTAGTAGCAAATGTTTGAGCGCTCTGCTTATCACCATGAACTACAAAGACCTGCTTTGGATTTTTAACCTGTTTAAGCCAGGTGATTAACTCATTGCTATCGGCATGAACTGAGAAGGATTCAATATGTTCAATCTTTGCTGCCACCGGCACAAATTGGCCAAACATCTTTATTTGGGTAGCACCTTCAAGTAAGGATGCTCCTCTTGTGCCCACCGCTTGAAAGCCAACCAAGATAACTGTGTTGTTTTTATC
>RGSB01000186.1 GCA_010032875.1 Actinomycetota bacterium | reverse complement strand
GCTCCTGGTGCACCTCGTCCTTTAATTTTTATCTTTGCGCCATCTTTGATACCAGCTGGAACCCTCGTTGTGATATTTGTTGGTGTTGATCCATTTGGTGAGAGCCGTAAATTTAATTCTGTGCCATAAATTGATTCTTTAAATCCAATTGAAGCTTCAGTTTGCAAATCTGCGCCATGGCGCTGCCTAGCTCCGCCAAATAGTGTTGAAAAAATATCTCCACCTGGACCAAATAAATCTGAAAAATCACCGCCATTAAAACCTTGTCCGCCGCCATTAAAACCGGGCGGAACTCTTCCTGATTTAACCGCTTCTCGAACCTCATCATATTCGCGACGTTTTTTATCATCACTTAAAATGTCATAGGCCTCTGAGACTGCTTTAAAGCGGTCCTCTAACTTTTTATCACCCTTTGTTTTATCAGGGTGTAATTCTCGAGCAAGTTTTCGATACTGTTTTTTAATGGCAGCGCTATCAGCACCCTTTGAAACGCCAAGGATTTGGTAGTAATCCTTTTCGTAGAGATCTTTAGCTGCCATTGAAAAATACTGCCTTAAGCGCTTGTTTGCGGATCGGTAACAGCAACTCGTGCTGGTCTAATTACCCGATCTTTAAATTTATAACCAGGTTGCAAAATCTTTGATGCAGTTGGCTCAGTAACATCGGATGAGCTCTCATGAGTTAGCGCTTCATGAATCTCAGGGTTAAACGGCACGGGAGCGTCTGCAAATTTCGTTAAGCCCAATTTTTCAACAATTGAGTTAATTCGATCAGCTACTGCTTTAAATCCACCAGATAACTCACCGTGTTCTGCTGCCCGATCTAGATCATCTAAAACGGGTAAGAGCTCCATTAAAACAGCAGCGAACGCAAACTCAGTAGTAGAAACTCGATCACGATCTACTCGCTTTCGATAATTTGCATATTCAGCTTGTAAGCGTTGTAAATCAGCAGTCAAAGTTGCAACCTCATCGACTACAACGGTTGCCTCATTTAATGCTTCATCAACTGCGTCAGAGAGTTCCTTCTCTGACGCAGCTAAATTTTCTTCGCTCATTACTTTTGCTCATCCACAACTTCA
>RGSB01000185.1 GCA_010032875.1 Actinomycetota bacterium | reverse complement strand
TCTCCCAAGTTGCAAGATACTTAACAGCAAGGGCTAATCCTGCAACACCACCTGCTATGTAGCCAGCAGTTTGAAAACACCAAGAGTGTTGCAACTAAATATAAGATGAAGGCTGCGCGAAATATAGAAATGGCTGCCCCTAGCAGTGAATCTATAAATTTAAAAGGTGGAACAAAAAGTATCGTTCGAAAAATTAACCCAACTTTGCCAAGCAAAAACTCACCTAAGGATGCTCCGATAAACACTGCTAGTAATGCCAAGGCAACTACTTGGGTTTGACTCTCCCAAGTTGCAAGATACTTAACAGCAAGGGCTAATCCTGCAACACCACCTGCTATGTAGCCAGCAGTTTGAAACATAGTTTTGATCAAGCCATTTTTGTATCCACTATAAAAAGCGAACAAAAGGACTAAACTAATTAATAGATCAATATAAATCACAATTTAACCCCAAAAGCTTTTTCAACTTGATTGAATAATTGTTTTCTGTTTGTGTAGGCCCCAATTTTAGTTTCGACAGTTTTGCCATTCTCATCAATAAACCAGGTAACTGGAACTCCTGGTCCAAATATGGATTTTGATATTCCGCTTGAATCTTCAAGATTTGGCCAACTCATCCCACTTTTTTGAATGTAATCAATAGCATTCTCTTTAGATTTTTCTTCGACATTTACACCAAGCAACTGGATCTGCCCGTTTTTAAATAGTGGATTTTGATATAGCTCAATAAAATAAGGCATCTCCTGCTTACATCCTTCACACCATGAACCCCATACATTTATCAGCAGGGGTCCTTTTATTTGATGAAAATTAATTTCACCCGAACCATCTAAACATCCCATCAAAACAGATTTATCGACGCTCTCTAGTAATCTGATTTGATCACAAGATGGGACAACTCCGGGTGCACTTAACTTGGTTGGGGAAGTGCATGCAGAAATTAGTAAAGTGGTGATCAATAAACTTAAAATTTTTTTCATTTGAAATCTGCCTCAACTTTTACCATTCGCTGTGCCTTTATTGGATCCATCTCACCTATCCCAAATGATGGACAGTACTTAGAAATTGGACAAGCACCACATGCTGGCTT
>RGSB01000184.1 GCA_010032875.1 Actinomycetota bacterium | reverse complement strand
ACCAATCGTGGTGAAATTCCTACGACATCTGGTCTAGAAGAAATCTTTGAAGAGATTTCACCAATCGAAGACTTCCAAGGATCAATGAGTCTTTCATTTACAACTTATTCGCAACCACTCTTCGTAACTGCAGAGTTTACAAATAACATCACTGGTGAAATTAAGTCACAAACTGTTTTCATGGGTGACTTCCCTGTTATGACACCTCGCGGAACTTTCGTTATCAACGGAACAGAACGCGTAGTTGTTTCACAATTAGTTCGTTCACCTGGTGTTTATTTCGAACGCACAATTGAAAAAACTTCTGATAAAGATATTTTCTCTTCAAAGATCATCCCAAGTCGCGGGGCTTGGCTCGAATTTGAAGTTGATAAGAAGGATCTTGTTGGCGTACGTATTGATCGTAAGCGCAAGCAATCAGTAACAGTTTTCCTTAAAGCACTTGGTTGGACTGCAGAACAAATTCGTGAAGAGTTTGGCGAGTTCGAATCAATGATGGCAACTCTTGAAAAAGATACTGTTAATACACAAGATGAAGCGCTACTAGATATTTATCGCAAGCTTCGTCCGGGTGAGCCTCCAACGAAGGAAGCTGCACAAAATCTTATTGAAAACCTTTACTTCAATCCAAAGCGTTATGACTTGGCTAAGGTCGGTCGCTTTAAGGTTAATAAGAAGCTCGGTCTTGATCTTGCACTCGATGCATCATTACTCAGTATTTCAGACATCGTTGCGACACTTCGCTACTTAGTTGCGTTACATCGTGGCGATCTCACAATGGAATACGGCCGCGAAGTTCGCGTTGAAAAAGACGATATTGATCACTTCGGTAACCGTCGCCTTCGTACAGTTGGTGAGTTAATTCAGAACCAAGTACGTATCGGACTTTCACGTATGGAACGTGTTGTTCGCGAACGTATGACAACACAAGATGTTGAAGCAATTACGCCACAGACACTTATTAATATCCGTCCAGTTGTTGCATCAATTAAGGAGTTCTTCGGAACTTCTCAATTGTCACAATTCATGGATCAAACAAATCCGTTGTCAGGTCTTACCCATAAGCGTCGACTTTCAGCACTTGGACCT
>RGSB01000183.1 GCA_010032875.1 Actinomycetota bacterium | reverse complement strand
GGGGCTTATCCTCTATCTAGCTGAAACAATCTCATTACTTAATTCCACCCATTTCTTAAGCACTGATTGGGCAGCACCAGAATCAATTGCCTTGTTGGCTAACACAAATCCATTAGCAATTTGAGTTTGCAGTGGTAAATCAAAATCAGCTTTAAATGCTGCGATAGCAAAGGCTGCATTTAAAGTGACCGCATCCCGCATTGGCCCGGATTTGCCGGCAAATATTTGCTGGGTCATCTGTGCGTTGTATTTGGCATCTCCGCCAGCAAGGGCCGTAATTGGCGCGGTTGCGATTCCTAATTCAGCTGGATTGAAGAGCTCTTGCTTTAACTTGCCCTTACTGATTTGGATTACGGTGGTTGTTGTTGAAAGTGAGACCTCATCTAAGCCATCATCGCCACGGAAAATAAATCCCTCTTTACCTTGATCTAGTAAAACCTGCGCCATTAATGGCAATAGCTCGGCCCGGGCAACTCCAATAGCTGCTGCTATTGGTTTAGCTGGATTTGCTAACGGGCCTAAAATATTAAAAACCGTTGGCACACCGAGCTCTTTTCTAGCGGCAACTGCATGCTTCATCGATGAGTGAAAAATTGGCGCAAAACAAAAACCAATCCCAATTTTATGAACAGTTTGTTCAACCTCAGCCCCAGTTAAATCAATCTTTACGCCAAGTGCCTCCAATAGATCTGCTGATCCTGATTTAGATGAGGCAGCGCGATTGCCATGCTTAACCACTCTAGCCCCTGCTGCATTTGTGATGATTGCTGCAGTAGTTGAAATATTTATTGTGTTAGCACCATCACCACCTGTGCCGACGGTATCGACGGCGCGTTCTGTAATATTTATCGGAGCCGAGTATTTATACATCTGCGCCACCAAGGCCTCAACCTCCTGCGCACTTTCACCCTTTGCTTTTAAACCAGTTAGAAATGCTTTTATATCTTCATTACTGGCAGCACCTTCTAATATTTGCGACATTCCCCAGGTGACTTGCTCATTTGAGAGATCTTTTTTATCTGCCAACGCGGCAAAGATTTGATCCCACTTCATGCGCGTTATCTAATTAATTAGCGAGCGCAGAATTAGCTTTTAA
>RGSB01000182.1 GCA_010032875.1 Actinomycetota bacterium | reverse complement strand
ATGGAGCTATTCGGTTCCGTCTTGTTCGGTACGGCTACATGAAACCTTCAGAAGGCGGAAAAAGTAAGTCCTACAAACCAATCATGGACAAGAATCGAGTTGCGATATGAGTAACCTCTATAAACTCGTAAATGTTTTTCAAGGTGACAAGTGGCTTGGCCAATTCATCGATGAAAAGACTGCAAAGGAATGGATAGCAAAGCAAAAGCTTGAAGGATGTGCGGTAACCAAGGATAGGCCAGGTACCGCTGAAAGGAAGGCGTCATGACACGCGTTGATCCAACTAGACTACAGATAATTGATCTTGCGTATCATCGCAACGGTGTTGCGGGCAGACCATTCAAGGTAGCTCTTGTTGATGATGCAAATCTTGGTGACGTAAAGCTTGTCATCATGTTCGAGGAGGAAGGTTACACTGCAGTTCTCAGCGTAGATAAGCTTCACGAGGACGAGGACATCTCGTTCGGAACAAACTCATGGCGCGGTGACGAGTATGAAACAGCTCTTCGCTCAGAGATGTGGGAAGAAGGTTCACCTTCCACAGACGACGAAGACGCGATATAATAGGTTCATAACAAAAAGACGAAAGGAAAATAATGAGCGTAGTAGCTACATTACTAAAGAATAAAGCTCCACAGTCAGCTTGGCTTGTGCGGGTAAAAGATCTCGCATCAGGCGAGGAACGAGTCGCAGCTCACACAACTCTTGGCGCTGCTAAGAAGACTGCGGTTCTCTTCACAAACAGTCTGTTGGATATTGACAGAACACGTTTGCCTTGGGCCGAGGACGAAGAGCAGAAGGCTGATGGAATTCAGTACTTCAGAGCCGAGGTTGATGCGTGACAGAGTACAACACCGGTCAACGTAAACCAGGTGGGGTCGAGGTTTTTCGATACAAGGTGCGGCTCAACGCTCGAAACACGAGTGACGAGACTCGAGACCTTGAGGTTATCAGTTCTAGCGAGACAGGTGCGGTAGCAATCGCCCTAAAGCTGGCTGACGACCTCCACGGAACCAGGTTCTACCCTGGAGAGGTTACATTCCTCTCCAAAGTATGATATAATAGTACCCTACCCACAAGGAGGGGAAAATGGACACAACGACAACACTC
>RGSB01000181.1 GCA_010032875.1 Actinomycetota bacterium | reverse complement strand
TTGAGTTCATCATAGGACTTAAAGTTTTCTGGCTTCAAGAAATCCTTGAGTGAGTGAGCAGACTTCCAGACCTTTTCGATTTGCGCATCATCGCCATTGAACAATGCAGCAGGAGATTCAAACTCCGACTTGTCATAGTTACGATAGCCTTCGACGTTGCGAATCTTGACCTTGAAATTTGCACCTTTCCAGAAGTCAAACGGATTCATTGGTGTCTCATCAGCAAATTGCGGTTCAAGTTGTTCCTTGATCTTATCAAAGATTTTCTTGCCGAACTTGTAGAGGAAAACCTTTCCTTCGTTGTGTGGACGCTTGGCATCAGAGATTACAAGAACGTTTGCGATGTACGTCAACTTGCGTTTCTGTTTTCGAGCGATTTCTTTATTTGCTTCGATGCCTGAATTCCAAAGAACAGTATTGTGTTCAGAAACAGGATCAGTCTTACCAAGAGTTGTGAGAGAATTCTCAATGTACCAACCACCTGGACCTTGGAATCCGTGAGACCAGATTTGAACCCAAGGAAGTCCATCTTCACCGTCAACTGCTGGAGTGTCAAGGAAACGAATTACTGCGTAACCATTGCCAGCAGCATCAACTTCTGGTTGCCAGAAACGCTCATCAGCGCCTTTGCCTCCAGTGTTGCCTGCTGAAGAGGCTTCAACTGCCTTCTTCAACTTGTCGAGAGATGAACCTTTTTTAAGATTTGATAGTGTCATATTTGTATACTCCGTATGTTTGTATTAACTGTATAAACGTCTTATCCACTTTCTTCATTACTATAACATTATATAGTATTTCAGTCAGCAAGTAAAGTTTCCTTTGTCAAAGTCTTGTACTTGTCGACATTCACATTCAAGAACGATCCGTATTTGCGAATCTTTCTTGAAACTTTGGGGTAGATGATATCATCACTGATCTTCTTGTCCCAAATTTTTATAAAGTCGAAGATGTTATTGAGGATTACCATCGTCTCAAGTGTGACATCATTTTGCATGAATAACACTAACAGTTTTGGAAACTGTCCATCTTCGACTTTAAATAAATCATTGAAGTTATCTTTGGTTGCGATTTTTTGCAGATCATCAGTATAGATCTTGCTCATTGAATCAGT
>RGSB01000019.1 GCA_010032875.1 Actinomycetota bacterium | reverse complement strand
CGCGCACATTCGTTGTTTGTTGCTCACACTCTTGTATCGCTACATGAAGCCGATGATCGATGATGGTCGCGTCTTTGCAGCAATCCCACCACTGCACCGCATTGAAACAATGGGCGCTGGCGGTAAAAAAGGTGAGTACATATACACATACTCAGATGATGAGATGCGTAAAGTCACTGCAGATTTGAAGAAGGCTGGAAAGAAGTGGAAAGAACCAATCCAGCGCTACAAAGGTCTCGGCGAAATGGACGCGGATCAATTGCGCGAAACCACAATGGATCCAGATGCACGCACTCTTCGCCGCATCACAATTAAGGATGCAGCAGCCGCCGAAGCAATGTTTGAATTATTGATGGGCAACGATGTTGCACCACGTAAAGAGTTTATTTCTACAGCAGAAATCGATCGCGACAGAATCGACGCTTAAACTCTAGAAACCTACTTTTTGACCAACTGAGAAATTGATTTAGCAATCAGCGGCACAGCAGAGTCCCACGATTGTCCAAATTGCTTTTCAAAGGATTGCTCAAAAGTCATTCCATCGGAGATATCTTCATAAATCTGGATGTTGATGGCTGGGCCTTTTATTGCGGTGAATATTTCGCAAATGAGTGCACCTATATCGTAGATATGAAAAGCTGTTTCTGGGTCCGACCAGACCTTTTTATCGGCTGGCTTGATGAAGTTAGCAATCCACTTCTCTGTGTACTTTTTGCTCTTGTTTTCAAAAAAGAATCCTGAGCCAATTTTTCTCTCCTTTGAATACTTAGGAAATGAATTGGCGTAGATAGCTGCATTTTGTGACAAAGTGGCACCACCTTCGGCAAACCACCACGGTGTGAAAGCTTTAATACCGGTCATTGCTTGGCCTTGTTGTTGCGTTCCAAAGAAAGCTCCAACTTGAACGGAGTGGGTGTATTCATGGGCTTCAAGTGTGCCTGATGTGTGATTAGGGTCCTTAGTTCCATTTGTAACGGCCGATAGCAATATTCCGTCTCCAGAATTTGTGATCGATGCACTAGCACCCCAGCATTCATTTACTTTTTGACAACTATTTTTAGCATCTTGACCAGATGCCATTGAAAATAATTCAGAGAATTTCTTTTGTGCCCAGTCAATATCTTTGTATGTGTAATAAATCGCGTAAATTTTCTGTGGATGGCGAAAAGTTGGATACAAACGTTTTACAGCATCAAAAGCTAATTTTGGATTGGGATTAGAGAGTTTAGTATTTGGACCAATGATTAACTCTAACTCTCCACTCTTTTCACTATTTGAAAGAACTTGATCGCTACTTTTCTTCCATGCCCAATATGAAACATCTGCTGGTCTATTCACAGCATCTTGAAGGCTGTTAATTGGCTTAGGAGTCTTCGCAGCATTAGCTGGCTGTACAAAGATTGAGAGAAGAACGAAAGCGGAAGTTGCTAGGGCGATGGAACGAATTTTCATGCACAGATATTAATCAATACTGACTAAGTCGAAGTACTCGTCTTTCCATAAATCTTCATCGCCATCAGGCAACAAAATCACTCGCTCGGGCTTAAGAGCTTGCACCGCTCCTTCATCGTGAGAGACCAGGATTACTGAGCCTTGGTATTCAGATAGTGCTGCAAGGATTTCATCACGGGAAGCGGGATCAAGGTTGTTCGTTGGTTCATCGAGTAACAAAACATTTGCAGCGCCAACAACTAGAACTGCCAGTGCTAAACGAGTTCTTTCGCCACCAGATAAAACCTTTACTTGTTTGTGTACGTCATCGCCGATGAATAAGAAAGAACCAAGAACGTTACGTGCTTCGGGTTCGCGGATATCTGGGGTTGCAGACATCATGTTTTCTAAGACTGTGCGTTCAAAGTCCAGTGATTCATGTTCCTGGGCGTAGTAGCCAATCTTTAGACCATGACCTGCAATAACTTCGCCGGTATCTGATTCGAGTTCGCCAGCTAATATGCGTAGAAGAGTTGTTTTACCAGCGCCGTTTAAGCCAAGGATTACAACGCGAGAGCCTTTATCAATGACAACTCCAACGTCAGTAAAGATTTCGAGTGAGCCATAAGACTTAGAAAGATCGTGGGCAGAAATTGGAGTCTTACCGCAAGGAGATGGTGTTGGAAAGCGAAGTTTTGCAACTTTATCTTTAACGCGCACATCTTCAAGGGAAGAACGAAGTTTTTCGGCGCGACGAAGCATGCCTTGCGCCGCAGTTGCTTTGCTTGCTTTAGCGCGCATCTTCTCGCCTTGCTTTTGCAAAATCTCTGCGCGCTTTTCAGCATTTGCGCGCTCTTTCTTGCGGCGGTGTTCATCTTGTTCGCGCTGCAATAAGTATTGCTTCCAGCCAAGGTTGTAGACGTCAATGACGTTGCGGTTAGCGTCGATATAGAAAACCTTGTTAACGACTGTTTCGATTAGGTTTACATCGTGGGAGATGATCACAAGTCCGCCCGAATACTTGGTTAAATAATCACGTAACCACATGATCGAATCAGCATCTAAGTGGTTAGTGGGCTCATCTAATAACAATGTTTCTGCGCCACTAAATAAGATGCGCGCTAATTCAATGCGGCGACGTTGACCACCAGAGAGTGCGGCCAACTCTTGATCAAATAAGTTCTCTGGTACGCCGAGGGATGATGCAATTGCTTCCGCCTCCGCTGTTGCCGCGTAGCCACCTGCAGCGCTGAATTCTGCTTCTACGCGACCGTAGCGCTCCATCGCTTTTTCTAACTCTTCACCTTGCGTTGTAGACATCTCTTCTTCTACAGATCTCATGCGCTTTGCGATTGCATCTAATTCGCGGACAGAAAGAATGCGATCAATAACAGTGCCTTGATCTTCGCCGGTACGTGGATCCTGGGGGAGATAACCAATTTTTCCTGTGCGATTAACTGCGCCGCCTGCAGGCATAGTTTCGCCAGCTAATACTTTTGCAAGGGTTGATTTACCGGCGCCATTTCTGCCAACGAATCCGATGCGATCACCGTGATTAATTCGGACGGTGACGTTGCTGACTAAGAGACGTGCTCCAGCGCGTAACTCGAGACTTTGCGTGGAGATCATTTAAGGAATCATCCCACACGTGGTCCTTGGTTGTGAAACTATGAAATTATGCAGCGCCAATTCGCGTGCGACGTGGGGTAGCAAATGCTTTGGCAACAGCATCTAATTCTGTGGAAACCTGCTTCTTAATTGCATCTTCTGATTTAAGAAGTGTATTAAGAGCAGAAATAGTTGATTTCAACTCTTTTTGTTCCGTTTCAAGTTCAATTTTGCTCATCTTGGTCAGACGGCGAAGTGGCATGTCAAGAATGTATGTCGCTTGTTCGTCATTGAGTTTAAAGCCCTTGATCAGAGCATCTTTAGCAACCGTTGCATCATCTGAAGCACGAATGATCTTGATGACCTTATCGATATCAATAATTGCCTTGAGCAGACCGTCGACAAGGGTGAGACGAGCTGTTGCTTTGGCTTTTCTAAACTCTGAGCGGCGGCGAACAACTTCGATGCGGTGATCGATAAATACCTGGAGCAACTCTTTAAGGCCAAGTGTTTGTGGGCGGCCCTTAACGAGTGCAACCGCGTTGATGGCAAAAGCATCTTCCATAGGGGTTAATTTGTAGAGCTGTTCGAGTACTGCTTCGGGTTCAAAGCCATTTTTTAATTCGATAACAACATTGGTACCCGTTTGTCCATCGGTTAAATCGATGATGTCTGAGATACCTTGAATCTTCTTAGCCTTAGCAAGATCTGCAATGCGTTCGACAACTTTTTCTGGTCCGATCGTAAATGGCAGCTCTTTAATGGTGATACCCATTTTGCGTGAAGTAACCTTTGAAATCTCAACTGTTGCGCGAACTTTAAATGAGCCCTTGCCAGTTGAATACGCTTCGCGCACACCATCTAAGCCAACTAGTTCGCCACCTGTTGGAAAGTCTGGACCAGGTATAAATTTCATCAGCGCTTTAACTGTGGCTGTTGGGTTTTCAATTAAGTGTTTGGTAGCAGCAATTACTTCGCCCAAGTTGTGTGGCGCCATATTTGTCGCCATTCCAACTGCGATTCCAGAACCACCATTTACGAGCAAGTTTGGATATGCAGCAGGCAGTACTTGTGGTTCAAAGATCTGTCCGTCGTAATTTGCACCAAAATCAACTGTGTCTTCATCTGTTTCAGCAACCATTGTGAGAGCAGCTTGAGCCAAACGTGCTTCGGTATAACGCATTGCTGCTGGGCCGGCATCGAGTGATCCAAAGTTTCCGTGACCATCGATAAGTGGCAAACGCATTGAAAATGATTGAGCCATGCGAACGAGTGCGTCATAAATTGCACCATCACCGTGTGGGTGCAACTTACCCATTACTTCACCAACTACACGTGCGCTCTTTACGTGACCTTTGTCAGGACGCAATCCCATTTCTGCCATCTGATGCAAGATGCGACGGTGCACTGGTTTTAAACCATCACGTGCATCAGGTAACGCGCGAGAATAAATTACTGAGTACGCATACTCCAGAAATGATTCTGACATTTCAGATGAAACATCGATATCAACAATCTTGCCGGGAAATTCACCTGGTTTAGGTCCAACAGGTTTCTTGCCCTTGGGCGGAGTCTTTGTAGCCATGGGGGCGATTGTGCCAAGTGCAACGCCTAAAGTGCGTGACCGCCTTGCGGGCGTGCCCCGATATTTGCAACACATGTTGCCGCAAGTGTTACTCCGGCCACTACTGATGCTCGTAAATCGCTGCCAGATATTTTTGCAGCGATAAAGCCGCCGGCAAAGCTATCGCCGGCTCCAGTTGTATCTGCCACTGCAGTTTTTACAGCATCGATGTCAATGCGATTGCCGCCACGAATTTGCGCGGTTGCACCAGATGGACCGCGCTTAATAATTACTGCAGGGCAGAGTTCTAATAATTTTGTTAATGCAGAATCAATATCTTTCGCATCTGCAACATAGAGTGCTTCTTCTTCATTGGGCAATACATAATCCATCAAAGGCAACCACGAATGAATCAGCGCGCGATCTACTTCTTTCATTGCGCCCACAGTGACAGTGTCATAAAAGAGTGGAAGACCAGCGGCTTTAATCGCTGTGATCATCTCTAGAACACCCGCGCGAGAACGTGGATTGAGTAATGCATAACCAGAGACGTAGGCAGCATCAAAACCAGATAGGTCCGGCATGTCAGAGAGAACCAAACCTGAATTAGCGCCGGTTTCAGGAAACATTGTGCGCTCACCATTTTTATCAACCAAGATAACTACAACACCTGTTGCATCACTGGTTTTCTTCAGAGTTGAGTGATCAACGCCTAAATCTTCAAACTCTGAAATGAGTGCAGCGCCAGCAGAGTCATTTCCCACTCGAGCAACGATGCTGGCACCTGTGCCGGTATGTGCAATCCATGATGCAACATTTCCTGCTGCGCCCCCACCATGGGTAGTAATTCTTGAGGGAGTATCTTCGCCGTAATTAATTGGAGATTGCAGCGCAACAACAACATCGAGCATGACATCGCCGATGCATAAGACTCTCTTGCTTTTGTTCAGCGGCATATTACTTATTGAGAGCTACAGCGATATCTGCTGCGAGTGCGCTATTTGATTTAATGATTTCAATATTAACTCGTAATGAATCTCCATCACTTGCGGTGTGAAAATGTTCGAGCAAGAAAGGCGTCACAGCTTTTCCAGTTATCCCATCCTTTTCAGCAAGTGCTAAACCGCTAGCCAGAATCGAATCGTGTAACTTCTTATCCATCTGATTCTTAACAGGGTTTGCCACTATTAGGGCAGATGAGTTTGTCTGCATCGAAGTACGAGCCTTGATTGCTGCCGCGATTTGATCTGCAGTATCCGCTTGATACTCGATTTCAAATCCAGAATCGGTGAGATAAAAACCAGGGAACTTCTTTGTTTTATATCCAATGACGCCAATAGCAAGTGTCTCAAGTCGTTCTAAAGTGGCACCCACATCGAGAATTGATTTCACGCCTGCACAGACAACAGTGATATCTAGTGCCGAAAGCGCAGTGAGGTCAGCGGACTCATCAAATGATTCTTGTGCGCCGCGATGTACGCCACCAAGACCACCAGTTGCAAAAACTTTTATTCCAGCCATCACGGCAAGGTGAGCAGTTGCGGCAACTGTTGTCGCAGCGCTCTTTCCGAAAGCAACAGCGATTGCTAGGTCGCGGCTGGATGCCTTAAGGACGTTGTCGCGGGTTGCAATTGTTACGAGTTCTTCGTCATTTAAACCAATATGCACATTGCCATCGATAACAGCGATAGTTGCTGGGGTTGCACCATGTTGGCGCACGATGGCTTCCACATCGCGGGCTACTTCTAAATTAGTTGGACGTGGTAAACCATGGCTGATAATTGTTGATTCGAGAGCAACGATTGGAGAACCAGATGCGAGAGCTTTCGCTACTTCATCTGAGTATTTCAATACATTGCTGAGATCTGAATTCATGAGCGAAAGGATACATGCCTAGACGCATGCAGTTCGTGGCAAGATACGAGCATGCATTTGGCCGAAATTACGCCCTCAATATTTGCCGGCCTTGGGCTAACTAGCGCAACAGATTCACTCTCACTTGGGCAATCACCACATGGAAAAGAAGTTTTATTTCTTGTTGATGGACTTGGTGCAGATGTCATTGAGAAATACAAGGATTTAATTCCAACGCTTCACTCATTTACTCATCACGGGGTTGTGGCCACTTCATTTCCATCAACGACGGCAACATCTCTTGCAACGCTAATGACTGGCGAACTTCCAGGCACTCACGCAATGTTGGGTTACACAGTTCGCGTTCCGCGAAGTGGGGGACGAGTTCTTAATTCGCTCAAGTGGGACGAACGTGTAGATCCACACATGTGGCAGAGCGTTCCAACGCTATTTGAACGTGCGGCTGAAGAAAACATTTCGGTATCCCACGTTGCTGCCAAGCGTTATGAAAACACAGGATTTACGCAAGCGGTTTTTCGTGGCGCTACATATCGCGGTGCAAATGTCTTAGCTGACATGATTGCAGAGACTAAAGCTGCTCTTTCAAGCGAGCCTTCATTTGCTTATGTTTATATCAATGACCTAGATGTTGCAGGCCATAGCGATGGAGTTGGATCTGATAAATGGTGCGCAGCGCTTTCATACGTGGACACTGTTGCAAAAGCACTGGTTACTCAATTGCCACGGGGGACTCGCATATTTTTAACTGCCGATCACGGCATGGTTAATGTTGAAGAAAAAATAGTTTTAGGTCACGACTGGGTGGCAAGGCGGATGTGTTTACTCGTGAAGAAATAGTTTCTAACAAAATCTTTGGTCCATCATTAGTTGAAAACGCTCTTGATCGGATGGGTGATGTGATTGCAATCGCTCACGGTGGAGTTATTTTGATTGATCCAGAGCGCACAACGTTAGAAGGTGCAATGGTTGGACATCATGGTGGTTCAAGTGAGATTGAAAGCTCTGTGCCACTGCTTTCACGAGTGGTTAATTAAATTCGTCCTCATCGCTGGCATCATCTTTTTTAGCAGCGCCTGCACCAAACATAATTTCATCCCATGACGGAACCTTTGCGCGACCAACAACTCCATCACGTGCTGCAGACTCATCTGGTTCTTCGCGCAGTGAAACCAAACGTGGTGGTTCTGGCTTAAGCGCATCGGGTGACGATGTAATTCGAATAGGCGCAGGAGCTGGTTCGTCTTGATAAATCAATCCAGATTCTGTGCGTGGACGTTCTGCAATCTTTGTAATTCCTCTGTCAGAAGTTGGTCCATCGCCCATCATCCAGCGAGCATTTTCATCCTGAGCTGTGATCGAGCGACGCGTTGGATCGAATTCCCAGATTGCATCGCCGTGTCCATCGCTATTTGGATAACTTAATGAGAGAGACCATGTGCCATCGTGATGGCGCCATGCGTTCCAGGCTAAGTCATCCTCTGAAATATCTCGTGGTGCTAAACGGGAAGTAATGACTTCAAAGAGTGATTCAGGTTCTTCACCGGGATTGCGGCGAACGATAATTGCATGGGCTTGATCAATTATGAAGGAACGCTCTTGCAAAATTGGACCTGCGAAGCGTTCGATTTTTTCTATGCTAGTTCCAGAGTCGCGTGCAATATCTTGCGCACTTTCGCCAAGACGTAGTCGTCGTTGAATATCTTTAACACTAAGAACTTGTTCATCTTCATTGGGTACTGAAGAGAGTCGTTGTTGATTAACTGATGCGCGCAATGAGTCACTAATTCGCAGCGTAAATTCGTTGCCTTCACTGTCAGCAAGGGTCAAATGCACGCCATCTGGCGTTCTACCCGTGAAACGAAGATCAGTCACGAGGCTGAGCGTAACCGATGGCGGTGCGATAAGTAGAGAGGTACGGCAGTGTTGTCGCAATTGCGGCGAACATAAAGCCAAGTGGTACCCAAAATGCTGCTTGTGCACCGGAGTGATCAATAACTACACCGGCTAAGGCGCTAGCAAGTGCTCCACCAAGTGGCATACCTGCGATTACCCATGTGAGAGCTTCTGTAATTTGTCCAGCGGGTACTGCATTTTCAACAGTGCCATAAGCATTAACAATGAGTGGCGCAATAAATAAGCCATTAATAAATAGTGCAACTGCTAACAATGCAATCGAAGAAACGAAGAGAAGTGGAAGTGTTGCAAGTGTGAGCCCAACTAAATAAATAAGAAATCTAGCTGCGTGTGCAGATTGAAACTTAATGACGCCGTTAATTAATGCAGCAACTGCGCTGCCGACTGCCCATATAGCCAATAACCAACCAGTACTTTCGGGATGGTTTCTCTCTTCAGCAAATCCAACAACTGTGATTCCAATAGCGCCAAAGAATCCACCAAGTAATGCGCATGGAAAGACGATGGATTGAACTATTCGATTTTTAAGAATAACTGGATGTGGTTCTTTCAAATCTTTAGGTTCAGCAGGTGGTTCCGTTGATTTCATTGCAGCAAGTGATGGCAACCCAATTACTAAAAAGATTAACCCGGCCAAAATTCCGGCAGATGGTGCAATTTTTACCGCACATGTGGTGGCAACTACTGGACCAAGAATGAAGACAAACTCATCGACCATTGCTTCCCAGGAATACGCGGTGTTTACAAGATGACCGTCGCTGTTATCTGGATCATTTTTCAAGATATGTAGCCAGCGACGGCGCACCATTCCACCGGCGTTAATCGCTGTTGATTCGGCAATAATTAAAGAGACAAACCACGTCCAAATCGGCGCGCTCTTTGAGACTAGAAGAACAAAGATAAGAAAAGAAACAATTCGAATCGGCACTGCAAGTCGCAGAATTTTTGCCTGTCCAAGCTGATCAGCTTTTCGTGACCAAAAGACTTCGGCTGCTCCTACGACAATAGATCCAACTGCTGTGAGCGCACCGGCTAATGCGTAAGAATCAGTGGCTGCAACAACGATGAAAATAATTGCCAAAGAGTCCATGGCAATTGGCATACGCCCGATAAATCCCGCAGTAGAGAACTTTAAAGCGCCCGGTGTGCGCAGCAAGGTTCCATAGGGTTTTAGCATGCTCACAGTCTAATAGACTTATGCACATGAGCGATAAAGCCGAATTATTAGACCTTGCATTGCGCGTAGGTAAAAAGGCTGCGCAGTTGTTATCTGCTCGCCCCGATGTTTTAGAAGTATCTACAAAATCTAGCGATGTAGACATTGTTACCCAGATGGATAAAGCAAGTGAAGCCCTGATTGTTTCGAGCATTCTTGCCGAGCGCCCGCACGATGGAATGATTGGAGAAGAAGGTGCAGATCGCGAATCCACTTCTGGAATCACATGGGTAATTGATCCACTCGATGGAACGGTTAATTATTTCTATGGGTTGCCTGGTTGGAATGTATCCATCGCTGCCAAAGATAAAGATGGTGTTGTGGTCGGAGTTGTCGTAAGCCCAACAATTGATTCAACATGGTGGGCAACTCGTGGCGGCGGATCTTTTCTAAATGGCAAAAAATTACAGTGCAATGATCCAGTAGAACTCAATAGAACAATGCTTGCAACAGGTTTTGCATATGAATCCGATAAGCGATTATTGCAAATAGATTTGATTGGAAAATTACTTCCGCAAATTCGAGACATTCGTCGAATCGGTGCTGCAGCAGTTGATCTATCTTTTGTTGGCTCTGGAAAAGTTGATGCGTACTTTGAATCAGGACTGAACGAGTGGGACATTGCAGCGGGTGGATTAATTGCCCAAGAGGCAGGAGCCATCCTTTCTTCCCACGTCGTTGGGGGCCAAAGCTTCACATTGGCAGCTGGCCCACATCTTCACCAGATCCTTAAAAATACGCTCGGCATATAGCCGATTTTCACTTGGCCAAGCTCCTGTGGCAAGATACGACCTCTGTACAGCACTCTGTACCGATATTCGAATTAGCTGAGGAAATCATGAACGTACTTGACGCCGTAGATGCAGCATCGCTGCGCAAAGACATCCCACAATTTCGTGCTGGTGATGAGCTCAAGATTCACGTACGCGTTATCGAAGGTAGCAAGAGCCGTATTCAGGTCTTCCAAGGAATAGTTATGCGTCGCCAAGGCGATGGCGTTCGTGAAACATTTACTATCCGTAAAATTTCTTACGGTGTCGGAGTAGAACGTACTTTCCCAGTGCACACTCCAGTTATCGAAAAAATCGAACTCGTTAAGAAGGGCGATGTACGTCGCGCTAAGTTGTATTACCTACGCGACCTTCGCGGTAAGGCTGCAAAGATTCGCGAAAAGCGCGATGGCATCGAAGGTTACGGTGACGGAATCCTTTCAACTCCAGAACCTGTTGCAGTTGCTGCACCAGTTGTAGCTGAGCCAGTAGTCGAAGAAGTTGTGGAAGCAGTCGTTGAGACTCCAGTAGTTGAAGAAGTTGTCGAAACTCCAGTTGCAGAAGAAGTAGCGACTGAAGAAAAGCCAGCTGAGCAAGCTTAAGTTTTCAATAATGTTTCGCAAGGGATCACTCCTTCGGGAGCTCCCAATCCTCGTTGTTGTTGCTCTGGTCGTTTCACTCTTTATTAAATCTTTCCTTGTTCAGTTTTTCTATATTCCATCAGGCTCGATGGAGAACACACTTCAGATTAATGACCGAGTAGCAGTAAATAAACTGCCTTTCGTGTCAGGAAAAATCAATCGTGGAGATGTCGTCGTATTTAGAGATCCAGCATCATGGCTTCCAGAAGCAGATACATCGTCAAAATCTACGATTCAAACAAAGATTAAAGATGGCCTAGTTCTCGTCGGCGTACTTCCAAATCCTGCAAAGCAATACCTAGTCAAGCGAGTTATTGGTGTCGCAGGTGATCGTATTGTTTGCTGCACAGATAAGAAGTTAACAATTAATGGCACCCCAGTTGATGAGCCATATATTTTCAAGGGCAACAATCCAAGTGATATGACCTTTGATATCACCGTTGATCCAGGAAAAATTTGGGTTATGGGCGATCACCGTGGAGCAAGTGCGGATTCTCGCTATCACCAAGATGACATCAACAAAGGACAGGTTCCGCTCTCACGAGTAACTGGCAGAGTCTTCGGAGTTATCTGGCCATTTAGTAACGCAAAAATTGTTCCATCTGTTCCTGTATTGAAATAGTTTTAACACATGGCTGCTATCGAGTCACAATTAATCGATGCAGGAATTTCACCTCTTGCTGGCGTAGATGAAGCCGGACGTGGCGCTTGCGCCGGACCACTTGTTATCGCATCCGTTATTTTGCATGATCCTTTTGCTGAAGATCTTGCAGCGGTTCGTGATTCAAAAGATGTGAGCGAAATAGAACGCGAGAAACTATATGAGCTTTTGATTAAAAAGGCTGCAGCAATTTCAACAATTATCGTGCCACCTGCAGAAGTAGATGCACGCGGTGTCCATGCCGCAAACCTCGATGGAATGCGAAGAGCGGTTCAAGGACTATCAATAACTCCGGCATACGTACTAACCGATGGTTATGCAATAGATGGATTAGGCATTGCAAATCTGGCAGTCTGGAAGGGCGATCAAGTTGCTCACTGCATTAGCGCAGCGTCCATCATTGCCAAAGTGACACGTGATCGAATTATGCGAGAACTAGACACCACATACCCAGATTATGGTTTCGCTAAACACAAGGGCTATATCACTGCCGCACATACCAAAGCTCTTAATCAACACGGTCCGTGCATAGAACACAGAAAATCCTTTGCCAATATTGCAGCGCTCATCAACAAGAACAAGTAATTCACACGCTCTTTACTAGAGTTAAAACCGCTGAGGTCAGCTATTTACTCTGTGCGGATTATGAATGAGAAAACCAAGAGAAAAAGCAACAATCAGAGCATCGGTGCATTTGGTGAAGAAAAAGTAAGCGAGTATCTACTTGCACATCAATACGAAATAATTGAAAGAAATTGGCGAATCAGAGAAGGCGAAATAGATGTCGTTGCGCTTTCATCTAAAGGTGTTTTCTCTTTCATTGAAGTGAAAACCAGATCTTCTGTCGCCTTTGGCCATCCATTTGAAGCAATCAATAATGACAAAGCCCATCGCATGCAACGTTTGGCACTTGCCTGGCTTGCAACGCATAAGTGTTTTGGATGTGACTATTCAATCGATGTAGCTGCTGTTTTGATTTCAGTAGATGGTGCCTTCACAATTGAATATCGCGCAGGTGTGCTCTGAGCCTTGGTCAGTGCTACGCAATAGCGCTCCAAGGTTTATCTGGTTCATTGGTTACTGTAGAAGCAGATATTGCAGATGGATTGCCTATGTACGCTCTTCTGGGACTGCCTGATACCGCGCTATCAGAATCACGTGATCGTGTACGTGCCGCCTTAGTTAATTGTTTAGAAACTTGGCCAAACAAAAAGGTAACGGTCTCACTCTCTCCTGCGTGGCTACCAAAGAGTGGGTCGAGCTTTGATTTATCTATCGCTATTGCCTTGATGGCAGCAAATGGAAGCATTCCAAATCAATCACATGTAGACACTGTGTTCTTGGGTGAACTTGCATTAGATGGAGCAATTCGCTCCATCAGAGGTGTGTTGCCATCATTGATGGCCGCCTACAGCGCAGGAGTGTTAACTGCGATTGTTCCACTTGAAAATTTGGCGGAAGCCGAGTTGATGACACATATGCAGATAATTGGAATGCCACATTTGAAAGATGTGTTGCGTTGGTTGCGAACTGGAACTCGAGAAGAACACGTTGAATTAGATCTGCACTTTGATGTTGATGACCTGCATGATTTTTCAGATGTTGCGGGGCAACCAAATGCACGTCGTGCTGCTGAAATTGCGGCAACAGGCGGTCATCATTTATTACTTATCGGTCCACCTGGTGCGGGCAAGACAATGATTGCAGATCGAATTCCTACAATCTTGCCGCCACTTACTATCGATCAAGCACTCGAAGTTACTGCCGTTCACTCAATTGCAGGGGCACTTACATCTCGCTCACCTTTGTCGCTAACTGCGCCAATCGTCGCTCCCCATCACAGCGCAACACGTGTGGCAATGGTTGGTGGCGGATCGCATGTCATCAGACCAGGTGCATGTTCATTGGCGCACCACGGAGTCTTATTCATAGATGAAGCACCTGAATGTGGTCCAGGAATTTTAGATGCACTCAGACAACCCTTGGAATCAGGGACTATTTCAATTGCCAGATCAATTGGCAATATGACATTTCCTGCGCGCTTCTTATTGGTGCTCGCTGCAAATCCTTGTCCGTGTGGAAAGTTTGCCGGTCGTGGAAGAGGCTGCACATGTACATCTGTGCAAGTTCGAAGGTATCTGGGAAAACTATCGGGACCATTAATGGATCGTATTGATTTACGTGTGCAAGTAGATCCTGTCGGCCGCGTAGACATGGCGCGTACAGAACTTGGCGAGTCCAGTGCAGTAATTCGTGCACGAGTTATAGCTGCCCGTGAAATAGCGGCATCTCGATTTGAAAATGAAACGTGGAAAGTGAATTCACAAATACCTTCACGAGCACTTCGCACCACGTATCAAAGCGAAAAACCTGCAATGAATTTCTTGCATGACGAACTAGATCGTGAACATCTGACTGCTCGTGGATTGCACAAGGTTATGAGAGTGTCATGGACGCTTGCTGACATGAAAGGTCATACCCGTCCAACTTTAGAAGATGTGCAGGAAGCACATGGATTACGAGAAGGGATAGAGATGTGAGCACCGAAATTGAGGCACGCGCACGGTTATTTGATGCAATTGAAGGTGGCTCACCATTTTGGACCCGAGAGATAATCGAACGTGGTGCAGCTCCAGTTGTTGAAAGATTAACTAGCGGGGGATATGACCCAGTTAAATTTGAACGAATTATTACGAGGATGCGGACAATTAGCGCTGAACAAATTTTAGAGAGCATTGGTGCTACAGATTCACATTTCATTTATCCCACAACAGATGAATGGCCAGATTCACTTCTGGATTTAGTCTGCCCACCCATAGCCTTGATTGTTCGGGGCGACATTTCACTACTTAAAAGTTCTCAGTTAGCCATCGTTGGAACACGCAATCCAACACATTACGGTGTCAGAGTCGCGCAAGATTTTGCTGCTGGATTCGTAGATCGCTCGTGGACAATCACCAGTGGTGGCGCATACGGAATTGATGCAGCGGCACATAAAGGTGCCTTAATCGCTGAAGGTTTCACAATTGCTGTATTAGCTGCGGGTATAGATATCAATTATCCAGCCGGTCACGCTCGACTCTTTGCTGAAATCTTAGAATCAGGAGCGATTGTCACAGAAGTAATGCCTGGTGTTTCCGCAATCCCTTCACGTTTTCTTACGCGCAATAGATTAATTGCGGCTTTATCCAATGCAACGTTAGTTGTGGAAGCCGCATTTAGAAGTGGATCTCTTCGAACTGCAAGAGATGCGGCAGAGTTATTGCGCCCTGTGATGGCGATTCCAGGTCCTATTAATTCTCCAACGAGTGAAGGGTGTCATCGATTGATAGGTGAACGAGCAGCGGAAATCGTTACATCTGTTGGCGATGCGGTGGAATTCTTAAGTATTTAGGTTTAATGCTCGAGCAATGAGAGAATAAAGACATGAGTGATTTTCGTTCGGGTTTTGTTGCCATTGTTGGCCGCCCAAACGCTGGAAAATCAACTCTCATCAATGCATTAGTCGGTAGCAAAATTGCGATTACGTCGCATCACCCAAATACAACGCGTCATGCCATTCGCGGAATTCTTAATGGTCCTGATTTTCAGGCAGTCTTGGTAGATACACCTGGTGTTCACAAACCAAAGACTCTGTTGGGGCAACGTCTTAATGCAGTCGTTGATCAGAGTATGGATTCAGTGGATGCAATCATTATGTGTCTGCCTGCTGATGAAGATTCAGGGGCTGGCGATGTCTTTATTGCAGCAGAAATTGCTAAACATCCAAAAGCTAAGAAGATTGCAGTTATTACCAAGACTGATTTGCTCTCGAAGAAATCCCTTGCGAATCGCCTTGTAGGTATCAATGACCTAGCAAAAGGTTTTGTCTGGGATGAAATCATTCCTGTATCCGCTGCGATTCACGAGCAAATAGATTTGCTAGCAGAACTCATTAGCAACACTCTTCCGATTGGTCCGGCCTTCTATCCAACAGATATGAAGAGTGATCAAGAGCAAGGCCAAATTATTTGCGAACTGATTCGTGAAGCAGCGTTGCGTGATGCACTTCAAGAGTTGCCTCACTCAATCATGGTCACAATCGATGAAATGTCAGAGCGTGATGAAAAAGGTAGTCGTCCATTTTTTGATATTCATGCAACGATTCATGTGGAAAGAGATTCGCAGCGAGCAATTATTCTGGGACACCAAGGTTCGCGACTAAAAGACATTGGCACACGTGCTCGTGCAGATATAGAGCGAGCAATTGGTGCAAAGATTTTTCTTGGTTTACATATCAAGGTTTCTAAAGAGTGGCAGCGAGATTCAAAGATGCTAGAAAAACTAGGTTTTGGAGAAAACTAAACGCTAACGGTTGGTTTACGGCTTGCAAAGTAAGAGCCCACCAAAACCATCGGCAGTCCAACCATGATTCCAAGTGTCAGTGGTTCAGACAAGATTAGAACACCAAGTAACACAGCGAAGGCAGTGTTGATGTAAGTAACCAAGGATGCTCGAGCTGGACCGATATCTGCCATCACCTTAAAGAAAAGAACGAATGCAAGTGCGGTACATAAAACTCCTAGACCGATGACGCTCCAAATGGCGTTCGTTGGAATTTCATTTACTGGCCATTGCGCGAAAGCAAATGGTGCAAAGAAGATCGCGGCAATTCCCATTGCGACACCATTAAGTGCCAGTCCTGAAACACCTGGCAATCTCTTCGTAATCATGTTTACTGCGTAGGCATAAAGAATTGATGCAAGTAAAACCATCGCGATAGATGTAATCGAGCTGTTACCGGTAATGCTTTCGATACCAACAAGTGCCACGAGACCCGCAAATCCAAAAACGAGTCCAAACAAACGAGTGCTGTGCCAGACCGTTTTATCGCCATTGATGGATGCGAAGATAGTTGCCCAGATAGGAACAGTTGCAACCAACAAGCCAGCAAGTCCGGATGAGATATTTTTTTCTGCAGATGAAATTAGATACCAAGGTCCAACCATTTCAGCGAAAGCATAAGGAATTACGTACTTCCACCCTTTAAGGATTTCTCGAATCGTGCCCTGTTTGAGAGCAATGGGAATCAATAACGCAGCACCGATAATTACGCGACCAAAGACGATTACTGAAGGTGTGAAAGTATCAATTGCTACTTTCATAAACATGTATGGAATTCCCCATAACAAACCTACGAGCAGAAATAGCGCGAGGGAGCGACGACTCAATTAATCACCAATTCTCAGTTTGATCACGAAGCACGCGATAT
>RGSB01000180.1 GCA_010032875.1 Actinomycetota bacterium | reverse complement strand
AAATCCTTGGCGTCCAACCAACCCCAGTTGTTAACGCTACTTTTTCTGATGCGATGAATGATGATTTAGCAGTACCAACCGCACTGGCCGGAATCTCTGAATCGCTTCGCTTAGGAAACACAGCAATCACAGACGGTGATAAAAAAGCTATTGCACACCATGCAAATGAGATTCGTGGCGCGCTAGAAGTACTTGGATGCGATCCATTTGATTCTGTTTTTGCGCAATCAGGTGCCGCCGACCTATCAGCGGCGTTGGACGGAACAATTAAACTTGCTCTTGAACAACGCACTGCTGCTCGCGAACGTAAAGATTTTGCTGCATCTGATGCAATCCGTGATGGTTTAGCAGCACTTGGAATTTCAATAGAAGACACTGCACAAGGGCCACGTTGGTCGATTACATCTAATGCAACACCAACAGAAGGCAGTAAATAAATGGCCGGCAATTCAGAACGTAAAGGCGCAGTGCGCGGATCTAAAAAAGGTCCATCCGGTGGAACTGGTGGCAACAATAAACGTCGTCTCTCAGGTAAAGGCCCAACACCGAAAGCTGAAGATCGCCCATATCACGCAGCGGCTAAACGAAAGAAGGCTGCAGAAAAACGCACGCCATCTTCTGGTGCGCGTTCTGCTCGTATGGAAAAACCCAAAGGCGAAATTGTTTCAGGTCGTAACGCAGTTCTAGAAGCACTTCGCGCCGCTGTTCCTGCAACAGAGTTAATGGTTGCACGCAGTATCGATGTCGACGATCGCGTTGCTGAATCTTTGCAACTGGCCTTGCATCACGGATTACCTATTCGCGAAGTGCACCGCGCAGAAATCGAAGGTATCTCTGCAAACAGCCAGGGAATCATTCTTGCAATCAAGCCATACCAATACTCTTCATTTCAAGAAATTAGTGAACGCGCAAAGTACCCAGCGTTAATCGTTGCGCTAGATGGCGTAACTGATCCACGCAACTTAGGTGCAATCGTTCGAAGCGCTGCCGCTTTTGGTGTTGCAGGAGTTGTCATGACAGAGCGTCGCGCTGCTGCAATGACGGCATCTGCGTGGAAATCATCGGCTGGTGCTGCTGCACGTATTCCAGTTGCGCAAGTAACCAATATGGCACGGACCATTGAAGATGCTAAGAAAA
>RGSB01000179.1 GCA_010032875.1 Actinomycetota bacterium | reverse complement strand
GAGCGCATTCCATCAGACCTAGGAACAGCAGTAAATATTCAATCGATGGTATTTGGTAATTTAAGTGATGACTCTGGTACTGGTGTGGCATTTACTAGAAACCCAGCAACTGGTGAGACTGGAAGTTATGGGGATTATCTAGATCGCGCGCAAGGTGAGGATGTAGTTGCTGGCATTCGAAACACAATGTCACTTTCAGATATGTCTAAAAAAGAGCCAGTTGTTCACGCTGAGTTAGAACGTTTGATGAAAACTTTAGAGGATCACTACCGAGATTTATGCGATATCGAATTCACCGTTGAACGCGGCAAGCTTTGGATATTACAAACTCGAGTCGGAAAGCGAACAGCTGAAGCAGCATTTAGAATCGCAACTCAACTAGTTGATGAAGGCAAGATCTCAATGGATGAAGCACTGGCTCGCACAAGTGGTGATCAATTAGCCCAATTAATGTTTCCACAATTTGATTTAACTGCAAACCGAAATTTAATCGCAACTGGAATTGCTGCCTCGCCAGGAGCTGCCGTTGGTGAAATCGTCTTTAACTCAAAACGAGCATTTGATTTAGCAAAAACTGGTCGTAAAGTAATTTTGGTTCGCAGAGAGACTAGTCCAGATGATTTAGTTGGCATGGTGGCTGCTGAAGGAATTTTAACTAGTCGTGGCGGTAAGACCTCTCACGCCGCAGTTGTTGCTAGAGGTATGGGAAAGACTGCTGTTTGTGGAACTGAAAGCATAAGCGTGGATGAAAAATTATTACAATTTACTGTTGGCGACTTAATTGTTCGAGAGGGTGAGGTTGTCTCAATTGATGGCACAACTGGTTGTGTTTACTTAGGCGAACTACCAGTTACCCAATCTCCAGTTACCTCCTATCTTGAAGGTACTTTGCTTGCTACTGCAAAAGATGCCACACCTGTTGTGAAGGCGGTTGATCGAATTTTGCAGCATGCAGATGAGATTAGAAAGTTATATGTCAGAGCAAATGCTGATACGCCAGAGGATGCCCAGCGAGCTAAAACTTTAGGCGCACAAGGTATTGGCCTATGTCGAACTGAGCATATGTTCTTGGGTGAGCGCAGAAGTTATGTGGAGCGAGTTGTGTTAGCAGAGAATGAAGCAGAGCAAAATGCGGTAATT
>RGSB01000178.1 GCA_010032875.1 Actinomycetota bacterium | reverse complement strand
TGGCATTACTGGTGCAACAACGGCAGGGTTGCGAGGCACACTAATAGATAAATTTGGAATGAAAATTCCATTACGATTTTTTGCGCCGAGCTATGCAGTTTTAATTCTTTTGTTTTCAACCGGTAACTCAAGTACCCAATTAGTGGTTTTCGCAGGGGTTTTGGGCTTCTCTGCTCCCCCAATTAATTTATCTATTCGTCCACTTTGGAAAGTAACGGTTCCTCAGGATCAGATAAGAACTGCCTACGCAATTGATACTGCAGTTATGAACTCGGTTGGCGTCTTTGGCCCATTAGCTGCGACAACAGTTGCACTAAATTATTCCCCAGAATTATCCTTGCAAATTTGCTCTGCTCTTATTTTTATTGGCGGAGCTGCACTTTCACTTTCACCACAATTAAAACGATGGGCCCCTGAAAAGAAAACTTCTAAGGATCTTGCAGTCTGGCGAACTCCAGCCATGCAATTACTAATGCTTGAAGGCGTGTTTATCGGTCTAGGTTGGGGCGCTTTTGATATTGCAGTGCCTGCGTTTACAACATTAGAAAATATCCCACACCGAACTGGAATTCTATTTGCAATTATGGCAGCAGGAAATGTTATTGGCGGACTTGTTGCAGGTATGGTCTCGAAAAAGACTTCATCTTTTGCAGCATTCAAACGGATCTACCTTTTTTGGTTTATTTTCTCACTGCCCCTGGCCTTTACTTATCCAGATTGGTCAATGATGATCGTGACCGCAACCATGAGCTTAATGTCTGGCGGTTTACAAGTTTTTTACTTAGAGATTAGTGAGGCTGTTAGACCAAAAGGAACTGCGGTAGCGGCTTTAGGATGGTTATGGACTGTAGAAGGAACATTTGCTTCGTTGGGCGCAGCACTTGGCGGATTTATCTCCGAACACTACTCACCTCGATATTGCTTAGCGTTAACCACAACTTGTGTGGGAATTGGATATCTAATTATGCGTGGTGGTGCCGGTTTACTAAAGGCTGCTGACCGTATTCCAACTGAAGAGGAAGACACTGAAGCATTAGAAGCGAATCTAGATACAAATAAATAGAATTAATGCGCTGCTAAATCCCAGCTTTTTCCTACTCCAATATTCACATCAAGTGGAACTTTTAGTTCATAGGCATT
>RGSB01000177.1 GCA_010032875.1 Actinomycetota bacterium | reverse complement strand
TTGGTATTTACAGAACTTCCAATAACGTGATCTCCAGGACCAACTGTGAGTGGCAGTGATTCGCCAGTAATCAATGAGTTATCTACAGAGCTATTTCCAGAGACGATTACGCCATCGGTTGCGACGCGATCTCCCGGTGCAACAACAAACTCGTCACCAATTTCTAAATTCTCAACCGGAATGAGAACAGTAAGCCCGCCGCGAATAACACTTACCTCTTTAACGTTTAAAGCTAAGAGAGCAGATAAAGCACTACTTGCTCGACGCTTGGCTCGTGATTCAAGGAATCGTCCGAGAATTACAAATGTCACAACACCTGCAGCAACTTCTGTGTAAACATCGCCATTACCTGTTGAGTTTGCATAGATAGACCAACCAAAGGCAGCAAGTGATCCCATCGAAATTAAGTTATCCATCGTTGGGTGCAAGAGATTGCGCAATGCGGCGCGATGTATTGGCCATGCAACGAGAAGAACTACCGGTGCACTCAGTGCAATTACTAGCCATGCGGTCGGAGAATAAAGTGGATGCAAGATTCTTAACTCATCGAGGGTCTGCAAGATTCTGGCATCAATCTGTTCATGCCAAGCCATAGTCATTGAAATGGCAACTGCGGGAACAGAAAAGAGAAGAGCAAAGAAGAGTGCTATCGCAGAACGCCTGCTATGTAATGCGAATTGATTTGAATCACCCAGTAATTGGGCTGAGTAACCAGCGCCTTTGACTGTCGCAATTAATTTCTTAGTTGAAATTTCAGCAGGAGCCAAGATGTGCGCAGTTTCGCTTGCGTAATTTACTGTAGCACTAACACCTTCAAGATTATTGAGCGCACGCTCAATTGTGTTTACACATGCACTGCACGTCATGCCCTCTAACTTGAGAGTGCGAGTTTCTAGTGCGCGATTAGTCATTTAAGTATCTACTCAATGCACGATTGACCGCGTTGCTCATACGCTTAGACATTACTTAACCCTCAGCGCATCGAGTACGTGTTGATGAAGAATTGTGTTTGTCGAAAGCCCGCTTCCGTGACCAGGGCCATCAACACCATCGATACTTGAAAAGCGCCCACCAGCTTCTGTGACGATGATTGAAATTGCGGCCATATCCCAGAGAGCAACACCTATTTCTAGCGCAACT
>RGSB01000176.1 GCA_010032875.1 Actinomycetota bacterium | reverse complement strand
CATCCCAGTTGGTTAAATTTGTGGATGTACAATTGTATGCTCCACTGTAATTCTGTGGCTTATCCAGCCACTCTGTGCCGCCTACCCATAGCCATCTTCCAGATGGCAATGCTTTTATGCTTTTCTGCATTCTGGCGACTAGTTCTATTTCTTCTGGGGTAAATTTCCCCAGCTTTGCTAATCCATCAACGGAACGTTTGCACATCTCCTCCCATGACTCTCTCCCGTGTCCTGTTAATCTGCTGTATGTTCTAAAGAACACTGGATTGCCAGTCAACGCACCAAAATCTTCTGACATTTTGATTTTTTTATGCAACAACTATTTTACTGTAAACCAAGTAATGTCTCTATTGGTAGATTGTAAAATAAAATTTATTTTATATAACATATTGACACAAAACAAATGTTTAATTTATTGTAGAAATTAAAATTACATTGATTGAATTGATTAACATGCAGTACTTAAATAAACAGTTGCACACTATAGAATCGTTGGTGCAACAAATTGACAAAGGCGTTCTTGTTATGCCTAATTGTGTGGAATGGGACGTGGTTAAACAATCACGTGCTATAGAAAATATATTGTTTGGATTTCCAGTGCCATCAATATTTTTATTAGAAAATACTAGGGAAGTATTGCCCATTAATTCTAGTATTCAATTTGTTAAAACAATAGTCAATTTTGTTGATGACAAATTTGTCCTGACAAACACAACCGATGGTTTGTTAAATCTTAAATTCAATAATTTGCCACTAAAAAAGAAAAGGCAATTTAATAAAACCATAATTGAATGTGTCGTTATGTTAGATACTACGATATCTATTGACACTTTAGATAAAATGTGTTTTAATTAAAGTACAATATCAACAAAATTATGATTAACACAGTTACATTGGTAGGACGTGTTGGACAAGATCCAACTGTGAAATATTTTGAAGGCGGTAGTGTAAAAGTCACTACTAGCTTAGCTGTTACTCGCAATAAAGAAGTAACAGATTGGTTCAACATTGAAGCATGGGGAAAGACAGGAGACATAATAACAAATTATGTCAGGAAAGGCAGTCAAATCTCTGTCAAAGGAGCATTTAAAACAGAATCCTGGCTTGACACTAAGTCAGGAGAAGAAAGGACTAAAGTGG
>RGSB01000175.1 GCA_010032875.1 Actinomycetota bacterium | reverse complement strand
TTTAAAAAGCAAAGGTCATCAGGTAGAAGATCATGGCCCTCATCAATATGACGCATTAGATGATTACCCAGTTTTTTGCATTCCAGCAGCAAAAGCAACTGCAGCAGATCCTGCCTCCTTTGGAATTGTCTTAGGTGGCTCTGGCAATGGTGAGCAGATGGCAGCAAATAAAGTAAAGGGAGTAAGGGCGGCTTTAGTTTGGTCAATTGAAACTGCAAAACTTGCCCGCGAGCACAACAATGCAAATGTAATTTCCATAGGTGGACGCATGCATGATGAGAAGTTTTGCTTAGAACTAGTAGACACTTTTCTTGCCACCCCATTTACAGGTGATGAGCGGCATGTCAGAAGAATAAGTCAGATTTCTAAGTTTGAAAGTGAAGGCAAGATTTAAAGCTTTACATATCTAAAATCTGTTACCTGATGACCTTTCCGCAATCCCTGTCCTTCAAACTTTGATAAGACTCGCCAATCTGGCCTTGGCGTAATTCCCCCAGTAAAACTGGGATTGGCATCAAATCTAACCTTTATCCAATCAGCATATGGCTGCCAATCAGTTGCAATGTGAATGAAAGCTTTCGGCTTTAATTTCTCTGCCACCATCTGCACAAACTCACTCTGCACTATCCGCCGCTTATGTTGCCGATTTTTTGGCCATGGATCTGGGAATAAAAGATGAATTCCATCTAAGGATGCGTCAGGAATGAAATGATTTAGCAAATAAATCGCATCCTCTCTAATAAATTTAACATTTGTTAACTCTTTTTCAACAATCAACATCAAAAGAGCGGCCAGTCCTGGCTCATGCATCTCAACTGCAACATAGCCAGTGTTAAGTGTTGCTTGCGCAATTTGCGCAGTTGCCTCCCCCATGCCAGAGCCAATCTCCAAAATAACTTTTTGCTTATCTGGAAATATCTGATTTAGATTTAACTTCTGCTCCAGCGGTATTGCATATTGATCCCAATGCGCATTTATCGCAAGGCTTTGAGCGCGGGTCATCCGATTTCCACGAAGTGAGTAGCTGCGGATTGAGGGACGCTCCATCTTGGCTTAACCTGCAATCTCTGCTTGGATACAGACTTCAATAATATTGCAAGAGTACTTACTCAAAAGAATAAAGGGAGTCCAAATGCCAGGTTTAAACTCAACTAGAGC
>RGSB01000174.1 GCA_010032875.1 Actinomycetota bacterium | reverse complement strand
GGGTGCTCAGACTTTTGGTGAGAATGCAACTCTTGGAGCGGATGTTACTTTAACTTCTAATTCATCTGGAAACATTTCTTTTGCAGGAACTATTGAAAGCACTAGTTCTGCAAGAGCCTTAACGATTAACACATCGGGCACAACAACATTTAGTGGAACAGTGGGCGCAACCTCTCCTTATCTTGCAAGCGTTACAACAGACTCTGGTGGAACAACTGCAATTAATGGAGGATCGGTTAGAACAACGGGTGCTCAAACTTATGGAGATGCGGTTACATTAGGAGCAGATACCACTTTAACTGCTTCAACAGTTTCATTCGGTGGCACATTAGATAGCACAACAAGTGCTAGAAATTTAACATTTGGCGCAAGCACAGGAACAGTAACATTTACAGGTGCAGTTGGTAGTAACACCGCTCTTAATGTTATTACAAATATTACAGGTCAAACTTTAATATTCTCCGATGCAGTATCTGCTACAACTATTGCTAACTACGGTACATTATTATTTAACGCAACTTCAGCTAAAACCATATCAGCAGCAATTACTGATAACGGAACAACAGTAATTGAAGTTGTAAACAGTGCGGATACAACTATTTCCACTATTACATTCTCAGGCACTATTGTCACAGACACATTAACTATTGGAAGCAATACTAAATCTGGAGCTGCATTATTTAGCGGTTCAGGAGGTGTCACTGTTAACACTGCAGCAACAATTACAGGAGGAAATACTGCAACATCTGAAAATTCCACAGCTACATTTAACTATGCTTTAACCGGAAGTGGATCTGTTACTTTAGATGACACTACATCAGGCGGAACAGCAACAATTGTTTTTGCAGGCGCTAATAGTGTAACAATTGCTCCAGCAATTTCAGGCACTTCATCTGGCGATGGAACAATTAGTATCACAGGTTCTACTAAAACATTCACGGGTCAAATTGGTGGAACAAATGGATCAAATAATCTAGCAGCAATTAATATTGCAGCTAGTCAAACAGGAACTTTCAAAAATAACGTTGCGGCTACTACAATAACTTTAGGCACTACAAGTACCGATGGAACAATGATCATTGCTTCTGCAGCAACACCTGTAGCAATTACAGTTAGAGGTGCAATTAATGGATCAGCAGCTAATACTGGAAATTTAACAGTTCAAAATAG
>RGSB01000173.1 GCA_010032875.1 Actinomycetota bacterium | reverse complement strand
TTAATACGCCCTTACGCGTAATCTCTTCTGCGTTATGAAGCGTTGCATTCGTAACAGTTGAGCCTGCAACTTTTACTGGTTCCATAAATGCAAATGGTGTGACGCGACCCGTACGACCAACGCTTACTTTAATATCGAGCAACTTTGTTGTTACTTCTTCGGGTGGATATTTAAAAGCAATAGCCCACTTAGGTGCACGGGATGTAAAACCTAGTGCGCTTTGTTCGGCAATCGAGTCAACCTTGATAACAACACCATCAATATCGTGTTCGACGTCGTGGCGATGCTCTTGATAATAATCAATGTATTTCTGGACTTCTGTTCTGCTACCACAGACTTTAAATCGATCACTCGTTGGTAAGCCGAGCTCTCTTAATAACTCGTACGCCTTGCTCTGTGAATCAAAATCAATTCCTGTACGTGCGCCGATTCCGTGAACAACAATGCTCAATGGACGAGAAGCAGTAATTCGCGGATCTTTTTGTCGAAGTGAACCAGCTGCGGCATTACGTGGATTAGCAAAGAGAGATTTACCTGCTTCCTCAAGAGAGTCATTGAGTTCGGCAAATGCTTGTAATGGAAAGAATACTTCTCCGCGAACTTCGATCAGTGTTGGGATTTTCTTACCTTTTAACGTGTGCGGTAATCCTTTAATAGTCTTTACATTGAGTGTGACGTCTTCACCTGTCACACCATTGCCGCGCGTAAGTGCGCTTACTAATTCGCCATTTTCGTACTTCAGATTGATGGCAAGACCATCTACTTTTAATTCACACAAATAAGTTGGCGCCTTTGCTTCTTTTTCTACGCGATCGAACCAACCTGTAAGTTCGTCTGTATCAAATACATTGTCAAGACTCATCATCTTTTCGATGTGATCTCGTTGCTCAAATCCAGTTGAAAATCCCCCACCAATACCTAACGTTGGTGAATCTGGTTCGCGCAATTCTGGATTGGCATCTTCTAACTTCTTCAGCTCAACGAGCAGCGCATCGAATTGAGCATCGGTAATTGTTGGATCATCTAAGACGTAATATCTAAATTGGTGATCTCGAATTTCTTTGATTAATTCATCAATTCGATGGCGTGCAATTGATGTCATGCTGTCTCGCAAATAGTTGCAGAACCAACGACTCGATCACCATCGTAAATAACCATTGCTTGCCCAGT
>RGSB01000172.1 GCA_010032875.1 Actinomycetota bacterium | reverse complement strand
TATATGACAAAGCAAAAGCACAGATTGCCTTAATTAAGTAACTCCTAACTAACCCCTGAAAGCCCCCGCGCATCCTAGAGCGCGGGGGTTTTTTAATCCCACCATAACTTCATCAACCGTTTACCAAAACCAATTCAGTGATTTACCAATAATTTAAGTGGATTGGTAACAATAAGTATATGAAGATATATGCAGCTGTAGTATCCCTGTTAGAGCGAATTTTTCCGATCGATCACGCCTACCAAGAGCAAGATCCGCAACTTACCGCAATTAAGGCTCGGCAAATTGAGGATTATCGATACCTGCACCTGATGGATAAATTCCGACATTAGGAAAAGCGCACTAACATTTCATTTAGCGCATAGGATTCTGGCGTGGAATTTACCTACAAATTCCACTTGAACCATAAACTATCGCTTGCTAGAGCCGTTTTTGGCAAAAAATAAAATAGCTAAAATTGCCAACGCTGTAAGAATGACTTCCACGAACGGACTCTATCAATTTAATTCAATAGATAATTAACTGTGGCAGGGCACTTGCTTGGTGAGATTTTTACCCTAAACCTCCTCTGGGTTAATTCCCTCCTGTATTTTTGGTAGTTGTGAATTGTTCCAGATGCGCCAACATGCATCACATTCATAGACAATTATTCCGTTTAAAGCACGATAAGTGTCGACTTTGTCTGAACCGCAGTATCTGCAATGAGCCCAAGTGTTTGCCATCTTAAACTCCTTTCGTTTTGGTTACCTTAGGAGATTCAGATTTCCGCCATTTAAATTGCTTTTGAATTTTGCCGGTACAACAAGTGAACCTTTGAAACCAGAGTATCCTGTGAATAAACGGTCAAGAAAACTAAGTGTTAACTTAAGGTAAATGCTGTCCTTGATCGTTAAAGGCACTAAAGACTAGTGAGCTGGTATGTAGTTGATTGCGATGTGAGTTGAGAGCGGGTTTTAACACAATACCCAGAAAACCTTTGATGTACGGTTGAATTTTAGGAGATTTAAATTCTTAAAGCCCATTTCTAATTGTATTTGGATATTCACCTACTGATACAAACTCAGTGAGTTACTTATGAAAATATCTGCCAAACCATTTGGCATTTACCTTCAAAAGCGCGCCTGGCAGGAATCGAACCTGCGACCTACTGCTTAGAAGGCAGTTGCTCTATCCGACTGAGCTACAGGC
>RGSB01000171.1 GCA_010032875.1 Actinomycetota bacterium | reverse complement strand
GTAAGTAGGTGAATAACCCCATTTCCCTGTGTAAATACCTGTTGATCAACTGTGGGTAACTCTGGGGATTAGAACAAAGGTGCAGGTCAGAATCGTTTTAGCGTGTGGAGGAAAGTATTTTTTTAATTCTCAATTATTGAGATTAGAGACGAATCTTTGAATTCTCCGGATCAAAGAGTGGCTCTTCGCAAATAACACCAGTTGCCCATGTACCAAAGAATTCAACATCAACTGATGTACCAGGTGTGGTGTGTTCGGTTGGTAAGTACGCATAACCAATTGCTTTGTTGATTGTGTAACCCTGACCGCCGCTTTTAACGCGGCCAACAACGCTACCGTTGATACGTACTGGTTCGTTACCGAGTGGAACTTGGCGGATGTCATCAAATGTCATTGCAACAAGCTTTCTTGTCTGCTTTGCACTTGTTAGCGCATCTTTACCAATGAACTTCTCTTTTTTCTTTGAAATCGCGAATCCAAGTCCTGCTTCATATGGAGTTGTCTCGGTATTGATTTCGCCTGCCCATGCACGGTATCCCTTTTCAAGACGCAAGGATTCGATCGCGCGATATCCGCACGGCATTAAGCCTTCATCTTTGCCAGCCGCGATCAGTGCTTCCCAAACTTTTCTACCATCAGCAACTGGAACATAGATTTCCCAGCCGAGTTCGCCAACATATGTAAGTCGAGTTGCTCTTACCTTTATGCCCGCAATATTTATTTCACGTGAGTGCATAAAAGGAAAGTTTGAGTGCGACAGATCGTAATCAGTGGTTTTGCTAAGAATCGTTCTTGCCTTTGGTCCCATCAGTGCAAAGCACGCAAGCTCTTCAGTAACAACTTTGATGTTTACATCTGTGTAGTTGCCTTCGCGCTTTTGTTTTTCTAGCCAACCAAAATCGTGTGTAGAAAATGCGGTGCCGGTAATGATCAAGAATTCGGTCTCGCCGATTTGTGTAACTGTGTAATCCGATTCGATACCACCGCGAGAATTAAGCGCTTGCGTGTAGACAGTACGACCAACGCCCTTAACAACATCATTTGCGCATACCCAATTAAGAAAATCTGGTGCTTGTGCGCCACTAATGATTGCTTTTGCAAAGCTTGATTCATCAAATAAACCGGCGTTTTCACGCGTTGCTCGGTGTTCTGCGGCAACAGCGGAAGACCAGTGTTTGCCTGCCCATCCGTATGGTTTTAA
>RGSB01000018.1 GCA_010032875.1 Actinomycetota bacterium | reverse complement strand
GTTGGAGCAACAAGTGCACCAGCTGCAAGAGTTGCAGCTGCGACGAGTGCCGCAATGCGAATTGACTTCTTCAATTTTCCTCCAAGGAGTCTTAGATATTTGTAAAACACAGATAGCTAAGGGGGTTGTCGTTAGTGGCGAGCCTAGTATTTCCGTGGCCAGAAACCCAAAATTTAATGATGCGCCGTTATGTGAAAAGAAATAATTCCCTAAACTCTCAACCTTTAGTTGAAACTCTCAATCTAGCTACCGCACCAAACCTAAGTTGGAGTACGTCTTAGACAGGGTTGTGGATGCTACTTCGCGCGCCTTTGCAGCCCCAGTAGAGAGCATTGCGAGCAGATGGGATTCATCGGAAAGCAACTCTAAGGTTTTTTCACGTATCGGTGTGAGGTACTCAACGACCACCTCTGCGACCTCACCTTTGAGATCGCCATATCCCTTACCCGCAAAGTGATTTTCTAAATCTGAGATTTTTTGTCCAGAAAGCGCACTGTGAATCGTGAGTAAGTTACTCACACCAGGTTTTTCTTTTTCATCAAATTTAATTTCCCGGCCTGCATCTGTGACGGCAGATTTAATCTTCTTCGAATTCTTTTCAGGTGTGTCAAGAATTTCAATTAATCCTGCAACAGAATCTGCAGATTTGCTCATTTTTGCAGTTGGATTTTGTAAGTCATAGATCTTTGCACCGTGCTTAAGGATAAATCCTGATGGGATATTAAATGTTGCTCCATATCGAGAGTTGAATCTTTCTGCTAAATCTCTGGTCAGTTCGATGTGTTGCCTTTGATCTTCGCCCACTGGTACTAAATCCGCTTGATACAACAAGATGTCAGCAGCCATCAGCATGGGATAAGTGAAAACTCCCACTTTCGTAGAGTCAGATCCACCTTTTGCAGCACGATCCTTAAATTGAGTCATTCGGCTTGCTTCTCCGAAACCTGTAATGCACTCCATTACCCATGCCAGCTGATTATGTTCTGGGACGTGTGATTGCACAAAGAGTGTAGATTTTTCAGGAGATATTCCGAGTGCTAACAATTGAGCCGCAGATACCAGAGTGCGCTTACGCATAAGTACTGGATCAGTTTCAACCGTCAAAGCATGCAGATCAACTATGCAATAAAAAGCATCATGCCCATCTTGGAGTTCTACCCATTGTTTTACCGCGCCCAAGTAATTTCCAAGATGAAAAGAGTCACTTGTTGGCTGAATGCCTGAAAGAACTCGCTTGGTACTCATGGAGTTAATTCTCGCATGAACTAGGCGTTTCGAGAGATCAATAACTGACCTGCTCGCTTACCTTCTAGTGTCAAAACGGTGATTCTCAATCCATTGATGCTTACAACATCATTAATCACTGGGATGCGGCCAAGTACATGCATGACAAATCCACTTGCAGTTTCATACGGACCTTCAGGAATGTCGAGTCCAGTTTGCTCTCTCAAATCCTCAATTGAAATTAATCCATCTACTTCAAAATCTCCAGTACGAGATTCGACCTGAACTTCCATGTCATCAGAGTCGTATTCGTCGCGAATGTCACCAATTAAGCATTCGACTAAATCTTCCATAGTGATAATTCCGTCTGTGCCACCGTATTCATCTAAGACGATTGCAAGATGTTGTCTTTGATTTCGCATCTCAGTTAATGCAGGCAAAACTCCCTTTGTGCCTGGCAAAAACATAATGTTTCGTACAAGTTCTTGAACCTTGCCACCGGTTGAAACCAATGAAGTATCAAGCAAATCTCGTACGTGAATAAAGCCAATCACCTCGTCAGTGGATCCGCGAACAACTGGATATCGCGAGTGCGCTTTATCGACTGCGAGCGCTATAGCTTTAGAAACAGTCAAGGAAGCATCCATAAAATCAACTTCCGTACGCGGAACCATCAATTCATGAATTTGTCGCTCTGAAGCGTTAAAAACTTCTTCAACAATATCTCGCTCTTCGTCTGTCAAGGCAGCGTGGCCTGCGACTAAATCTAATAGTTCTTCTTCAGACATCGCCGTGCGTTGTTCTTTTGGATCAACACCGAAGATTCGCACTACAAGATCGGTCGAATGTGAAAGCAGCCAAATGATTGGCCTAAAGAGCGTTGCGACGGTATCAATAATGGGAGCAGATGCAAGCGAAATTTGTTCGGTACGAAATAGTGCAAGTCGTTTTGGTACTAATTCTCCGAATACCAATGAGAAATATGCGATCACTAATGTCACGCCTATTAATGACGCAACAGGGCTCAAGGTTTCATTGATTCCTAATCCTTCTAACCACGGTATGACGTACTCACCTAATTTTTCGGCACCAAGTGCTGCAGACAAGAATCCACAGACAGTAACTCCAACTTGCGCAGCCGCAAGAAAGCGATTGGGATTTTCTGCAAGAGAAGCGACCCGACGGCCTCGTTTACCCCGTGTAGCTATTTGCCTAATCTGGCTTTCTCGTAAGGAGATCAGGGCAATTTCAGCAGCAACGAATAGAGATCCGAGAAGAATGAGAGCTGTGACTGTTGCTAACGCCGCGATTAGTCCGCCGAACGAGTGGGGCTCCATAAGGGTGCTAACTCTACAGGAATCATGATTGTGGCTACCTAGTAAATACCTTAACCTTGGCTGCGTTGAGCCCAACCGGACTCATCACCTTCATCCTCGGACCGTCGGGCACGTACCTGCCCGGAGAAGGAGAAATTTCTCATGGCTACAGTTGTATTTGAAAATGCTTCACGTGTTTATCCCGGATCAACTACACCGGCAGTTAATAAGTTAAATCTAGAAGTTAAAGATGGTGAGTTCTTAGTACTCGTCGGCCCATCTGGTTGCGGAAAATCAACTTCACTTCGAATGCTTGCAGGACTTGAGGAAGTTGATAGCGGCCGTATCTTAATTGGTGACAAAGATGTCACACATGTTGCGCCAAAAGATCGTGACATTGCAATGGTTTTTCAATCATATGCACTTTATCCTCACATGAGTGTTGCAGAAAATATGGGTTTCGCTTTAAAGATTGCAGGCACCCCTAAAGAAGAACGTGACCGTAGAGTTTTAGAAGCAGCAAAGTTGCTAGACCTTGAAGCGTTCCTAGATCGCAAACCGAAAGCACTTTCAGGTGGTCAACGTCAACGCGTTGCAATGGGACGCGCAATTGTTCGCGAACCACAGGTATTTCTCATGGACGAGCCGCTATCAAATCTTGATGCAAAATTGCGCGTGGCAACTCGTACACAAATTGCTGCCCTTCAACGCCGACTTGGAATCACCACGGTATACGTGACTCATGATCAAGTTGAAGCTATGACGATGGGTGATCGTGTTGCAGTACTTAAAGATGGCGTTCTTCAACAAGTGGACACACCTCGTAATTTGTATGACAACCCTGCAAATGCATTTGTTGCAGGGTTCATAGGTTCTCCTGCAATGAATTTGTTGAAAACTTCAGTCAGCGGTGGAAAAGCGCAGCTCGGCAAACTCTCAGTTGATGTACCTGCAAGCGCCGGTTCATCAGTAATTATTGGAATTCGCCCGGAAGGTTTTATTCCTTCCACTGATGGGTTCGCAGTTAATGTGGAGGTAGTAGAAGAACTTGGTGCAGATGCTTTTGTTTACGGACAGCCTGCGGACTCAAATATTTCTTTTGCGCAAGCAACCGAAGATGGTGCACAAATTATCGTGCGCTGGGATCCAAAGACTCCGCCAAAGCCAGGTGACACAATTACTGTCAGCGCTGATGCATCATCAATTCATCTCTTCAATGCACAATCAGGCGAAAGACTGAAGTAAATTGATTTCTTCACCACTTGCAAATGTTTGTGGTGAATCTGGAAGTCCTTTCAGGACATGAACTTTTGCACGGCCTTGTACTCGCCATTTATCGGTGAGCACAAGCGCTGTGTCTTCATCAATACCAAGTAAGTACGAGCCTTTATCGCTACGTAATGCGATGGATGCAATTCGATCCGGCACCCATCCTAAGAACTTGTCATAGTGTGGAATGACTTCGATATTTGGAATCAATCCCAATCCACTCTGGACGTGTGATTTTCTTATTCCCACAATTTTTGACCCGAAGGCCATAGCACCTGCAGAACAGCCTGCGAGAGAAGTTCCTGAATCAAACTCTTGTTTTATTTTGTTCCACAATGGCGTTTCACCAAACACTTCAGTGATGTATCCAGGATCCCCACCTGAAAAATAGATGAGACCAGCATTTGAAAGCTGATTTATGTACTGCTCATTAAAGGCATCTTCTCTCTTTAAGATTGGTAAAAAATGGCACTGAGCATTTAAACGTTCTGCTTGCGCCGCTCCGCGAGCTTTCCAAAATTCAATGCGGTCATCGCTTTCTTGTCCGGCACCTGTAGGAATTTGTACGAATGTATTTGATTTGCCACGAGAAATACCACCTTGCAGAAGATCTGATTCGATCTCCTGCATCTGAGTTAAATACTCCCCTGAGCCAACTAGTGCTAACGCACCTCGCTCAGAATTCATGGTTTCTTAAGCCATAACCTTCTTGAGGTTTTCATCAATCGAATTCAAGAACTCTTGAGTCGTTTGCCATGGTGCATCCGGAGCAATTAAAAGAGATAAATCTTTTGTCATTTTTCCTTGTTCGACAGTTTGAATGCAGACCTGTTCGAGAGTCTCACAAAATTTCGCAAGTTCCTTGTTGTTATCAAGTTTTGCACGATGTGCGAGGCCACGCGTCCATGCAAAAATCGATGCAATTGGATTAGTTGAAGTGGCCTTTCCAGCCTGGTGATCACGATAGTGACGGGTAACAGTCCCGTGTGCAGCTTCAGACTCAACAACTTTTCCATCTGGTGTCATCAACACAGAAGTCATTAATCCGAGTGAACCATAACCTTGCGCCACAGTGTCAGATTGAACGTCGCCGTCATAGTTCTTACACGCCCAGACGTATCCACCTTCCATGCGAAGTGACATGGCGACCATGTCATCAATGAGACGGTGTTCGTACCAAATTCCTGCAGCATCAAAGGCTGATTTGAATTCAGCTTGATAAATCTCTTCAAAAATATCTTTAAAGCGACCATCGTATGCTTTAAGAATTGTGTTCTTCGTTGAGAGATACACCGGATATTTTCTATTTAATCCATAATTCAATGAAGCACGAGCAAAATCACGAATAGAGTCATCAAGGTTGTACATACCCATTGCAACGCCAGCTGCTGGAAAATCAAAGACATTAAACTCCATTGGCGCCGAACCATCTTCAGGCACGAATGAGAGTGTGAGCTTTCCTGGACCAGGTACTTTGAAATCAGTCGCTTTGTATTGATCTCCGAATGCGTGACGGCCAATAACAATTGGTTTAGTCCAATGTGGAACCAATCGAGGTACATTGCTGATGATGATTGGTTCGCGGAAAATTACGCCACCTAAAATGTTTCGAATTGTTCCGTTTGGTGACTTCCACATCTTTTTAAGGCCAAATTCTTCAACACGGGCTTCATCGGGAGTAATTGTTGCGCACTTGATACCGACACCATGTTTTTGAATAGCGCGGGCAGCATCAATTGTTATCTGATCGTCAGTCTCATCGCGCTTTTCGATTCCAAGATCGTAATATTCAAGATTTACATCTAAATAAGGAAGAATCAGTGAGTCTTTAATGAATTGCCAAATGATGCGAGTCATTTCATCGCCATCTAGTTCGACGACCGTGCCTTCAACTTTGATCTTCGCCATGCTCTTTCGCTCCCTTTAGAGTGTCTGTACGTCTGCTTGTTTTGCACGAACTGCTTCTGCAGCAATTTTCAGAGCTTCTAATTCAGAATCAGTAAGTTTAGTTTCTACGACTTTTTTAATTCCTTGTCGGCCAATTTGGGCTTCAACTCCGAGGTACACACCAGTGATTCCGTACTCGCCATCGACCCATGCACACACGGGCATAGTTGCTCCTGAATCTTCGATTACTGCTCTAGCCATACGAGCTGCTGCGGCAGATGGTGCGTAATACGCAGAGCCAGTTTTAAGTAGTGCAACAACTTCTGCGCCGCCATTGCGTGTGCGATCAACGAGTTCGTCGATTTCTGCCTGTGACAACTTTTCGCTCAGTGCTACACCGTTAACAGTGCAACGACTTGGTACCGGAACCATCGTTTCACCGTGCGAACCAAGAGTAAGAGTGTTCACTGACGAGACTGGAACGTTAAGTTTTTCTGCAACAAAGTGCGTAAAGCGGGCTGTATCAAGCATGCCTGCTTGACCCATCACACGGTTGTGAGGAAAGGCGGTTGCAATTTGTGTCAGTGCAGTCATTTCATCGAGTGGATTTGAAACCACGATGATTACTGCATTCGGTGAATGCTTTGCAATATTTTCAGCTACTCCGCGAACAATTCCTGCGTTTACTCCAATGAGATCCATTCGACTCATGCCAGGTTTACGGGGCAAGCCAGCGGTAATAACAACCACATCTGAATTCGCGGTAGCTTCATATCCGACACCATCGGAACTTGTTGTTGCCCCAATAATTTTTGTTTCAAATCCTTCAATTGATCGAGATTGATTCATATCTAAAGCCAAACCTTCTGGCTTGCCTTCGAGAATGTCCGTTAGAACTACTGTGTCAAAAATATTGTATTCAGCTAATCGCATTGCAGTTGTTGAACCATAAAAACCTGCACCGACGACGGTTACTTTGCCTGCCATGGACTGCTTAAGGTCCCTAAAACTATGCCCAGTGCCACTAATGAATAGCTAGCAACTTTAATTATGCGCGAATCTAAGAACACGCGTCCACAACATTCGTAACAAGCATTGCACGGGTCATTGGTCCAACACCGCCGGGCATTGGTGCAACGAAACCGGCTTTTTCCATTACATCTGGATGGACATCGCCTAGCAATCCTGCTTCTGTGCGCGAAATTCCAACGTCAATTACTGCTGCACCTTCCTTAATCATTGATGCATTAAGGAAATGTGCCTGTCCAATTGCAGCAATCACAATGTCAGCGTTACGAGTATGCAAAGCCAGATCTTTGGTCCCAGTATGAGTCAAAGTGACTGTTGCATTTTCTTGTTTGCGTGTGAGCAATAAACCGAGTGGTCGACCTACTGTCAGACCTCTTCCGATAACGGTAACTTCGGCGCCTTTTAGTGCAACTTTGTAATGCTGCAAGAGTGCAACGATTCCACGAGGTGTGCAAGGTAGAGGCGCGTCATAACCAGCAACAAGCCTGCCAAGATTCATGGGATGTAATCCATCCGCATCTTTGGCTGGATCAATGGCTTCTAAAATTACTTGTGGGTCAATTCCTTTTGGCATCGGAAGTTGCACAATATAACCAGTGCATTCCTTTGCATTATTGAGATCCTTAATAGCAGCCAATACATCGGCTTGAGATGCGCTTTCAGGCAGATCTACTCGAATCGAATTAACGCCAACTTCATGACAATCTCGGTGTTTACCGCCGACGTATGAGTGAGAACCTGGATCATCACCAACTAAAACTGTTCCGAGTCCCGGCGTTATTCCTTTTTTCTTTAGTTCGGACACTCTGACTGCGAGATCTTTTTTAATTGATGCGGCTAATGCCTTGCCATCGAGAATAGTTGCGGTCATGTCCCTATCTTATTGAAGATTTAAGCGTGAGAGAAATGCCGAGTACCGGTGAAATACAAGGTTATTCCAGCCTCGTTTGCTGCAGCAATTACTTCTTCATCGCGCACACTTCCACCAGGTGAAACAACTGCCTTTACACCTGCTGAGATAAGTACTTGTAATCCATCAGCAAATGGAAAAAATGCATCACTGGATGCAACGCTGCCAGCGGCTCGTTTTCCTGCACGTTTTACGGCGAGCTCGGCGCTGTCAACGCGATTGACTTGTCCCATACCAACACCGACGCTTGCGCCATTTTTTGCAAGCAATATTGCATTGCTTTTAACCGCACGTACTGCACGCCATGCAAATTCAAGATCGTTCAGAACTTCCACAGAAGCCGGTTGTCCGGCCACCAGTTTCCATGAAGTAGTTACGTCACCGAGTGCGCTTAAGTTATCTACTTCCTGCAGCAATATTCCACCACTTATAGGGCGCATTTCAATATTTGATACTCGTGTTGCATTACATTGAAGAATTCGAAGTGTTGGTTTTTGTGAAAGTATTTCGACTGCTCCACTTTCATAACCAGGCGCGATGAGTACTTCAGTAAATATTTCTGAAAGCGCATTTGCCATCTCAACAGTAACGTTTCGATTTGCGGCCACAACACCGCCAAATGCAGATACTGGATCGCATGCATGTGCCTTTACATACGCCTGCGCAATATCTTTTCCTATTGCAATTCCACATGGATTGGCGTGTTTAATAATTGCCACACAAGAATCTTCGTGATCAAATACTGCACGCCATGCTGCATCTGCATCCGTATAATTATTAAAAGACATCTCTTTGCCATGTAACTGTTGTGAGGCAACTATTCCTTTAGAACCTGCACTGTAAATCGCAGCACGTTGGTGAGGATTCTCGCCATATCTAAGAATGCTTTGTTGGGTAAAAATACTCCCAAACCAATCTGGCAGCCCTGACTCCGGATTTTTTTCCAACCAATGTGCAATTGTTAAGTCATATTCAGCTGTTGTTCTAAAAACTTCAAGTGCTAATCTCTGACGCTCTACAAGAGTAAACCCGCCTGCAGTAATCGCTGCAATAAGTTGATCATATTGATTAGTCGATGAGATCACCGCAACAGATTCATGATTCTTTGCAGCACCACGCAACATCGAAGGTCCACCAATATCAATTTGTTCAATGCATTCTGCGTAAGTGGAATTCGAGGCAATTGTTTCTGCGAATGGATAAAGATTGATGATTATCAAATCAAATGGTTCGATTCCGAGTTCTTTAATCGCAGACATATGTTCTGAGTTGTTCTGATCAGCAAGAATGCCTGAGTGAATTTTTGGATGAAGCGTTTTCACTCTTCCATCCAAGATCTCTGGAAAGCCTGTTACTGCACTTACTTCTAGGTTGGATATTCCCGCTTCCTGTAATGTTTTGGCTGTTGACCCGGTAGATAAAATCTCGACACCAGCATTACTGAGCACTTTTCCAATTTCTACTAAACGATTTTTGTCAGACACGCTTATGAGTGCTCTGCGTATTTTCTTGCGCTCACTCATTAATTTTGGATTTTCGAGTCGGTAAAGAGACCCTCGGAAGGAAAATTGTTAAAAATATTCCAATTCCCATTTCAATTGCAACACTCAGTGGAAACTTCCACAACGATGGACCAACGGATGACAACTCTTTTGTAATCAATGACCCACTAGCAAAATAAGTTAAGACAAACACGCTCGCAATACTCACAAAATAACTCTGCCATAAGATTTTGGTTTTAAGTGCGATAGTCCAACTGGCTAATAGAGCGCCTGCCATAACAAAAAAGAAGATTGAAAATAGAAACATCGAATTCACTGACGTTGGAAGGGCGCCCAAGATTGGAAGTGCGGGAATTTGAGTAACCTGATGCTCAAGGGGCGAAATTAAAGTATTTGAACCGACGCCAAAACCGGTGCCGCTGAGATAAGCCATCGTGGCAACAGCCGCATTTGGCAGATAGACAATATTTATCAACAAAAGAAGAATACCGCCAAAGATTCCTGGGCGAAGAACTGTAATTAAATCTTTGATTGTTGAAAGATGAATGAATAAGGATAAAGATAAAAATAATGCACTTATTCCTAGTAGGAGAGCAATGATTCTCGTACCAAAACTGACAGGCTGAGTCAATGTAACTTTTTTTCCTACAGTCAGCGTTGTGAGGTAAACAGCTGGAATCAGTATTGCAATGGCGGAGTACCAAACAGCACGAATAGCTTCAGTTTTAGATGCAAAAATTAAAAGTTGAGCAATCAACGAGTAAATGATCGTAAAATGTAAACGTGCAATATTTATGAGATTTGTATCTCTATCTAGTCGATCAACAACTTTTGAGAAAGAACTTCTGATTGCCAGAAATGGAAAGAGTAATCCGCCTAAAGGAAGATATGAGAGAAATCCTTCTGCTCCGGCAGGAGGAATAATCAGTGAAAATGGAATGTTATGAAGTCCTAGCCATACCCACATTGCTGCACGTATGGGATCTGATGTATTTCCGGTGATACTTCCAGCTGTTGCCCAAGCGATGAGAGATAAAAACGCTACTGGTAACAGTACAAGTGCGATGCTACGTAAAACTTGTGACAACGAGACCCATAGGACACGTTGAAACATGAGAACTAGCGGCCCAAAATTGCGCGCATTAATTGCGCGCTCTCGCTTGGTGTTTTGCCGACCTTTACTCCTGCAGCTTCAAGTGCATCTTTTTTGGCTTGTGCAGTTCCAGAAGATCCAGAAACAATTGCACCTGCGTGACCCATTGTCTTTCCCTCGGGCGCTGTAAATCCTGCGACGTAACCCACTACTGGTTTAGTTACGTATTCATTAATAAATGTGGCCGCGCGTTCTTCTGCATCACCACCAATTTCACCAATCATCACAATTGCTTTTGTTTCGGGATCATCTTGAAAAGCTCGCAAACAATCAATGTGAGTTGTTCCGATGACAGGATCTCCACCGATACCTACTGCAGTACTAAAGCCAATATCTCGTAATTCGTACATCATTTGATAGGTAAGAGTTCCGGATTTTGATACAAGTCCAATGGGACCGCTACCGGTGATATCTGCAGGAATAATTCCAACGTTAGATTTTCCTGGACTAATGAGACCTGGACAATTCGGACCAATGATTCGTGTAGTTCCTTTATTAACTGCATGAGCGTAGAAACTTGCAGAGTCATGAACTGGAATACCTTCTGTAATCACAACTACTAGTGGCATCGTTGCATCGATTGCATCAATAACTGCAGCTTTTGCAAACTTTGGTGGAACAAAGACAACCGATGTATTTGCTCCAGTAGAACTCATTGCTTCAGAGACAGTATTGAAAACCGGAAGAATGTGGCCGTCTATTTCAACGCTCTGTCCACCTTTTCCTGGTGTTACTCCTCCAACAACTTTTGTGCCAGATGCCAGCATGCGTTTGGTGTGTTTCGTTCCTTCAGCACCTGTCATACCTTGAACAATGACAACACTTTTTTCGTTGAGAAAAATAGACATTACTTGGCCGCCAATTCTGCAGCGCGATTTGCTGCTCCATCCATAGTGTCTACCTGTTCAATAAGTGGATGGGCCGCAGCTTTGAGAATTGCACGTCCCTCAATTACATTATTTCCATCGAGTCGTACGACAATTGGTTTTGTTGCTATAGAACCGAGTAATTCCAGCGCTTGGACAATTCCATTAGCAACCGCATCGCACGCAGTGATGCCACCAAATACATTTACAAAAACACTTTTAACATCTTTATCACCCAAAATAATTGAAAGGCCATCAGCCATAACTTGTGCCGAGGCACCACCACCGATATCTAGGAAGTTTGCTGGGCGAACTCCCCCAAATTTTTCTCCTGCATATGCGACAACATCAAGTGTGCTCATCACGAGTCCTGCGCCATTGCCAATTATTCCAACTTGTCCATCTAGTTTTACGTAATTGAGATCTTTTTCTTTTGCTGCTGCTTCGAGCGCATTCGTCGCAGCGTGATCAATGAGTGCTTCGTGTTCTGGATGTCTAAAGCCAGCATTATCATCCAAAGTTACTTTGCCATCGAGTGCGATTATTTTTCCATCCACTGTCTTTACGAGTGGATTAATCTCTACAAGTGTTGCATCCTCACTTTGGAAAACTTTCCATAGTGTTAAAAGGACATCTTCTACTTGTCCCGCAACTTCAGCTGGAAAAGCTGCGGCAGCGATGATCTCTTTAGCTTTTGAGGGAGTTATTCCAACATTTGCATCAACAGGAATTTTGGCAAGCTTTTCAGGAGCTGAATGTGCAACTTCTTCGATATCCATTCCACCAGAAACAGATGCCATTACAAGAAATGTTCGGTTGGAGCGATCTAATAAAATTGCTAAATAATATTCAGAGTCAATAGGTGCCGCTTGGGCAATCATCACGGTGCGAACAGTGTGCCCTTTTATGTCCATGCCGAGAATTGCACTTGCTTTTTCTTTTGCTTCACTTGCGTCAGCAGCAACTTTGACGCCACCAGCTTTTCCACGTCCGCCAACTTTTACTTGCGCCTTAACGACGACTTTTCCGCCAATTTTTACAGCAGCATCATGAGCTTGTTCTGGAGTTGTTGCGATGCCAGCAGCTAATACGGGGATTCCGTGTTTTTCAAAGAGATCTCGTGCCTGGTATTCAAAGAGATCCACAGAAAACTCCACTCATATCGAAAAAGTATTTGCTAATACTAGAGCTTCTCAACTGGTGCATAACGCAGCAGTAATCGCTTCTCTCCGTACTGTCCGAAGTTTATGGTGGCTTCGGACTTATCTCCTTCACCTGCAATAGCCACAACAGTTCCGAGTCCAAATGTGTCATGTGACACACGCTCGCCCACCGCTAATTGCATTGCGGTGCTTTTCTTTCCCGTTGGTCGTGGTGGTGGCGCGGTTGCAATACGAGGTTTTCTAACAAGTGAAGGTGACAGTGAAGCGGATGAACCACCGTGATTTCTCCACTCAATTACGCCTTCAGGAATTTCATCTAAAAATCGCGATGCTGGGTTATATGTTGGCGATCCCCATGAAGATCGATATTCCGCACGAGAAATGTAGAGACGTTTTTCTGCACGTGTAAGACCAACGTATGCGAGACGTCTCTCTTCTTCAATTTCATCTTTCTCGCCCAATGTTCGTGAATGAGGAAATATTCCATCTTCCATTCCCGTAAGAAAAACAGTTGGGAACTCTAAGCCTTTAGCAGTGTGAAGAGTCATCAAAGTTACTACTCCACCATGATCTTCACCTTCAGGAATTTCATCTGCATCTGCTACAAGTGAAACTTTTTCAAGGAAACCTGCGAGTGAAATTTCTTCATCTTCACCTAATTCTTCAAATGGTCGTTCTTCATACTCCATTGATACCGCGACCAATTCCTTAAGGTTTTCCACGCGAACTTCATCTTGCGGATCTGTACTCGAAGATAATTCTGATAGCAATCCTGATTGCTCTAAAATCGCTTCGATAATTATTGATGGACGAGTCTTGGCTTCAACAAGTGTACGAAGTGCGACCATCATCGAAACAAACTCTTTGACCGACTGTGCGGCTCGATGAGGCATGCCAGCGGCTTGCTCGCATTGGGATAATCCACTCCAGAATGAAAGGTTATTTAATTGCGCATACTGATCAACGCATTCAATTGCCCGATCACCGATTCCGCGTTTTGGCACATTAATAATTCTGCGAAGTGAGATTTCATCTTCAAGATTGGCAAGTACTCGAAGGTAAGCCAATAAATCTTTAATTTCTTTACGTTCGTAGAATCGAAGCCCACCGACAACTTTGTAAGGTAGAGCTGATCGCATAAAGACTTCTTCAAATACACGAGATTGCGCGTTCGTGCGGTAAAAAATTGCCGTATCCCCAGGATTGGAGTCGCCACTTCTTTGAAGCTCGCGAATCTCATCTTTTACAAACTCTGCTTCATCGTGTTCGGACTCTGCGACATAACCAATCAGTGGCGCTCCTGCTCCCTCTTCGGACCACAGATTTTTTTCTTTTCGACCCTCATTTTTTGTAATAACAGCATTTGCAGCTGAAAGTATGTTTTGAGTTGAACGATAATTTTGTTCGAGCAAGACTGTCGTGGCGTTTGGATAATCCAGCTCAAATTGAAGAATATTTCTAATTGTTGCTCCTCGGAATCCATAAATTGATTGATCGGCATCGCCCACAACGCATAATTCAGCTGGCGCTATACCTTCTTGCTCGCTTCCGACAAGCTCTTTGACCAAAATATATTGAGCATGATTCGTATCCTGATATTCATCAACTAGGACATGTTTAAATCGTGAACGTAAACGTGCCTTTGCTTCTGGAAACTTCTGAATAACCTCAACTGTTTTCAAAATAAGATCATCAAAATCCATCGCATTTGCTTGCTGCAATCTACGTTGATAAAAAGCATACACATCTGCTACAACCTCTTCGAACTGGTTCTTGGTAGCGTTTACATAATCGTGTGGACCCATGAGTTCATTTTTCGCATTAGAAATAATTGATTGGAATTGGCGCGCTGGGTAACGTTTTGGATCCAAGTTAAGTTCTTTCGCAACGATGGTTATTAGTCGCAAACTATCTGCAGAGTCATAAATACTAAACGTATTGCCGTATCCGAGTCTTACCGCTTCTTGCCTCAGTAATCGCACGCATGCTGAGTGAAATGTTGAGACCCACATTGATTTCGCAACTGGACCAACTAACGCTGCCACACGTTCTTTCATTTCTCCTGCTGCTTTATTTGTGAACGTGATCGCCAAGATTTCATATGGTGCAACACCACGACGGGCCATTAAGTAAGCGATTCTGCGAGTCAGTACTCGTGTTTTTCCAGAACCAGCACCTGCAACCACAAGAAGTGGTCCACCGCTATGAATAACAGCGGCTTGCTGTTGCGGATTGAGCCCTTCTAATAAGGCGTCGGTACTTTCCATGGCGGTGAGTCTATTAGGCTTACCGATATGGAACCGATTGCAGATACCGAAATCAAGCGCGTGCTTGTTGTAAACGCCCACCCTGATGATTCTGATTTTGGTGCATCCGGAACCATTGCGCAGTGGGTAAAAAAAGGAATACAAGTGTCATACGTGTTCTGCACAAATGGCGACCAAGGTGGCGAAGCTTCAGGAATCGCGAAAGAAGATATGCCAAAAGTTCGTCAACGCGAACAACGCGAAGCAGGTGCTGTTATCGGCGTAACTGACATTACATTTTTAAATTATGTTGATGGTCATCTCGAGGCAACTATTGCCCTGCGAAAAGATATTGTGCGCCAAATTCGTCGAGTGCAACCGGATCGAATGGTCTGCCAAAGCCCTGAACGAAATTGGGAGAGAATTGGTGCAAGCCATCCAGATCACTTAGCCGCTGGAGAAGCTGCTGTTCAAGCGGTATATCCAGATGCCCGAAACCCTTTTGCATTCACTGATTTATTGGAAAAAGAAAAATTAGAACCTTGGAAAGTACGCGAAATATGGATGATGGGCTTCTCAAATCCAGATCACTTTGTGGACGTTACTGACACATTTGATTTAAAAATTAAAGCACTACATGCACACGCATCACAAACTTCGCATAATCCGGATTTAGAGAAAATGGTTCGCGAATGGGGTGGTCGCAATGCAGCCGCAGCAGGTTTTGCAGAAGGAAGACTGGCTGAAGCCTTTAAGTTAGTTAATACGAATTAATTAACTAAAACTTTCGAAATCGCAATAGTTTTTGCAGGTTTTCCATCTGGCGCACCACCTACTGCACCAGCCTTAGCAACTGCTTTAACGATATCTAAACCAGATGTAATGGTTCCCCAAATTGTGTAACTAGGTGCCAGAGTTGTATTGGCATACACCAAAAAGAATTGGCTCCCGTTTGTATTAGGTCCTGAATTTGCCATCGCAACTGTGCCCGCTGGATAGTTATTGCTCTTGTTGGCAGGCAAATTTTCATCTGGATATGTGAATTGTGGGCCGCCGCTACCAGTCGCTGTTGGATCTCCGCACTGCAAAACAAATAATCCCTGAGTAGTTAATCGATGACAGAGAGAGTCATTGTAATAACCACCTTTTGCAAGGGCTGCAATCGAAGTCATTGTGAAGGGCGCTTTAGAACCAACGGTAGTAATCACGATGTTTCCGCAATTAGTGACGAGCGTAAATTTCTTTGGAAAAGTTGTTAAAACTTTCTTTGGAGTTGCAATCTTCTTTGGTGCGTGACCAACAGCTTTAGTTGGTGTGCACTTGACTGCTGCAGCCTGTGCCGTTGGAACAAAAGTGATAGACGTAATTGCAAAGACAACTCCAAGGATTGTTGCTAACTTTTTCTTCACTTTTACTCCCACTCGATCGTTGCTGGCGGTTTACTTGTCACATCTAACACGACTCTATTTACTTCACGCACCTCATTGGTGATACGTGTCGAAATCTTCTCAAGAACTTCATAGGGAACTCGCGACCAATCCGCAGTCATAGCATCTTCACTAGATACAGGCCTCAAAACAACTGGATGACCGTACGTGCGCCCATCGCCCTGCACTCCGACGCTTCGAACTTCAGCGAGCAAAATAACTGGACACTGCCAAATGTCTCGGTCTAGTCCTGCCAACTTTAACTCTTGACGCACAATCAAATCTGCTGAACGTAAAATTTCTAGGCGATCTCGAGTAACTTCTCCGATAATTCGAATGCCAAGTCCAGGACCTGGAAATGGTTGGCGCCAAATGATCTCTTCAGGCAAACCTAGTTCAACGCCCACATTCCTTACTTCATCTTTAAATAGCGCACGAAGTGGTTCGACTAAACTGAATTTGAGATCATCAGGTAACCCCCCAACATTGTGGTGTGACTTTATGTTGGCAGTTCCTGTTCCCCCACCAGATTCAACTACATCTGGATATAGGGTTCCCTGAACTAAAAATTCGACTTCGCCACCACTTGCAATATCACGAGCTGCATTTTCAAATGACCGAATGAATTCGCGGCCAATAATTTTACGTTTCTCCTCTGGATCTATAACGCCTTTAAGCGCACTTAAAAATTGATCTACTGCGTCAACAACCACAAGATTTACACCTGTTGATGCGACGAAATCTCTTTGAACTTGCTCGGATTCACCACTTCGCAATAAGCCATGATCAACAAAGACACACGTGAGTTGTTTTCCTACAGCTTTTTGAATAATTGCTGCGGCGACAGCTGAATCAACGCCACCTGAAAGCCCACAGATGACTCTTTTTGTGCCAATTTGTTTGCGAGCTTTTTCAATTTCTGTCTGAGCAATATTTGTCGATGTCCAGGTAGGGCTGCACTTGGCAATATTGACTAACCAATTTTTAAGAATTGCTTGGCCGTGTTCAGAGTGGAGAACTTCAGGATGGAATTGAACTCCAGATAATTGCGCATTTGCACTTTCAAAAGCAGCGATAGAAGTATCACTTGTACTGGCGGTAACACTAAAGCCACACGGCGCTTCTGTGACAGCATCTCCATGAGACATCCAAACTCTTTGTTCTGCGGGCAATGACGCAAATACTTTGGAGCCAGCTTTTACTCTTAATTGCGTACGACCAAATTCAGATTTTCCTGTTTGGGTTACGACTCCACCTAGGGCAGCAGCCATGGCTTGAAATCCATAACAGATTCCGAATATAGGAATGTTTAGAGCAAAGATTGCAGGATCAACTGAAGGAGCATTTTCTGCATACACACTCGAAGGCCCACCAGAAAGAATGATTGCTTCGGGATTTTTTGCAGTGACCTCTGCTGCAGTAATTGATGAAGGAACTATCTCCGAATAAATATTTGCTTCACGGACTCGGCGTGCGATGAGTTGCGCGTATTGCGCACCAAAATCGACAACCAGAACTCCGTGAGGATTAGGCACGGTGTATAAGTACTTCTACTCGCTGGAAAGATTTAACATCAGAATAGCCAGTTGTTGCCATTGCACGACGTAGTGCACCGAAAAGATTCATTGAACCATCTGCTGCATGTGATGGTCCAAGCAGAATTTCTTGTAGCGTTCCAGATGTACCAACAGCAACTCTTTCTCCACGTGGAAGTTCTGGATGATGCGCTTCTGATCCCCAGTGCCAACCCAGTCCTGGTGCTTCAGTTGCTTTTGCAAGTGGAGATCCCATCATTACTGCGTCCGCTCCGCACGCAATTGCTTTTGCGA
>RGSB01000170.1 GCA_010032875.1 Actinomycetota bacterium | reverse complement strand
CGGTAGAGCAACGGACTTTTAATCCGTGGGTCGTCGGTTCGAGCCCGACAGGGCCCACTTCTTTTTAAGCGTGAAAATCTAATCGTCGGACCCTCTTGGCGATTCAACCCATTTATCTGTCACATATCTGTCACTCTGCAGATGAGCAAGAAGACAGGATCCTGCTTATAGGGCGACTCTTCTCTTAATCAATACTCACGATATCTGGATGCAAATTTCGCATGTTTGCGTAAGACCATCTACCTAAAGCCTCAAGAACCTTGCGAAGTTCCTTCCCACTCTTGGTAAGTTGGAATGCATTATTGCGGGCACCTCGGTCAGCATCTACTCTTTCAATAATTCCTAAAGCCGTGAGTAATTTGAGTCTGTCAGCAAGGATATTTGTAGAAATTCTTTCCGGAGATTCAGAGAACTCGGAATAAGTGCGAGTTCCATAGGTAATCAGATCTCGCACGATAAGTAGAGACCACTTGTCTCCAAGGATGTCTAGCCCAGAACTAATGGGACATTCAGAGCGCCATTCGACAGGGCTTTCTTTTTTTCTCGCCATGTCGCCTCCTCACTTAGAGATAGCGGCTGCCATCTCGGTAAAGGTTATCTCTAGAGGAGTCGGCTTCCAGTTAAGGATTTCGATCGTTTCGTGATTATCGTAAGCAATCTTCACGCCGAGATTGGGAACCATTCCCTTTGCTTCACGGTCAAAGACAGCCATGAGCTTGATGGCGAAGTTAGGGGCTTTGCGAGATGGAACTTTTTTGTATCCAGCTTTCTTGAGCGTTTCGGCCAAATATGCCATAGCAACTGGTTGTGAGCTGGCAGCTATGAATCGCTTACCAGCAGCTTTAGGTGCTTCGAGTGCTGCAACATGTAGACGGGCGATATCTCGCACATCAACCATCCCCATAGCGATATCAGGAATTGCTGGCATCTTGCCGCCAATGAGGTTTGTAATCATTGCTTCACTTGTACCGTCACCAGCAGTTCCTAAAGATGGTCCAAGTACAAAACCAGGATTGATTGCTACGAGCTCCATTGAACTTCCCTTAACGGTTTCCCATGCGGCTTTCTCTGCCAGGGTTTTGCTCTTTGCATAAGCACCAATATTTTGATTTACATCAGACCATGAATCTGGTCCGTAGGTTCCACTTGGTCGACCTGAAGTCATTGAGACAACAGATGAGGTAAGTACGACTCTCTTAATGCCTGCCT
>RGSB01000169.1 GCA_010032875.1 Actinomycetota bacterium | reverse complement strand
CTCATCAGAGTTGGCATGCAAAGGTAATTTCTCAACCGGAATTTCTGGGTTGATATTTTTCATAAGTGCCGCTTCAAATGTCGCATCTGCATCGCGGTCCCAGAAAACACCACCAGGAACATTTGGAATTGAATATCCCTCACCTGGAATAACAATTTCAACTGGTCCCTTTGAAGTGTTGGCACATTCAGCAAAATATGCACCGATTTTGCCCATCTCTTCTTTTGTGCAACGAGCTAGTGCGAACTCTGGATTGTGATCATAAATAGGACGGTTCTTAAACTCATCTGAAATTGAAGTCGTGTGGTGCACGGAAAAATCAACACATGCAGGCACAAGTATTTGTGGAATCCCAAGTGGACCTACGCGCTTCATTCGACGTGGTCCGCCATAGTGGATGCCGCCAACGAGTGTTCCGACTATTTCAGATGGTGTGAAATCAATAACGCCAACAAATTGACCCGCTTCTGCAAGCTCTTCCATAGCTGGTCCACCAACACCATTAGCGTGGAAAGTTACAACTTCAAATCCTGATTTTTCTAACTCTTTTTGGAGCGCCATCACGGCAGTTGTTGTGTTTCCAAGCATTGTGACTGCGACGTACTTGCTGCCAGCAGGTGGAACTGTTAATTCGTGACCGTGATGTACAAGCCCGGCCATTGCAGCGACTGCATTGTCATAGATTGTTTTAGAAATATGATTTAAACCCAAAATATCAATCACCGTGTGCATCACCAACATGTCACTCGTTCCAACAAGTGGACCGAATTCGTGACGACCAGATGCAATAGGCGATAAAACTAATTTTGGAACACCAATTGGCAAACTCATAAGTGCACCAGCTCCCATTACGGAGCCCTCAGCGCCACCGATACCGATGGCGCCGAGGACTTCCCCCTTGGAATGGAGTTCCTTTACTTTTTCGATGACAAACGTTCTCATTCGTTCCACTGCGCGCCCGCGAGTTCCAGAATTCTGTAACTCGTGCAGAGTGATTCCACCAAAGATTGCTAAGTCCTCGTGAGAAATATCAGGTGTAATTCCGAGTGGTTCACCCAGAATTCCTGTATCAATCACAGTCGTCTTAATTCCGAGACGGTTTAATCCATCACGAATATAAGCCGCTTCAGGACCTTTAGTATCTAAAGTGGCGATGATAAGAACGGATTTGCTCACGATAATTAGATCAAAGGAAGCAAATGCTTAGCGTTCTCTTCAAC
>RGSB01000168.1 GCA_010032875.1 Actinomycetota bacterium | reverse complement strand
ACCAGGGGATATGGGCAAAGTAATGGGAGTTATAAAGTCACAAGTAGCAGGTAAAGCAGATGGTGCAACAGTTTCCGGCCTAGTGAAAGAAGCGTTAAACAAATGAAATATGAATACGCAACAGTTCCATTGTTATCTCACGCAACAAAGCAGATCCTTGATACATGGGGTTCAGATGGTTGGGAACTTGTACAAGTTATTCCAGCGCCAGGTACAGGTGAACAACTCGTTGCTTACATGAAGCGAGAAATTAAGTGAGTGTTGATGTTCGCGCAAAACTTGCCGAACTCGGTCTAGAACTTCCTGTAGCTGCAAAACCAGTTGCTGCCTATGTTCCCGCAGTTCGTACAGGTAACATTGTTTTTACGGCAGGACAACTACCGCTAGTAAATGGTGAAATGGCTGGCACTGGAAAAGTTGGTGGGAGTGTTACACCTGAGCGCGCTAAAGAGCTTGCACAGATTTGTGCCTTAAATGCTCTGGCGGCTGTCGAACTAGTTGCTGATGTAAACAAGATTTCAAAAGTTGTCCGCGTAGTTGGATATGTAAATGGTGCACCTGGTTATGTTGCTCAGCCAGCAGTTGTAAACGGAGCATCAGAACTCTTTGTACATATCTGGGGCGAAGCAGGAAAGCATGCACGCTCTGCTATTGGCGTCGCGGAATTGCCTTTGGATTCACCAGTTGAAATTGAATTAACGGTAGAAATAGCGGATTAGTTTTACTTACCGCGCTTAGATAGACGTTCTAGATCTGTAATTAAAACCGAACGACCATCGAGCTTTAACCAATTGCGACCTGCGAAATCTGCCAGCGCTTTATTAACTGTTTCGCGTGACGCACCCACTAGTTGTGCGAGCTCTTCTTGAGTTAAGTCGTGATTAACGATTAAACCTTCATCAGTCATCTTTCCAAAGGGGATCAAAGAGGGAAAGTTCTCCGAACATTTCACCTGGTCCAAGAATAGAAAGAAGGTTTTCGCGACCATCACCGCTTGAAGTACCGAGCTTTAACTTGCCTTCGAGGATTACGTATAGGTGATCACCTTCATCGCCTTCGGCGAAGAGGACGTTTCCTTTAGAAATCTTGACACTATCCATAGATGCGCGAAGTGATGCGGCAGAGGCTTCATCAAGCGCAGTAAATAGTGGTGCGCGACGAACGACATCTTCTTCAGGGGCCACGAAGGGTACTTTACTCGCATGAGCGCGGATAGGGAAACTCGAAGC
>RGSB01000167.1 GCA_010032875.1 Actinomycetota bacterium | reverse complement strand
AGTTATTGATGCGCTTAAGAAGCGCGGAATAAATAGCGCCGATGATGTTCATATGGAGACTTGGCCAATTGGCGCCAAGATTCCTGATTACATCGATGATGGTCGTCGTGTTATTTGGACACCGATGTGGCACAAGCGCGATAAAGATGGAAACTTCTACGCGCATCCAATTAATGGATTGCACGCAATTGTTGATATCGATAAGTTCGAAGTTGTTGGTATCGAAGATGACGAGCAAACACCGATTCCACAAACAGCTGGCCCTTATCGCGAATCACAACAAGAATCACTCGTTCACTTAAAAGAACTATCCATTCACCAACCCGAAGGTCCATCTTTTACTGTTAACGGTTGGCGCATTGATTGGGAACGTTGGAACTTTCGTGTGGGCTTTGACCAACGCGAAGGCCTTGTCATTCACGATGTTCGCTTTAATGACAATGGCAATGAGCGCAAGATTGCGCATCGCCTATCTATTGCAGAACTCGTTATTCCATACGGAGATCCAAGCCAAGGTTCTTATCGAAAGAACGCCTTTGATACAGGTGAATATGGACTCGGTAACTTCACTAATTCACTCACACTTGGTTGCGATTGCTTAGGCGAAATTGTTTATCTAGACGCTGCTGTCACTGAAGGTGATGGAAAAGTTCGCGAGATTAAAAACGCTATTTGCATGCATGAAGAAGACTTCGGAATTCTATGGAAGCACGTTGATATTGACGGACATCCTGAAGTACGCCGTAGCCGCCGCTTTGTCTTATCATCAATTGTCACAATCAATAATTATGAATACGGCTACTACTGGTATTTCTACCAAGATGGCAATATCGAATTCGAAGCAAAGCTCACTGGAATTGTTTTAACACTCGGTGATGAACCGCACGCAGTTCACCCATCTGCAACAGAGATCGAACCTGGTTTGTATGCGCCGTATCACCAACATGTTTTCTGTGCGCGCCTTGATCTCGATGTTGATGGACCAAATAACAGTGTCATCGAAGTTGATTCCTTTGCTCACCCAATGGGACCAAAGAATCCACACGGTGGAGCGTTTGAAACCAGTGAGACAGTATTTAAAGATGAGAAGAGTGCGCAACGCTTATATGACTTAATGAAATCTCGTTACTGGAAAATTGTTAACCCAAATAAGAAAAACCATATGGGTAAACCAGTTGGTTACAAACTCATTACTGGCGGCAACTCTTATCCATTAACACTTCCAGAATC
>RGSB01000166.1 GCA_010032875.1 Actinomycetota bacterium | reverse complement strand
TTAGCCACATCCTTAACTAAAGATTGCATACCATTACCTAATGAACGCTAACTCAATATTTACCCCAGGTCTTATGGCAGCCCAGCAACCAACCTGGCCAGATGCTGCTGCAGTAAAAGCTGCCGTTGCTGAGTTGGAGAGCTTTCCACCTTTAGTTTTTGCTGGTGAATGTGACAATTTAAAGAAGCGAATTGGCGAAGCTGCACTCGGGAATGCGTTCTGGCTTCAAGGCGGTGATTGTGCTGAAACATTTGTGGCGGCAACTGCTGACTCAATTAGAAATCGAATAAAAACTATTTTGCAGATGGCAGCAGTCCTTCAATACTTCTCATCACTTCCGGTGGTTAAGGTGGGCCGCATGGCAGGTCAATTTGCCAAGCCACGCAGCAATGACAACGAAACCCGGGATGGGCAAACTCTGCCAGCCTATCGAGGAGATGCAGTTAATGATCTTGAGTTCACTAAAGAGGCAAGAACTCCAGATCCAAAGCGATTAGTTCGCGTCTATAACACCTCATCTGCAACATTAAATTTAGTGCGTGCATTCACGCAGGGTGGTTTTGCTGATCTGCGCCAGGTACATAGTTGGAATAAGGGATTTGCAGCTGATGCCAGATTTAGCGCTCGCTATGAGGAAATGGCTAATGAGATTGGTCGAGCAATTCAGTTTATGCAATCAGCAGGCGTGGATCCAGAATCATTTAAATCTGTTGATTTCTACTCAAGCCATGAAGCTTTAATTCTTGAATATGAAAAGGCACTTACTCGAATCGATTCTAGAACAAACAATCCTTATGATGTATCAGCACATTTTGTTTGGATAGGAGAGCGTACCCGTCAACTAGATGGTGCTCATATGGATTTTGCTTCAAAAATTCATAATCCAATTGGCGTAAAGCTTGGTCCGAAAAGTACTCCCGAAGAAGTCTTGGCTATTATCAAAAAACTAAATCCTGATAATGAGCCAGGTCGCCTGACATTTATTACCAGAATGGGTGCTGGGGTAATTAGAGAAAAACTACCAGCCTTAATAGATGCAGTTACAAAATCTGGAGCTATCGTGCTTTGGGTTTGTGATCCAATGCATGGCAACACATATGAAGCACCGAGTGGCTATAAAACTAGAAAATTTGATGATGTTATAGATGAGGTTAAAGGCTTCTTTGAGGTACATAAGAAATTAGGTACACATCCTGGCGGCATACATATTGAATTAACTGGTGATGATGT
>RGSB01000165.1 GCA_010032875.1 Actinomycetota bacterium | reverse complement strand
AAATGCTGAACTTGGTTACTTTGTGGCACCTTGGGGAAGAGGAAAAGGTGCAACAAAGGATGCAATAAATTTAATTGAAGAATACGCAAAAAGTGATCCAAAAATTAAGTTTTTGCAGGCATGCATTGCTGATTTGAATATCGCTTCACAAAAAGTGGTGGAATCTGCTGGATTAATTAAGGCAGAAGCTGCTACAAAGAAAGTCCCGGCAGGAGATGAAAAGGTTAGCTCAACTTTTTTCCGTAAAGCTATTTAATTAATGATCTAGTAAGTTTCTAGTTTCAGAGTAGGTACCGCCTGCTTTCCTAAGCGCAATCGCACTAAGTGCCTCAAGCACCACTCGATTAGCCAAGATCGCGGTGATGTCGGAGCTGTCATAAGCAGGTGCTACCTCGACCACATCAATGCCAACTATTGGGAGTTCGAAACAAATTCTTCTAACAGCTTCTAATAACTCTCTGCTTGTCATTCCCCCTGGCTCTGGTGTGCCAGTACCGGGAGCCATACCTGGATCAACTACATCAATATCAACAGATAAAAAGACACCATCACAACCGTCGGTCAGAATTGCAAATGACTCATCAAGTACTGCCTTCATTCCACGGTGATGAATCTCAGTCATTTCATAAGATTTCATACCTTTACCAGCCATCCACTTCAACGTTGCATCATCTGGCCAGTACCCGCGAAGACCTAATTGCAAAAAGCGATCTCCTCTAACCGAACCTGATTCAATTAATCGACGCATTGGTGTGCCGTGCCCAATTAGTGCGCCATATTGATCCTCACCAGTATCAGCATGGGCATCAAAATGAATCATTGAAACTTTGCCCTTGCCCAAATGATTTGCGATACCTGCAACATCTGCTGATGCAATTGAGTGATCTCCCCCGAGCACAATTGCAATTGCACCTGCCTTTGAAATTTTCTCAGTTGCCGCCTCTAATACTTTAAGTGAATTAACTAGATCCCCTCCTGGCATCAATAAATCCCCGGCATCAAAAATCTTTAGTTTCTGCAGTGGATCAATTCGCATTGCAAGATGTGGCCTTGAACCATCATGCGGAAGGTAATCACCCATTCGAATTGCCTGTGGTCCCATCTTGGCACCAGATCTATGAGATGTGCCGCTATCAATTGGTGCACCTACGACAATTACATCAGCACCTTTAAAGCTCTCTGGCTTATCTAAATCACATCTTGGAATACCCAAAAAAGTGAAATCTGGGCCATACATATTGCCGATATTTGTCATGAGA
>RGSB01000164.1 GCA_010032875.1 Actinomycetota bacterium | reverse complement strand
GCCATGGACTTTTTCCGTTACAACGATCCGCTGCAGCAGTTCATTGGCGCAATTGTTGCCTCGGTTATCTTTGTAGTAATCCTGAAGTGGGCGTTCTCATCTAATCCAAAGATGGTTGTCCTGCCTATTGCTGCTGGCAAAAAAGATCAATACGGATTACTCATTCCAATTGATGCGGCGCAGATTAAGTTAGATGTCGTACGTGCGCAGGAATTACTTTTAGATTTTAAGATTAAAGCCACGGTGACAGATACCTACGATGGTGTGCAGTTAATGGTCTTTGAAAAGGATTATCAGAAGGCTATGCGCGTATTAGGTCAGCCAATCGAAGGAAGTTAGAGTTAGCCATGGCCATCGTGGCAATTGATCAAGGTACTTCTGGCACAAAAGCTCTTGTTATTGGCGAATCCGGAGAAGTACTCAGCCGCGGTTATGCACACCTAGATTTACAACACGGTGCACCAGGCGTTAGTGAGTGCGCTGCAGAAGATTTATGGCAATCAATTGTTAAGGCAGTACAACAAGCACTCGCAGGTTGTACCGAGAAAATCACTGCAGTTGGATTGGCAAACCAGGGCGAATCTATTCTTGCGTGGGACAAAAATAACGGCGCCGCTCTATCGCAAGTAATCATTTGGCAAGATTCCAGGTCGGCATCCTTATGCGATGAACGTCGTGCGCACTCAGATTTAATCTTGGCTAAGAGTGGTTTAGCACTTGATCCGTACTTTGTTGCACCCAAGATGGTGTGGTTGCGCGATCGCGTACCAACTGGAGTCATCACAACGACTGACACATGGATAATCGCTCGTTTAACTGGCAAGTTTGTGACAGATGTATCTACTGCTTCACGCACATTGCTTTTTGATTTACATACTCGCTCATGGAGCACAGAGTTAGCAGACATTTGGGGATTAGATGTTGCAGATTTGCCCGAGCTCATCAATAACGATTTTGTCATCGGAGAAATCTGTCATCCCGATTTAGAAGAACTACGTGGAGTTGTTTTAGCTGGTGCAATGGTGGATCAACCCGCTGCGCTATTGGCTGAAAATTGCTTTGCGCCAGGTCAAGCAAAGTGCACATACGGAACCGGTGCGTTTTTGCTAACAAATATTGGCGCCGCACCAAAGATTTCAGCACATGGATTAGCAACTTCTCTTGCGTGGAATATTCGCGGTGAATCTGCATATTACTTAGATGGACAAGTATTTACTGCAGCAACTGCTGTGCAATGGTTAGTTGATAATGATTTGTTG
>RGSB01000163.1 GCA_010032875.1 Actinomycetota bacterium | reverse complement strand
CAAGTACGAGAATTGCACCTGCAATAATACGATTACAGCAAAATTTGATTGCAGTTAAATCTAGTTTGTCAGCAGCAAAGCCTACCTTTGATCTCATAGATGAGCTCAATGGCGTTAAAGAGTTAGAGAAAACTGAAACTTTAATCACTACAAACCACAAGGATTTTTCACCAAGAGTAAATCTAAAGAATCTAAAATTTACCTACGCAGATGCTATCGATGACACAATCCAGGACATTTCTTTGGACGTTAGTGAGGGTAAATTCATTGCTTTTGTTGGACCTTCAGGTGGCGGCAAGAGCACCTTAGTAGATTTGGTTTTAGGCTTATTAGCGCCTTCCTCTGGTTCCATAACAATATCTGGTCTTACACCTGTTGACGCGATTAAGAAGTGGCCGGGCTCAATTGGTTACGTCCCTCAAGACGTATTTATAGAGAATTCAACTGTAAAAGAAAATATTTGCTTGGGTTTCAATCCAGAGCTAGTGCCAGATGATCTAGTTTGGCAGGCATTAGAGCTGGCTGATCTATCTGGTTTTATTAAAGGTTTAGAAGGGCAACTTTCCTATCGAATTAGTGATGCAGGTAAAAATTTAAGTGGTGGCCAGCGTCAAAGACTTGGTATTGCCAGAGCGCTTTTAAGACATGATTTATTACATTGACAAAGGGCGGATTGTTAATCAAGGAACATTTGAAGAGCTTCGCAAACTAAATGCTGATTTTAATAATCAAGCTAACTTTATGGGCATTTAAGTACTTATAAGATGCTTGATCCAAATGCAGTAATTGATGAATTCCTATCATCACATGATTTAGATTATGAGCAAAAGGATGAAAATACCTACCTTATTACCTTGCCAGGAGAGGCAAAGCAGCAAACCCACTGCGCATTGGTAGTTGGTGATCACTCTTTGAGTATCAATGCTTTTGTTATTAGAAAGCCAGATGAGAATAAGGAAGCTGTCTTTGAGTACTTACTTAAGAAAAACGCTTCAATGTATTCAATTGCATTTGCTGTAAATGAGTTAGGTGATATTTATTTAGTGGGCAGATTACCCCTTGATGCGGTAAATGAGAGGGAGATTGATCGAATATTGGGCGCAGTACTGCAGTATGCCGACTCATCCTTTAATCCACTCCTTGAGTTGGGTTTTTCATCTGCCATAAGGCGTGAGTGGGCTTGGCGAGTATCACGGGGTGAATCTTTAGCTAATCTAAAAGCCTTTGAGCATTTAATTTAATTGATTGTGAAAGGATTAT
>RGSB01000162.1 GCA_010032875.1 Actinomycetota bacterium | reverse complement strand
CAATTAGGAGTTTTACCTAAAGTCGTATTTGCAGGTCGAGTTTCCCATCATGATTTGCCTGATTACATATGCTTAGGTGAAATCTTTGCGATGCCAGTTCGCTCCAGATTTTCTGGCTTGGAGGTTGAAGGGTTAGGAATTGTTTACCTTGAGGCAAGTGCTTGCGGACTACCCGTAATTGTCGGCAACTCTGGGGGAGCAGTTGATGCGGTATTGGATAAGAAGACTGGCCTTTTAGTTGATGGCACCAAAAGTGATCAGATAGCGCAATCAATTTGTGAATTACTTGCCAATCCAGAGCGAGCCAAGCAAATGGGGCAAGCTGGACGAGATTGGGTAATTAAAAATTGGCAGTTAACTAATTGGTCTGAAAAATTTAATAAAGTTTTATCCATAAAATAAAAATATAGAATAACTCTATATGATGCCCGGTTAATAGCCGGGCATTTTTTTTGGAGTGTGCTTTAGTCCCATTACGATAAATACATAATAACGGGTAGTTTTATAAATGGCACAGAGAAATATAGATTTCGGTAGTTTTCCAGACGATCCAGATGCCGATGCCATTAGAACCGCATTTCAAAAAGTACAACAAAATTTTACTGAAGTATATGCGGGTGTTGAGACAGCAGCGGTATCTAGCATTAATAAGACACCTGGCGCAGGTATAACTGTAAGTCAACCTACAGGAAACGTAATTGTAACAGCTAATATTGCAACATTACAAGTTCATACAAGTACACTTAGTATAGGTCGTGATGCAAATGGAAATACTGATACAACAATTACACAAAGTTCACAAACTCTTTGGATAGATTTACCAGCAAATATATCAAATGTTTCAAATATAAATTTAGCAGGATATGCTAACATTCAAGGTACATTAACAGTAGTAGGCAATAGTAATGTTGGTAATTTAGGTGTTAGCGGTGAAATAATTGTAACAGGTAATGCAAATATTGCAGGAAATATTTCTTTAACAGGCAATGTCACAGTCAATAATTTTAGTGCTACAGGTAATGCTAATATAGGTAATATTGGCACAGCTGGATTAATAACTGCAACTGGTAATATCACTGGTGGTAACTTAGTTACAGGTGGCGTACTTAGTGTAACAGGTAATGCTAATATAGGTAATATTGGAACTGCTGGATTAATTACTGCAACTGGAAATATCACAGGGGCTAATTTAGTCACAAGTGGGGTATTAAGTGTTACTGGTAATGCTAATATAGGTAATATTGGCACAGCTGGATTAATAACTGCAACTGGTAATAT
>RGSB01000161.1 GCA_010032875.1 Actinomycetota bacterium | reverse complement strand
TCCCATGTCGCACCTTCTTGCAATTCGCCATCAGAGAGAAATACCCAAATATCGCCAGCCTTTTTCTGTAAACGACGTGCCATAGCGCGACCAACGCTTACGCCTAGTGCTGTTGCTAATGAGCCGGCTGATACAACAACACCTGGAGAGTGTTCTGCTGCAATAAGTTCTAAGAGTCCGCCATCACTGCTATCGGTGACCAGTGCGCTTTCATCGAGTCGACCAATTGAAACGAGTGCGCAATATTGCGCGGTGCCATAGTGCGCAGGTGATAGAACAAGAAGATCCGGTCCTTCACCAAGCCAGAGTTCGCCATTAATTTCTTGGCGCGATTTATTTGGAACACTCACAAATTTTGGAGGTTGCATCGGTCCCTTACTTGGACCAAGGTCAAGAACGTTGCAATACAAAGATGCAAAGATCTCTGCGGAACCACATGCTTGGGCTAGATATCCACCATTTGCGCGAATTGTCCAACGCGCTGCAGAGATGCGAATATCGCGAGCAACTTCTACTGCGCTCTTATTCGCCACTCTGATTTCCTAAATACGCCTTTTTCATTGCTTTTAAATCAATCTTCTTCATTTCAAGCATCGCTTTTGTCGCGCGTTGAGCACCTTCAGGATCTGGGCCTCCTAAATACTGACCCATTTCTGGTGAAGTTACTTGCCATGAAATTCCAAACTTATCTTTAAGCCACCCGCATTGACTCTCTTGACCACCATCAGCAGTTAGAAGTTCCCAGTATTTATCTATTTCTGCTTGATCCTTGCATGGAATCTGAAAAGAAATTGCTTCACTGTGGGGAAATTGTGGTCCACCATTTAATCCAATAAATGGACGACCAAACATTGTGAAGTTAACAACTATCTCCTCGCCCTGTTTATTTCCTGGAGTATCGGTTGGCGCAATCCAATTGTCTGCTACTGAACTATTGGGAAAAATACTTGTATAAAAATTCGCAGCTTCTCTTGCGCGACCGTCAAACCATAGACAGGTTGTGATTTCCATCAGATCAGAGTACAGGTTTAAGGACTAAACAGAATGGATGACCTTCTGGATCAAAGAAAACTTGGAAATTTTGGGCACTTTGAAATTCTGCTTGTGTTGCACCTATCGCTAATAGCTCTGCCCTTGCCTTCTCCATTTCCGTAACATGAAAATCTAAGTGCAATTGCTGCGGTATGGGACCTTCGGGCCAAGTAGGACGTTGGTAGTTTTCAATTTTCTGAAATCCCATTCGAGTTGCTCCATCTTCATCAAGTAACTCAAGCCAGGTGATATCTTCG
>RGSB01000017.1 GCA_010032875.1 Actinomycetota bacterium | reverse complement strand
TTGGTCAATAATGCAATTAGATAATTTGTATCAAGAAGTCATTCTTGATCATTACAAGCATCCTGAGAATAAAGGACTTGTTCCTTCTTATGACGCCCAGGTTCATCACATCAATCCAAGTTGCGGCGATGAAATCACTCTTAATCTCACTTTGCAGGGACAAAAGGTCTCAGCAATTTCATGGGATGGTGTCGGATGTTCTATTTCACAAGCGAGTGTTTCAATCATGAGTTCCCTCATGCTAGGTAAAAATCTCGTAGAAGCACAAAAGGTTTTCGATTCCTTCGTGGAGTTAATGCAGAGTAAAGGTGTTGGTAAAGCTGACGAATCTATTCTTGAAGACGCAGTATCGTTAGCGGGTGTTTCTCAGTATCCAGCCCGCATTAAATGTGCCCTACTAGGTTGGATGGCATTTAAAGATGCGTCAGTACAAGCTCAGAAAAAGAACTAAACTAAGCCATCGATAGAAGGGCGCAATATGACAACCAGCGTTGATGATGTAACAGAGGCCATGAAGGATGTTGTTGACCCAGAATTGGGAATAAATGTCGTTGATTTAGGTTTAATTTATGACGTAATGGTTGATGAATCCAATATTGCAGTTCTCAATATGACTCTTACATCTGCAGCATGCCCTTTACAAGATGTCATTGAAGACCAGACACGTCAAGCGCTTGCTGGCATGACAACAGATGTAAAAATAAATTGGGTTTGGATGCCACCATGGGGACCAGACAAAATTTCTGATGATGGTCGAGAACAACTTAGAGCGTTGGGATTCACGGTTTAACAATGTCGATGCAAGCAGTTTGGATGACCCACCGGTCAATGACTGCAGATCCTTCGGTAAAGGAACAAAAGCTCAAGGCAGGTACAGTCAAAAGAATATTCGATTTTGCTAGACCTTATCGAAAATATCTCTCTGTATTTCTTTTCACCGTTGTTATTGATGCATTCTTGGTAGTAGCCACGCCACTAATTCTGCGTAAGTTAATTGATGATGGTGTAATTCCTAAAAATGGTCCGCTGATTACTGAACTAGCATTCATTGTTGGTTTATTGGCGATTGCTGATGCTGTGATGAGCATCGTAGGCCGATGGTTTTCTGCGCGGATAGGCGAAGGATTGATCTATGACTTGCGATCTCAAGTTTTTGCACACGTTCAAAAGCAATCGATAGCATTCTTCACTCGCACTCAAACAGGTGCCTTAATTTCACGAATTAATTCAGACGTAATTGGTGCGCAACAAGCATTTACATCGTCCCTATCAGGCGTTTTGAGCAATGTCATTACTTTGATTTTGGTAACAACAACAATGCTCTTTCTTTCATGGCAAATCACACTGGTATCTCTCGTATTGTTACCAGTTTTCTTGATCCCTACTAAATGGGTGGGTCGAAAGCTCCAAGCTTTAACTAGAGATTCTTTTGATCTTAATGCAGCGATGTCATCAAGAATGACTGAGCGATTCAACGTTTCAGGAGCGATGTTAGTTGCACTCTATGGAGAACCAGGACTGGAAAATGAATCTTTTCGTTCAAGAGCACGACGCGTAGCTGATATTGGAATATCCATGGCAATGCTCAATCGAATCTTCTTCATCGCATTAACAAGTGTTGCAGCAGTTGCAACTGCTTTCGCTTATGGCATCGGTGGCCATTTGGCAATCAGTGGCGCTGTAACGGTGGGAACACTTTTGGCGATAACTGCACTTTTGGCCCGATTGTACGGACCACTCACCGCTTTATCTAATGTTCGAATAGATGTGATGACTGCATTGGTCTCTTTTGAAAGAGTATTTGAAGTACTTGATCTTCAACCAATGGTTACCGATAAGGCGAATGCCAGAGTATTAGCCAAGAAGATTCCGTCAGTAGAGTTTAAGAATGTGTATTTTTCTTACCCAAAGCCAGAAGAAATATCACTTGCTTCTCTGGAGTCTGCTGCCAAAGAAGAAAAGATGGAAAGTGGCGAAATACTGAAAGGAGTGTCTTTTAGCGTTCCTTCAGGAACATTTACGGCAATTGTTGGACCATCTGGTGCTGGTAAGACCACAATAAGCGCTCTAGTTCCTAGACTTTATGACGTAACGAGCGGAAGCATTGAAGTTGATGGTATCGATATTAGAGATTTAACCTTAGATTCCTTGCGATCAAGTATTGGTGTTGTAACTCAAGATGCTCACCTGTTTCATGAAAGCATTGCCGATAATCTTCGATATGCAAAGCACGATGCTACTGAGAAAGAAATGCAAGAAGCTTGTCGAGCGGCACAAATTTGGGATCTAGTTGATTCTCTTCCCAACAAGTTAAATACATTGGTCGGCGAACGTGGTCACAGATTATCCGGGGGAGAAAAGCAAAGATTGGCAATCGCCCGATTGTTGCTTAAATCTCCTTCTGTTGTAATTTTAGATGAAGCAACTGCGCATTTGGACTCTGAAAATGAAGCACTAGTTCAGCAAGCTCTGAAATCAGCGCTTAAGGGAAGGACCAGCATCGTTATTGCACACCGTTTGAGTACGGTTAAAGATGCCGATCAGATTATTGTTTTAGAGCACGGCAATATCGTTGAATGCGGTACGCATGAAGAACTTGTTAATGCTGGAGGGTTGTATTCAGAGCTGTACGTTCGACAAGATTTAGGCGCTTTTACGAATGAGTCGTCTTCCGTAGATAACTAGTCCTGCGAAAAAAAGCCACTGTAGAGCGTATGCCATGTGGGGTCCATCGCTTAATTCAGGTAGTTCTACTGGAACATCAGGATTCATCGAATCATCACTGGCCGAAATTAGATCAATATAAAATTTTTCAGTTTGTATCCCTCTTCTCGCATCTAATTGAGAAACGAGATTTCGCTCGGAATCATTCGCGACGGCGAAGAATTTTCCACGTGGCAAAGACGAATCCAAGCGCAAGCGACCATCTATAGAAATGAGACCTTGATTTGTAGGCTGAAGCTGCGGTGGCACCGTTGCATCAGATCCTGCTTTTACCCAACCACGATCCACCCAGATTTTTCTTTCATCAAAAACAAACAAGGTCAATTGTTCAAAGCCATACATGCCATCGTGATATCGATTCCTGAGCAAAATTTGATTTTTATCATCAAAAGAACCCCTCAAAGATATTTTGCGCCATTCGTAGTCTGCAATATTTCCCAACAAATTTTTAAACTCAATTGGCGGTAACTGTGACTGCTCAGCAATCAAAACGTTTCGAGCATGGCGATCAACTCCACGCTGGTACTGCCATTGCGCTGCCCAGAGACATAAGAGAACCAAGGAGATAGCTACCAGAGTTTTTAGGAATGCGTATTGCTCTTTCTCCACAGCATTACCTTAACTTAATTTTACGAAAGAGATCGTGGTTTCTTTTTTAGTATTGCAGCACCAGGAACGATTGTTTCTCGACCTGCATTTGCAACTACGACTGCGATGTAGGGCAGGAATACTGCACCGGTTAATGCGAACCAGCGAAAAGGACTTGGGAGAATTACGGTCAAAATAAAGCAAGCAGTTCGAACCATCATGGAAATAAAATATCGGCGTTGACGAGCAGGTTGATCTGTGCTCAGAGATTTCTGAGCACTCGTAATGTCATAGACATCATCTTCATCTTTGGCCATGCGAAGATTCTAGGCGAGAACAGGACACGTTGCTCGATGAAATTCACCTTACGCCACAGTAGCCAGTAGATTTCGCGTATGTCATCTAAATCAATTGCCCTCGTTACGGGAGCAAATCGAGGAATTGGTTTATCAATTGCTACGACTTTGGCCAACGACGGTTTTCACGTTGTTATTGCTTCACGTTCTGGTGAGTCAATCAAAGGATTTGATAACGTTCAAATGGACGTAACTTCTTCACAAAGTGTTGATGATGCATTTGCCTTAATCGAAAGTAAGTGGGGGATTCCTGAGGTAATTGTCTGCAACGCGGGAAAAACCAAAGACACCCTTGTCATGCGAATGTCAGATGAGGATTTTGCTGACGTTCTTGATACAAATTTAACGGGTGCATTTCGCGTGGCTAAGCGAGCAACCAAAGGATTACTAAAATTGAAAAAAGGGCGATTGATTTTTATCGGATCCGTAGTTGCCTTGTTGGGTTCCGCTGGACAGGTCAATTACGCAGCGAGTAAATCTGGGCTTGTTGGAATGGCACGTTCTTTTGCTCGCGAGTTAGGTAGCCGCGGAATCACTGCAAATGTAATTGCACCAGGATTTGTAGAAACCGATATGACTGCCGGATTAGATGAAAAACGTCGTTCAGAAATTGCAGATTCAATTCCTCTGGCTCGTTTTTCAAACCCACAGGAAATTGCAGATGTCGTCTCATTTATTGCTTCAAACAAAGCTGGATACATCACAGGTGCTGTTATTCCTGTTGATGGCGGATTAGGAATGGGGCACTAAATGGGCATATTGCAAGGTAAAAACATTTTGGTCACGGGTGTTTTAACAGATGCTTCGATAGCTTTTCATATTGCTCGTTTGGCACAAGAAGAAGGAGCAACAGTCGTGCTTTCTTCTTATGGACGAGTTTTCAGTCTCACAACGCGAATATCTGGACGACTTCCAGTTACTGCCCCAGTTATCGAATTGGATGTGACGAATCAGGAAAATCTAAACCTTTTAGAGTCTAGGATTCGCGAACACGTGCCACATCTAGACGGAGTGGTTCATTCCATCGGTTTTGCTCCCGAGAATGCGTTGGGTGGTAATTTCCTTAACACTTCTTGGGAAGACGTTGCGACAGCAATGCACGTTTCTGCTTATTCCCTCAAATCGTTATCCATGGCGTGTGTACCTCTTTTCAAAGAGAGCGCATCAATAGTTGGTTTGGATTTTGACGCAACCGTCGCATGGCCTAAGTACGATTGGATGGGCGTTGCAAAAGCTGCCCTTGAATCTACATCTCGTTACCTGGCTCGAGATCTCGGTCCAAAGAATATTCGCGTTAACTTAATCGCGGCGGGACCGATTAGAACTATGGCTGCCAAATCAATACCTGGTTTCGAGGAGTTTGAAAAAGTTTGGAACGAAAGGGCTCCGCTTCAATGGGATATCAGCGATCCAGTTCCTGCAGCCCAAGGTGCAGTTGCCCTTCTGTCAGATTGGTTCAGCAAAACAACCGGTGAAATCATTCACGTTGATGGTGGCGTTCATGCCATGGGTGCGTAGGCGTAAATTTCCCCTTTTTGCCAGGCTCGGGTAATCTTGCCCTCAGACCAGTGACTGCATAGTTACTGCAAGAGGAGTACCGCTCCCACCTCCATCGCTGCGGCGAGTTGGTTTGTCAGGGTTAAGGATTGGTTTATTCCAATTTGCCTCGCGGTGTTTTTCTTGTAGCGCTTGCAACACACAAAGCGTACGACCCGTGATTAACCCAAAGGAGCCCACATCAGCACTGAACCGCGCATCAACGATCGCATTCGCACACCTCAGATTCGACTTATCGGTTACACCGGTGATCAAGTTGGAGTTGTAGATATCGATACCGCGCTAAAAATGGCCGATGAAGTTGGTCTTGACCTAGTTGAGATTGCTCCAGATGCCAATCCTCCCGTATGCAAGATTATGGATTTCGGAAAGTACAAATACGAAATCGCACAAAAAGCACGGGAAGCGCGTCAGAACCAAACCCACATTGTGGTTAAGGAAGTGCGCATGCGACCAAAGATTGAAAATCATGATTACGAGACTAAGCGTGCTCATATCGAGAAATTCCTTAAAGGTGGCGACAAGGTAAAGGTGACGATGCAGTTCCGAGGAAGAGAGCAGACCAGACCAGAACTTGGTTTTAAGTTGCTCCAACGTCTTGCAGAAGATGTTGCACAGGTTGCCTTTGTCGAGTTCGCCCCTAAGCAAGAGGGGCGAAATATGACAATGGTATTAGGGCCGACTAAGAAGAAGACAGAAGCTGTAGCTGAACAACGCGCAGCACGCAAGGCTAAAGAACAAGCCGCTGCGAAAGACGAAGCATAAAGAGAAACGAACTAAGGAGAGCACAATGCCAAAGATGAAAACTCACAGTGGAGCGAAGAAGACTTTTCGCATCACAGGAACTGGAAAAGTTATGCACGAACGTGCTGGCAAGCGCCACCTCCTTGAGCACAAGTCCTCACGTGTAACACGTCGCTTGAGCACAGAGTCAGCAGCTAAGCCGTCAACAACATTTACAGCCAAGCGCATGCTTGGTTTGAAGTAAGGAGCGTGAATTAAATGGCTAGAGTAAAACGTGGAGTTCACGCGGCAAAGAAACGTCGTACAACTCTTGAGCGCGCAAGTGGTTATCGCGGACAACGTTCACGTCTTTTCACTAAGGCAAAAGAACAAGTTACCCACTCAATGGTTTATGCGTTTAATGACCGTAAAGATAAGAAGGGCGATTTCCGTCAACTTTGGATTCAGCGAATTAACGCTGCGAGTCGTGAAAACGGTCTTACGTACAACCGTTTGATTCAAGGTCTGAAAAATGCTGGGGTAGAAATTGACCGTCGTATTCTTTCTGACTTAGCCACGAATGATCCTGCGACATTCAAAGCTCTCGTTGATGTGGCTCGTAAGAGTCTTGCATCTGCGTAATTTTTAACAATGATCGAGAGCCTTAATTCTCCGCACGTTGGGAGAGTTAAGGCTCTTATCAGTTCCAGAGGTGCTAAGGAGCGCAGCCAAACTGGATCATTTATTGCTGAAGGTATCCAATGCATTAAAGAAGCGTTGCACTCTCGTACTGGTCCTCAGTTACAAACCATCTACATCACGAATTCTGCGCTTGATAAGTTTGCAGATGTAATCAACCAAGCGACGTGTGAGATTTTGAGCATTTCCGATGATGTGGCACGAGCTATGTCAGACACTGTGACACCGCAGGGAATTATCGCCGTGTGCACTATCCCTCGACCAGAGCTGCCTATTATTTCGTCTTCATCAATGAAAAAATTTGTTTATCTTAGTGAAATTCAAGATCCCGGAAATGCTGGAACAATCATCCGATCAGCGGATGCTTTTGGCTTTGACGCGGTCTTAATCTCGCCAAACAGTGTTGATATTTACTCTCCGAAAGTTGTTCGCAGCACAGTTGGATCGTTGTGGCATATTCCTGTATATCAAGGCATTTCTCTCAAAGAGATTGTAAGTTGGAACTGTCAGTTTATTGCACTAGATGCATCGGCAGATCTACCTATTTCAAAGGTACGAGCTGATCGCTCCATAGTTGCAATCTTTGGAAATGAAGCCAGGGGTTTGAATACCGAACAAGATATTTCTGATTCCAAGAATTCAATAATCTTTGTGAAAATTCCTATGCCGGGTAATGCTGAAAGCCTCAATCTTTCTGCGGCTGCAAGCATCGTTATGTATCAATTGGCTAATATCCCGACTTCTTAAAGTGCCAGGCATTAGACTTTCGGGCATGAATGCGCAAGAGATTCAAGGTTGGGTTGACGCTGCTCAAGCAGCCTTCAAATCTGCAAAAGATCTTGATGACCTTAAGAATGCACGATTACTTCATTCCGGCGATAAATCTTCAATAGCCGGGGCCTCACGAAATCTCGGCTCCCTTGCTCCCGAAGAAAAAGCGTCGTATGGAAAAATCATTGGAGATGCTAAAAATGCAATTGCACAAGCTCTCACTGAAGCAACACAACGATTAGAAAATGAACGTGATCAAAGAATGTTGGCCGAAGAAATCGTTGACATAACTTTACCTGTACGCAGAGCTCATCGTGGCGGGTTGCATCCCATTAGCATTATTAAGAATGACATTGCGGACTTCTTCATTGAACAGGGTTATTTCGTTGAAGAAGGTCCAGAATTGGAATCGGGTTGGCTCAATTTTGATGCTTTAAATATTCCAGCAGATCATCCAGCTCGCACCATGCAAGATACATTCTTTATAGAACCCCTCGAATCTGGAATGGTTCTACGAACTCATACATCACCAGTTCAAATCAGAACAATGCTGACGAAGGAACCTCCTATCTATGTCATCTGCCCTGGGCGAACCTTTAGAGCTGATGAATTAGATGCCACACACAGTCCTGTCTTTCATCAAGTTGAAGGCCTTGTCATTGATCGCGGGATCAACATGTCTCACTTAAAAGGAACTTTAGATAATTTTGCAAGATATATGTTCGGTTCCGATGTAACAACTCGTTTACGTCCTTCTTTCTTTCCGTTTACGGAACCAAGTGCCGAAGTTGATGTCTTCTTCAACGGAAAATGGATCGAGTGGGGCGGATGCGGAATGGTTAATCCGCGAGTCTTAAAAACATGTGGAATTGATACCGACGAATTCAGTGGCTTCGCTTTCGGGATGGGACTCGAGCGCACTCTTATGGTTCGACATGGGATTACTGATATGCATGACATCGTCGAAGGTGATTTGAGATTTACTCGCCAATTTGGAGTTGGTCTGTAATGCGCGCGCCTTTGTCATGGATCAAGGATTTCGTTGAGATTCCGGCTTCTCTCTCTGCTGAAGAAATAAGTAAAGGTTTAGTTCGTGTTGGTTTTGAGGTTGAAAATATTATTTATCAAGGTTCCGACATAAAAGGCCCTCTGTCTTTCGCTGAAGTACTCTCAATTGAGGAGATAACCGAGTTTAAGAAACCAATTCGATATGTCGGTTTAAATTGTGGCGAAAAACAAACGCGCTACGTAATCTGTGGTGCCATAAATTTCAAAGTTGGCGACATTGTGCTGGCTGCTTTACCGGGCGCCGTATTACCGGGAGATTTTGCCATCGCAGCTCGTGAAACGTATGGAAAAACATCCAATGGAATGATCTGCTCTGCCAAAGAGTTGGCGCTTAGTGATGATCACGCTGGAATTATGGTCTTCGATAAAGAGCAAATATCAATTAAGGATGACGTACGAGAAAAGCTTCAGATTGATGACGTAATTTTTGATATCGCCGTTAATCCTGATCGGGGATATGCGTTAAGCATAAGGGGAGTGGCTCGTGAAATCGCCGGTGCTTTTGGGCTGAAATTTACCGATCCTGTGGAAAAACTTAGAAGTTTAACTTTTGAGAAAACTGGAGAAGGTGTACAGCCAAAGATTGAAGATAAGGAAGCAGCATCTGTTTTTTATCTTCGAACTATGTCTCAATTCGATCCCAAAGCGGCAACACCTATGTGGATGCGCCGACGAATTGAAAAGATGGGTATGCGATCAATATCTTTAGTTGTCGACGTAACAAATTACGTGATGCTCGAACTTGGTCAACCACTTCACGCTTTTGATCGAAAGAAAATTAAAGGAAAATTGAGAGTTGTGCGTGCAGGCAAATCCGAGAAATTCATAACATTAGATGGTCAAGAAAGAATTTTGGATCCTCAGGATTTGATGGTGAGTGATGACGAACGAGCTCTTGCTTTAGCAGGAACTATGGGTGGTTTGTATTCAGAGATCACTGAAGAAACGACTGAAATCGCACTCGAAGCCGTTAGATTCAATCCAATAGCTATTGCACAGAATTCACGCCGTCATAAACTTTCTTCGGAAGCATCGAGAAGGTTGGAGCGAGGCGTAGATCCTTCTTTGGCTGAATTTGCTTCAGCTAGATTTGTTCAGTTGCTTTCAGAACATAGCTCGGCGCAGCATGTCGAATCAATAAGCGTCGGTGAACCTAAGTTCCAAGCAACTTTCACCATAAATCCCAAACATATTTCAAATATTTTAGGTTTCGAAGTATCAAATGCTGAAATAATTAAAGCTTTACAAACCGTGGGATGCGATATTGATGAGAAAAGTTGGAAGATTGATCCTCCTTCATGGCGGCCTGATTTATCAAACGTTTCAGATATCGCAGAAGAAGTTGCGCGAATCATCGGCTATGACAGTATTCCGTCAGTCCTGCCCGATCGGCCTATTCACGCATCTCTGACTTCAATCCAAAAACGCAGACGTTTTATCTCTCAATTTTTAGCAAATCGTGGTTTTGCGGAAGTTCTCACGTTTCCATTTACGAATCAGAAAACTATCAACGACATGGGTTTTGTTGGTTCCCGTGCTTCTTCCTATGCGCTAGCAAATCCAATGTCGGATGAGAATCCTTTACTTCGTGTGCATTTAATTCCGGGTTTAATTGAAGTTGCGGCTCGTAATATAAGCCGTGGTGCACAGGATTTTGCTATTTTTGAAATGGGTTCTATTTTTAGAAGTTCAAAGAGACTAGAAACTTTTATCAGCCCTGATACAGGCATCCGTCCAAAAGACTCGGTGATTTCTCAGATCTTTGCATCGGTTCCTGAGCAAACTGAAATGGTTTCAGGACTACTGGTTGGAAAAAAGGAATCTGAAAACTGGCAAGGTAAATCATCTGCTTTTGCATGGAGTGATGCGATTGCGTTTGCACAAGAGATTTTGGAGTTATGTCACTTGGATTTCGAAGTCAAACGCTCAGATCTTGCCCCGTGGCACCCAGGTCGTTGTGCAGAAATCTTGACCGATGGAAAAGTTGTTGCCCATGCAGGAGAAATTCATCCTCGAATTCTTAGTCAATATAACCTGCCACCACGTTCGAGTGCTTTTGCAATAAATCTTGGAGCTTTACCAGAATCGCCGATGGTTCGTCCTCATCGAGTCGGCGTGATGCCAGCAGCGGTTCAAGATGTGGCCTTGATTGTTGATTCATCTGTTACCGCTCTAGAAGTTCAGCAAGCTTTGATTGAGGGAGCTGGTCAATTACTTGAATCAATCAATCTTTTTGATCGTTACGACAAAATTGGCGATGGAAAAGTTTCATTGGCTTTTACGCTCACTTTCAGAGCTGAGGACCGAACATTAACGGGTGAAGAAGTCTCAGCAATGAGGGAAGCGGCGACCAAACTGGCTGCCAAACGTTGCGGGGCTATAGTACGTACCGCATAATTATGCAATCATTTGCATAAATACGCATAGACCAATACCCTTCTGGCATGAAGACTGCCGTCATAGGAGCCAGCGGGTATGCGGGAGGCGAACTAATTCGCTTACTCTCAACTCATCCACATTTACAAGTGACCCAAGTGAGCGCTCACAGTAATGCTGGAGAATTGATTACAAGCATTCATCCTCACCTAACTACACATAATGGTGAAAGATTCTTGAGTTTTGATTCACTTAAATACGAAGAAATAGAGATTGCGTTTATCGCTTTGCCACACGGACAGTCCGCGGGGGTTGTTGAGAAATTTGCCAAGAATACAAAGATCGTTGATTTGGGTGCTGATTTCAGATTAACTGATGCTGCCCAGTGGTCCAGATATTACGACGGAATACACGCTGGGGCATGGACCTATGGCTTACCTGAGATACCTGGAAACAGAACGAAAATATCGGAATCATCAAAGGTTGCAAATCCTGGTTGCTACGCAACTTCGATTATCACTGGAGTTTTACCAGCGCTAGATGTCATTGATTCATCAGACATTGTCGTCGTTGCAGCGTCGGGTACAACCGGTGCGGGTCGTAATGCAAAGATTTCTTTGATTGCGAGTGAAGTTATGGGTTCGCTGACTTCATATAAATTTGGTGGCGTTCATCAACACACTCCTGAAGTGGAACAAGCTTTAAGTCAGGCGTCAGGAAAAGAGGTGAAGATATCTTTTACACCAATTTTAGCGCCCATGCCTAGAGGTATCCTTTCGACAATCACGGCTCGTTTATCTGAAGAAATTAACACAGAAAAAGCCCATTTTATTTTTAGTGAGTTCTACAAGAATGAATTCTTTGTTGATGTATTGCCAACTAGCCAAATGCCTAAAACAGGTTCATTAACTGGATCAAATAAAATCCAAATGCAGGTTGCTGTTGACGAACACACGAATCGCCTAGTTATAAGTGTTGCCATTGATAATTTGGGTAAAGGAGCTGCAAGTCAAGCGATACAAAATGCAAACCTCATGTGCGGATTTCATGAAGGGGCAGGATTATCAACGGATGGGTTAGGCGTATGAAATTGCCACAAGGATTCGTTGGGGCAGCAACGGCGGCGGGAATAAAGAGTTCGGGTGCTAAAGATTTAACATTGATTGTTAACCACGGTCCTCTGAACTGGGCATCTGCAGTATTTACTACCAATCAGGTTATTGCAGCTCCTGTTATGTGGAGTAAAGAAGTTATCAAGGGGTCTGCGGTTAGAGCGGTTGTGCTTAATTCGGGCGGGGCAAATGCCTGCACAGGTCCACAGGGTTTCCAAGATACCCACAAGACTGCAGAGCATGTTGCATCACTTCTCAATCATTCTTCTTCAGAAATATTTGTCTGTTCCACTGGAATGATCGGTGAATTTTTGCCGGTGGACAAAATCATAAAAGGTTTAGATGTCATCGTTTCGGGTTTATCAAATGACTCATTAGTGGATTGTGCCGAAGCGATTATGACCACAGACTCAACTCACAAGATTGCAACTGTAAATGATTCTGGAGTTCAGCTGAGCGGCATTGCTAAAGGTGCTGGAATGCTAGCCCCAGCTTTGGCCACAATGCTCTGCGTAATTATGACCGATGCTGTTTTACCCAAGGATGCTGATGCAATTTTCAAGGGCGTTGTGGAGAGAACGTTCAATCGAATTGATTCAGATGGTTGCACTTCCACGAATGACACGATTTTGTTCATGTCTTCAGGTGCAAGTGGTGTCGAGATAACTCACGAACAATGTACTTCAATGATTGAAGAAGTGTGTACGTCCTTGTCTGCCCAATTAATTGCTGACGCTGAAGGTTCCACCAAAACTATTCACATTAATGTTAAGAATGCTGTCACCGAGTTAGATGCAGTTGAGGTGGCACGAGTGTGTGCCAGAAATAACCTTTTGAAGGCTGCAATTTTCGGGGGAGACCCGAATTGGGGGCGCGTTTTAGCCGCAGTTGGGACAGCGAAAGTGTTTATGGATCCAAACACTATTGATGTGACCCTAAATGGTGTTCCTGTTTGCATCTCGAGTGCGCCAGGAGCGGATAAATCTTCAGTCAATTTTCAGGATAGAAATGTTTTGATTGATATCAATTTAAATGTCGGCTCCAGTTCGGCAACTGTGATGACCAATGATCTATCCCATGATTACGTCCACGAGAATTCTGCGTATTCAACATGATGATTGTTAAATTCGGCGGTCATGCTATGAAGGATGAAGCTGGTCTGTTCGCCCATTCGATCGGTTTAGCTCTTTCCAAAGGTGAAAAAGTAATTGTTGTTCACGGTGGTGGCCCTCAGATAAATTCTGAGTTGTCACGCTTGAATATCGAGAGCACTTTTGTGAACGGATTTCGTTACACAACAGAAGAAATATTTGCAGTTGTCGACCAAGTTCTTACGAAAGTTGTCGGACCCGAAGTAGCTTCTAATCTTGTTTCAAATGGCATAAAGGCGCAATCAATTTCCGGTAAGGATTCTAGAATTTTCTCAGGTTTTCCAATTGAAGGTTTAGGCAAGGTTGGCAAGATCTCTAAAGTAGATATAAAACCCATACAAGATCTTTTGGATCTCCAGATTGTTCCAGTTATCGCACCAATTGCTGTTGATGATTCAGGAGGTTCTGGTTTGAACGTAAATGCCGATTTAGCCGCGGCTGCTATCTCTGCAGCCTATGATAATTCAACTCTTATTATCATGACTGATGTTGCGGGTATTTATCGCAATTGGCCAGATGAGAACTCCCTTATAAGAGAAATTTCGTCAAGAGAGCTCACTAAGTTAAAGTCAAGTTTTTCAGATGGAATGCTTCCTAAAGTGGAGGCTGCGCTGGAAGCTGTTGACGCGGGCGCCCGCACAGTGCGAATAATTGATGGCACCAACGAGAAGAGTTTCGAAGAAGCGCTATTAGGTTATGGCGGAACTCTGGTGCACGCATGAAAAACAAAGATTTTGCGAATTTGTGGTCAGAGAATTTGATGGCTAACTACGCCCTTCCATCAATAACGTTAGTTAAAGGTAAAGGTTCAATCGTTTTTGACGCCGATGGCAAAAAATATATCGATATGCTGGGAGGAATAGCTACAAATATTCTCGGTCATTCGCATCCTGCTGTTGTAAATGCAGTTAACCGGCAGATAAAAACACTTTCTCATGTCAGTAATTTTTATTCCCACCCCAATGCAATCGAGCTTGCTCAAATATTGGTTCGTTTGACAGGGGATAAGCAGTCTCGAGTATTTTTTGCACAATCTGGCGCCGAAGTTAATGAAGCTGCAATCAAACTCTCCAGAAAAACCGGTCGCACTCGAATAGTTGCCATGACAGGATCTTTCCATGGCCGCACGATGGGATCACTTTCTCTTACTGGTCAGATTGCTAAAAGAATTGCTTTTCAACCGCTATTAAAGAGCGTAAAACATGTTCCATTTGGCGATATTAAAAAGGCTAAGAAGGCAATTAATTCCAAAACTGCTATGGTCATTGTCGAACCAATTATGGGAGAAGCGGGAGTCATTGTTCCGCCTGACAATTATTTACAGGAACTTCGTGCCGCATGTACAAAGTACGGTGCGCTCTTGGTTATCGACGCCGTCCAAACCGGTATCGGTCGCACAGGCCAATGGTTTGGTTATGAGTACTCAGGGATAAAACCTGATGTAATCACGGTTGCAAAGGGTTTAGGAGCGGGACTGCCCCTCGCAGCAATGATTGCGGTTGGCAAGAATTCTCAACTCTTCGAACCAGGTGATCATGGTTCAACATTTGGCGGTAATCCTGTTACTACGGCGGCCTCAATCGCAGCAATTAAATGGATTGAGAATAATAAGACATTGCCTAAATGCAAAGTAGATTTCAAATATCTTGCTTCGAAAATCAGTTCAATTTCCGGTGTTTCTGAAGTTCGCGGGGCTGGTTTATTGATTGGAATCGTTCTTGTGAGGAAAATTTCTTCAGATGTATCTTCTGCTTTACAGGCAAAAGGTTTTCTTGTTAATGCGGCCAATCCCAACACAATCAGAATTGCACCGGCTTTGAATATATCTAGGAAAGAACTCGAACAATTTGCCAAAGCATTCAAGGAGGTTATGTCTCATGTCGGCTAATTCACAGAACGTATCGGCTCGAAGAGCAAAAGCAATATCCCTCATCCAAGCAGGGTTAATTCATTCACAGACAGATCTTGTTACTCATTTGAAGAAGAGTGGATTCCGAGTTACTCAAACAACAGCTAGCCGCGATTTAGAAGAGATCGGGGCGGTGCGAGGGCGAGATGTTCAAGGTGAATCCATCTATCAGATTCGCGGAAGTTCAGATGAGGCTTTATCTCGAGTAAACCCTGTTCCTTCGAAGCTGATACTTTCAGTAGATCACAGTGCCAATCTTGCTGTTGTTCATACACCACCCGGCGCTGCTCAATTTGTGGCAAGTTCGTTGGATCATGCCAATCTCACAGGTGTCATTGGAACCCTTGCAGGAGATGACACGATTATCCTTGTGTCGAAGAAATCAGCAGGTGGCGCTCAATTGGCAAAAGAGTTGCTGGTTTTTGCCAATGCAAAGAACTCGCGATCTCAGAAATCAGGGAGAAAATAAATGGCTTTATGGGGCGGACGTTTTTCAAATAAACCCACAGACGCCGTTTTTGCGCTATCCCAAAGCATTTCTTTTGATTGGCGTCTTGCTCCTTACGACTTGAGATCATCGCTTACGCATCTTGTTGTTTTGGAAAATGCTGAATTGCTCTCCAAAGACGATGCTCAAAAAATTAGAAAAGCCCTCAAGGAATTGATGGCTGATGTTTCTTCAGGAAAGTTTCTTCCAGTAAATGAAGATGAAGATGTACATAGCGCTCTTGAAAGAGGTTTGACGGAGAAACTAGGATCTTTAGGAGGTTCGCTGAGAGCGGGCCGATCGAGAAATGATCAAGTTACAACAGATCTGCGTTTATTTACAATCGATCATATGATGATTTTGGCTCATCAATTGACAGAGTTGATCGAGGTAATACTCAATAAAGCTTCGGAATACGTTAATGATGCAGCTCCGGGTTTTACACATATTCAGCATGCCCAACCGATTTCCTTCGGTCATGAAATAGCAAAACACGCACACGCTTTCGCTCGAGATGTTGATCGCATTGATGATTGGTTGCTCCGATCATCAGTAAGTTCTTTAGGAGCAGGCGCTTTATCTGGATCTTCCTTGAAATTGGACCCTGTTTTTGCTGCAAAGAATTTAGGTTTTGAAAGAAGTTTCGAAAATAGTATTGATGCCGTAAGTGATCGTGATTATGTAGCAGAAGCTTTGTTTATAACTTCCTTAATAGGTGTTCATTTATCTCGCATCGGAGAAGAATGGACTCTTTTGGGCTCCACTGAATTTTCATGGGCCACAATAGCGGATGAATATTCAACTGGATCATCGATCATGCCTCAGAAAAAGAATCCAGATATGGCCGAACTAGCCCGCGGAAAAACTGGTCGATTAGTAGGAAATCTCGTATCAGTCCTCACGATGCTCAAAGGATTGCCATTCGCTTACAACCGTGATTTGCAAGAAGATAAAGAACCTCTCTTCGATAGCTTGGATACATTGGCTTTAGTTATTCCGGCGATTTCGGGAATGATTGCAACCACTGATTTTGATCGGGAGAAAATGAAAATGTCAGCTCCCACTGGTTTCTCATTGGCTACCGAAATAGCGGATTATTTAGTTCGCAAAAATGTTCCTTTCGCCGAAGCTCATGAAGCTGCGGGTGCATGTGTTGCGTTGTGCGAGAAGCACTCTTGTCAATTGCATGAATTAACAGACCAGCAGTTTCTAGACATCCATCCCGCGCTTGAGTCATCCGTTCGTGGAGTTTTAACTGTCGAAGGTGCCATAGCTTCTCGAACAACGGCTGGCGGTACCGCGCCATCCCAGGTTGTAGTTCAAATCAGTGCCGCAATGAAAAAAACGCTCGACCAACGCAAGGAAATTGCCAGCAAAATGAAGGCTTTTTCCGAGATGATGGGTGCATGAATCTTCTAGAAGATCTTCGTTGGCGTGGACTGCTTTCCCAATCCACCGATGAGACGGCTTTACAAGAAGCTCTCAAGAAGCCAATCACGTTGTACATAGGTTTTGATCCAACTGCTCCATCACTGCACGTCGGTAACTTGGTAGTTCTTTTGGTTCTGCGTCGTTTTCAATTAGCGGGCCACAATCCAATTGCACTGGTTGGGGGAGCGACGGGTCTAGTTGGTGATCCATCTGGACGCAATGAGGAGCGTACTTTAAATAGTGGAGATACCGTCGCAGAGTGGGTTGCCAAAATTCGTACCCAGGTTTCAACTTTCCTAGATTTTGAAAAGGGGCCGAATAAAGCACAGGTTGTAAACAACCTAGATTGGACTTCACCTCTTTCTGCTATCGAATTTCTGCGCGATATCGGAAAACATTTTTCCGTCAATCAGATGCTCGCCAAAGATTCTGTATCTTCACGCCTGGAAGCTGGCGGTATTTCCTACACAGAATTTTCATATCAAGTTCTTCAATCCTTAGATTTTCTAGAACTATATCGTCGCTACGAATGTACTTTGCAGTTGGGTGGTTCGGACCAATGGGGAAATATCGTCGCTGGTTTAGATTTAATTCGCCGTGTTGAAGGTGGCAGTGGTCATGCGTTAACAATTCCATTGTTAACTAAATCCGATGGTTCAAAGTTTGGCAAAACAGCTAGTGGAAGTATTTGGCTAGACGCTTCTATGACTTCACCGTATGCATTCTTCCAATATTGGTTAAATACTGATGATAAAGATGTTGTTAAATTCCTGAAGGTGTTTTCTTTCAAATCTCATGAAGAGATAGCAGAGTTAGAGAGAGCACACGAAGCTAATCCTGGTTTGCGAGAGGCGCATCGCGCACTCGCAAGAGAACTTACGTCACTCGTTCATTCACCAGAAATCTCTGAACGTGTAGAAGAAGCGGCAAAGGCACTGTTTGGACAAGGAGATCTTGCGGCGTTGGATGAAGCAACTCTTTCAGGAGCGTTATCGGAGTTACCTCGAGTCAGTGTTAAATCAGGAGATGAGATACCTTCTTGGGTTGATCTCTTATCCGCTACGGGAGTAGTTGACTCAAAATCTGCCGCCCGACGTATTGTTAAAGAGGGAGGCGCATATTTGAATAACGCAAAGGTTGAATCAGAGGATTTCAAACTCCAAAAATCGGACTTTTTATGCGGTAAATATGCCCTTTTGCGTAAAGGCAAGCGAGATTTAGCTGCTGTTGAGCTAATTTAGTTTTAATGTAAATACCCTAAAACGCATGCGGGGATGGCTTTTGGACCTTGGCTCCCCGAATCCGGATGGACTGAATGTCCCAATTTGACCCCCGTGCCGGCCACCCCTATAGTTTCCCTCCTGCTGTGAAACGGACGAATTAGGCCGAACAGCTGATCCCCAAACCTAGATGGCTCTAGCCGGTTTGACCGGTTCTGAGCCCATGCACTAGGTTTGGCGGTCTGCCCTGAAAATAGGAAGAAATTCCTGGAAGCAGTGCGCATCCGTACCTTGAGAACTCAACAGCGTGCCATAAGTCAATGCCAGAAGATGGCCTTATTACTCATGCAAATTTATTTTGCTAATTTCTAAAGCCATTTTCTAAATAAATACTTCAATGAAGTATGCGCCAATCACTACTTTTAGCGATTGGCAATACTCGTTGATTTCCTTTGGTAAAGACATAAATAAACGACAGTTTGTTTGGTCTGTACGCCAAGATAAAACTTTCTATGGAGAGTTTGATCCTGGCTCAGGACGAACGCTGGCGGCGTGCTTAACACATGCAAGTCGAGCGATGAAACTACTTCGGTAGTGAATTAGCGGCGAACGGGTGAGGAACACGTGAGGAATCTGCCTTCTACACTGGGATAACTCCGGGAAACCGGGGCTAATACCGGATATGAAACTTGGTGGCATCACCGAGTTTGGAAAGTTTTTCGGTAGAAGATGACCTCGCGGCCTATCAGCTTGTTGGTGAGGTAATGGCTCACCAAGGCGACGA
>RGSB01000160.1 GCA_010032875.1 Actinomycetota bacterium | reverse complement strand
AGTTTCAAATAAACATTGATCTGGATCAAGGTGCACGCATTTCTTCTTTGATTTGGCGCGATATGCAATTCGCTGTTCCCTTTCGTGGTTCACCACTTACGTATGGTTGGTATGCGATGGCGCCGTGGGCTGGGCGTGTGAGAGATGGAATTATTAAATCTCCAGGTGGAGAAGAGTTTCAATTGCCAACAACTGCTTTTCCTCCTCACGCTATTCATGGATTTGGCTATGAATCATCATGGCAAGAAATTGGTCCTGGGCGTTCGATGTTGCACTTGCCAAAACCATATGGTGGCGCAACGGTAGAACAAACAATTGAAGTTTTAGATGATGCAATTCGTTGGTCGCTTGAATACGATCCTGGTGATTGTGATTTGCCAGCGTGGATGGGATTTCATCCGTGGTTTGTACGCGATCTCGATCGCGGCGGAAGCGCTGAAATTGAATTTAGTGCAGGCAAAATGCTTTCTCGAGATTCAGATGGTTTACCTGATGGCAACATTGTTTCGCCAACTGCGCAACCGTGGGATGACGCATTTACAGAAGTGCGTGGAACACCAAGTGTTGTATGGGAAGACGTTGCACGAATAAGTATCGAATCTGATGCACCGTGGTGGGTTGTTTATACAGAAGACTCTGATGGTGTCTGTATTGAGCCACAGACGGCGCCACCTGATGCACAGAACTTAGGTATTACCGGCGAGCATTACATCGAAGCGCTTTTTGTCTTTGAAGAAGAATAAGTAGGATACGCAAATGATTGATCGCGCCCATCTTGCTCAATTAATGAAAAAGGAAGAAAAACGTTATCTCGCGCGCACAAAAAAGAGCGCGGCGCTTTTTAAGCAAGCTAAGAAATCTATGCCTGGTGGAGTGCCAATGTCATGGATGACTAAGTGGCCGGGTGCGTATCCGCTCTTTGTGAAGAGCGCCAAGGGTGCGCACTTTAAAGATGTTGATGGCAATACATATATTGATTTTTGTTTAGGCGATACAGGTTCGATGACAGGGCACTCACCTGCGCCAACTGTTGCTGCGATTAAAAAACAACTCAGCTCTGGTCTAACTGCAATGTTGCCAACCGAAGATGCATTAGCTGTTGGCCAAGATTTAACAAAGCGCTTTGGTCTTCCGATGTGGCAATTTACGGTTTCGGCCACCGATGCAAATCGTCACTCAATTAGATATTGCCGACTTGTCACAGGTAAGCAAAAAGTTATCGTGATCGACAAGTGCTATCACGGATCTGTTGATGAAACATTTGCAACCCTTGACGCTGCAGGAAATACG
>RGSB01000159.1 GCA_010032875.1 Actinomycetota bacterium | reverse complement strand
GATGCTGTCTTTGGTTTTGGTGCATCTTTTTTCTTTCGCTTTTTCTTGGCGCCCTCTTCGACTACCTCTTCTGGAAAAACTTCGGTGATATACGCACCAAAGCGCCCTGATTTTGCAATAACCTCTAATCCAGTTTCTGGATCAACTCCTAATTTTCTCTCACCAGATGGTTTGGCCAATAATTCAATTGCGACAGGAAGTGTTAACTCATCAGGTGCCATCTGCTCTGGGATATTGGCAAACTTACGATCATCTCCTTGTCCTTGTTGTAGGTAAGCACCAAATCTGCCAACTCTGATCTCAATATCCTCACCCATCTTCATGGTGTTAATTGCTTGGGCATCAATTGCGCCTAGATCAGCTGATAAATCTGCTAATCCTGGATTATTTTCTGTGCCATAGAAAAACTTTGTAAGCCATGCAACTCGTTCCTCTTCGCCATTTGCAATGCGATCTAAATCCTCCTCCATAGAAGCGGTAAATTCGTAATCAATTAACTTTGTAAAGTGCTGCTCTAATAATCCTGTAACTGAAAATGCTAAGAATGTAGGAACTAATGCACGTCCTCGTTTTGCAACATATCCGCGGTCTTGAATAGTTTGCATAATTGAAGCAAAGGTGGATGGCCGGCCAATGCCAAGCTCCTCCAGTTTTTTAACCAATGTTGGCTCGGTATACCTTGCTGGAGGTTTTGTCTCATGCCCCTCACAGCTGTATTCATTAACTTTAATCTTTTCACCAACACTCATTGCAGGCAATCTGCGATCAGTATCTTCGACATCTGCTTTATCTTCAGCAATATCTTCATAAGCTGCTAGGAATCCAGCAAATGTAATTACTGATCCATTTGCACGAAATATTGCGTCGTCACCAGTTTTAGTCTCAACATCAAAATCAACTCGCATCTGTTGTTTTTTCGCATCAGACATTTGGGAAGCAATAGTTCGCTTCCAAATTAAGTCATAGAGTGCAAACTCATCTCTTGATAACTCTGGCGCTAACTCACCAGGGGTTCTAAATGATTCACCTGCTGGTCTAATTGCCTCATGCGCTTCTTGGGCGTTTTTTGTTTTGCCTTCATAAACTCTTGGGGTTGCTGGCACAAACTCTTTTCCATAAAGTGCTTGGGCAGATGATCTTGCAGCGGTAATTGATGAGGATGAAAGTGTTACTGAATCAGTTCTCATGTAAGTGATATAACCGTTTTCATAAAGGCGCTGTGCAATGCGCATTGTTAACTGTGCGCCCCAGCCAAGACGAGATCCGGCATCTTGTTGCATAGTCGAGGTTGTAAAAGGTGGTTTTGGCCG
>RGSB01000158.1 GCA_010032875.1 Actinomycetota bacterium | reverse complement strand
TCAACAGCACCTCCTGCACTTCGACCGCTAATGGTGATCGTGGCAGCTAGGGATGAACCTATGTATGGAATAAACAGAATTAAAAGAGCTCCAACGACTGCTCTTCTTTTAAAAATGTATTTCTCAGAAATCTCTGGAGCCAATTCGCCAAGAGGGGAGCGAGATCGCCTTTTACGCATAAATTCACCACTTCAAGGGGTAGTCCTGCTTTGAGTTGCTAGACCAATAGACTAAACTTATAGTCTAGATATTTCAAGGAGGAGCGCGATGCCAGGTCTAAACCTAGATCAAGACCCTATGCGCCGATTTAGGATGTTAAATAGCCGAACTTCTAAATTTATTTTTGGTGCCGTGATTTTATTGGCATTACCAGTAATTGGTACGACGTTAGCTGCATCCATTTCGATCAATTCAGGCTCCTCAGTTCAATTTGGTCAGGGAGTGATTCAAGCAACCGCTTGTGATGAAGCTATAACTGTCACGGCCAATACTAGTTTTACCAATGCTTCCGGTGCTGGCTCTTTTAATGTTGACACGATAACTCTTTCTGGAATTGCAGATGCCTGTTCCGCAAAAACATTTACCGTGAGAGCTTATGACACAACTACGGCAACTCCGCTAACTGTTAACTCTGGTGGAACTCCTACTACAGCCTTGGTATTTGCTCCTACCATTTCCGGCTCTTGTACTATTTCGGTAACAGGATCAACTTTCACAACCTCGGTTTGCACATACTCATCCAACAACACTTCTGTTGCAATAAAGGTGCCAACAACATTAAGCGCGGCATCTGTATATAAATTTACCTTAGAAACCTCCTGATTCTAAGTAAGTAGTATGAAAACTGCTGAACTTTCTAATCTGCTTGGCGCACCTATAAATTGGCAGGAACCTTATTTCACCAAGCGGGATGCAATGGCGTTGATTACGGTTACTCGGAACAATACAGAAAAAAGTGTTTTAATATCTCCGCGCGGACTTATGCAAGTACACAGCGATAATTACGTATTAGCGCCTAAGGAACGTAATCAAAAAAAGGTATCTTATTTGAGAAGAATTACCGCACAGATCATAAAAATAACTTCATGGATTATCCTTTCAATGTTAACAATCGCGTCAATTTCATTGATTACAAATACCACCCAGGCTCGAGTGGTACTGACTGATTCGATGTCACCTCATATTGTGCCTGGAGATGTTGTAATTGCAGTTGGAACAAATTGGAAAACTCCGAAGATTGGTGATGTGGTTATTTACACCGGTAAGAAATTTGATGGCACACCTGTTGCCTCATTCACTCATAGAGTAATCGGCGGCGAT
>RGSB01000157.1 GCA_010032875.1 Actinomycetota bacterium | reverse complement strand
TCTGCTGCCGCATCTGCCATGGCCTTTGCTTCCTTGCCATTATTTGCAAGCGGTTTTTCGCAGATTACATGTTTGCCTGCTTTGAGGGCTGCAATAGCGATTTCTTCGTGAGTATCTCCTGCGGTGCAGATATCAATCACATCAATATCACTTCGAGCAATTACTTTCTTCCAATCAGTTTCGGCTTCATTCCAACCGAAAGTGACACGTGCGGCTTCGAGTGCATCTTTACTGCGGCCGCAGATAACCGTCATTTCTATTTGTGGAGCATCAGGGAAGAAGTGATTAACGCTTCTCCATGCATGTGAGTGCACTTTTCCCATGAAGCCATAGCCAATCATTGCAACACGCAAAGTCTTTGACATTTTTCTGACTCCTTTTTCTCTTTAAGCGACCCCGAGATATTTATTTTGTAGCTCTGCACTTGCGCGCAATTCCTTTGATGACACAGTTGCTTGAATTTCACCATTGGAAAGAATCACGATCTCATCACACAACGTTGAAGCAAACTTAAGGTTTTGTTCAATCAGCAATACACGTTGACCTTGGGCAACAAGATCACGAAGTGAATTACCGAGGTGCTCCACAATTGCCGGTGCTAAACCTTCGGATGGTTCATCCATTAACAAAAGAGTTGGGTTAGTCATTAATGCTCGTCCAATTGCAAGCATTTGCTGCTCGCCACCAGAAAGCATTGCTCCGCCATTTTTCTTTCGCTCTGCAAGACGAGGGAACAAATCGTAAACTTTTTTAGCAGTCCATTGACTGTTGCGCTTTTCAAGAATTCGTAAGTGTTCATCAACTGTAAGAGATGGGAATACACGACGTCCTTGTGGGACATATCCGATACCTGCATTCGCAATCTTTGTTGGTGATAAACCTGTAAGCGTCACATCACCATATGTAATCGTTCCTGCAGTTGTAGCGTTAAGACCCATGATTGCTTGAGCGAGTGTGGTTTTACCCATGCCATTGCGGCCCATGAGAGCAACTGGTTTATCTGAAACCTTGAGGTTTACGCCATGAAGCACGCGCACATGACCGTAACCAGCTTCAACGCCAGAAATAATGAGGTCACTCATGATTGCTCCCTAAGTAGAGATCGCGAACTGCAGAACTCGTACGAATTTCATCTGGAGAACCATGCATAAACATGGTTCCGTCATGCATCACGATAACTTCGTCTGCAACAGCAAGGGCCACAGCCATATCGTGTTCAATTAAAACTAAGGTCATATCTTTATCGAGTGATTTAAGTAGATCGACTAAACGACCACGCTCTGTTGGGCTAATGCCCGCTGCTGGTTCATCCAACATCAATATCTTTGGGCGCATGGCAAGTGCCATGG
>RGSB01000156.1 GCA_010032875.1 Actinomycetota bacterium | reverse complement strand
GAGAGCAATAAATCTCGAGTAGTTGCTGGCTACTGCTGGAATTGGACGAGTAAGAATGATTCCAAGGCTTATGACATAGAGTTTAAGAGTCAGGGTTATAAGGCTCGCTGGAATTTAGCTAGCTATGGAAATGAGTGGATCATTAATCCGAAATCGGTGGATGAAGTGGGCTGTATTCATACGTGTCAGGGCTTAGAAGTAGATTATGTGGGAGTGATTATTGGTGGTGACCTACGCGTTGTGAACGGCGAATTATTAACGGAGCCAGAGGGAAGAGCGAAGTCTGACAAGTCATTAAATGGGTACAAAACTGAACGAAAATCGAATCCTGAAGTCGCTGATGCTAAGGCAGATGAATTGATCAGGAATACCTACCGAACTTTGATGAGCCGAGGAATGAAAGGTTGTTATGTGTATTTTGAAGATAAGGCAACTGCTGAATACTTTAAGAAGCTGATTCCTTCAAATTAAAGTTCCTCACCCCACCGCAATCAACGCCAGCGCCCCACTTGTTGCTGCAATTCCTGCCCAGTTAACTAGGGAGGGTTTTTGGTGGAGCAGCTTTATTGCAATTAGGACAGATAGGGCAGGGGCAGATGCCATAAAGATGCCCACCTTACTTAACTCTAAGTTGTTGATTGCTAACATGAAAAATAGATTGGCGATGATCTCACATGTGCCAGAAAGGAGTGCGAATTTGCGCCAGCCAACTGGTTTAGTAAATACCTTCTTATCACTCTTTGGGGGAAAGAGAAATGAAACTAGTAATACCCCAATTCTTGCGCCAAAGAGTGCGGGCAGGATCTCATTGTTTTCAATTAAGGTCATAATGAAGGAGAAGCCAGAGAAGAATGTGGCAGCAGATGCGGTTAAAAAGAAAGCGCTAAATGTTGCCTTCTGAGAACTTACCCCTTGGCGAGAGCAAAGATATAAACCTGCTGCACCTAACGCAGCAGCAATTGGAAACAAAATAGATAACTCCTCATTTTTAACGATGACAGCAAAGAGGATTAGGTTAAAAGATTGCACCAATGCCACAACTGGTCCCACAAATGAGACTGAAGAGACTGAGAATGCTTGGTAGATAAGAGGAAGACCAAGGCCGCCAACAAAGCCAGCAAGTAATCCAATAACAACAACACGTAATGTTAATGAGCTTAGATCAAATGCAATTACCACACAGATTAAAGCAAATGCGATTGTGGTGGAGCCCCGTAATGTGTTGCGCCAGGAGGATTGTTGGGTGGATTTGCCACCAAGGGTATTGGTGAAGCCATTTGCTAAGGCGTTTGAGAAGGAGGAGATTTCACCAATCATTTATTTCTTTTTATCCATCCCTTACTTCTTAAT
>RGSB01000155.1 GCA_010032875.1 Actinomycetota bacterium | reverse complement strand
CAGAAGTTCCAACTAATACCGATGGACAATTTCGTTTCTTCGCAGCCCCAGGTGCATGGACTCTCGTGGTTCTTGCACCGGGGGTGCGTAAGGAATTAAGCGTAAAAGCCTCTACAGGAGTTCCAACAGATTTAGTTATTCAAATCTAGATTAGACTTATCGCATGGCCGACAAGCACGAGTTACGCGATAAGGGATTACGCCTTACACCGCAGCGCGAATTAGTTTTATCTGCAGTACGCGAATTAGGCCACGCAACACCCGAAGATGTTGCAGAAAAAGTTCGTTTGACGCATCCGGGAATTAACTTATCTACCGTTTATCGCAACTTAGAAACACTTGAAAACGTCGGCCTTGTTCAGCACACACACCTTGGCCACGGTGGCGCCACATATCACGCAGCAGAAGAGCTAACGCACTTACACCTTGTCTGCGGAAGTTGTGAAGCAGTGGGCGATGCACCAATTGAAATTGCAAGCCAATTCGTTAATGCGCTCGCAGATGATTACGGATTTAAAACAGATGTTTCACACTTTGCTATTTATGGCACATGCGCTGCCTGCTTTGCTAAGCAAAAGTAAGCCCAGTCGAAGTGAGCGCAGTACTAGTTGAAGATGGCCCAGATAAGGGCGCTATTTGGCATTTCGGCGAGCCAGTAAAAGAACAACGCGCACTGGAAGCTGGCACGGCGTGGGCAGATTTATCTCATCTAGAAATCGTTGCAATCAAAGGTGAAGATCGCCTGACGTGGTTGCATGCACTGACAACTCAGCACCACGAACAATTACAACCCGGACAGTGGCAAGAAGCTCTCATTCTTGATCCGCAAGGTCACGTCGAATATCAATTCTTGTTAGTAGATGATGGCGACACTGTCTTTTTAGTTTTAGATCCCGGTTATAAGCAAACGTTGATTGAGTATTTAAATAAGATGAAATTTATGTTGCGAGTCGATGTGCGCGATGCTTCATCGGAATTTGCAGTGTTGCGCGCTCCGGGTGCAATGACAGATCTTGGTGGACCGTATGCACTTGTGCCACGTAACGAATTAGAGGATATGCGAAAAGTTTTTAACGAAAGCGCTACACAAGTAGGCACATGGGCACTTGATGCAATGCGCGTTGCTGCAGGACGAGTGCGCATAGGTTTTGAAACAGATCACAAATCAATTCCTAACGAACTTGGTGTGCTCAATAAATCAGTTCATATGGCAAAGGGTTGCTATCGCGGACAAGAAACCGTTGCAAAGATTTATAACCTCGGAAATCCCCCACGTCGGCTTGTTTTATTACACCTAGATGGAAGCGTTGTGACATCACCACCTAAAGGCACAGATGTGATGAATGGCGAA
>RGSB01000154.1 GCA_010032875.1 Actinomycetota bacterium | reverse complement strand
ACTTTGCAATATTATTGAAGGGGTTTTTTTGTGAAGGTATATTATATGTCAACTGCACTTAACTCGTTTGTCAGCTATCTTGCCGATGGCAACACAGTCACCAGCCGTCAGGTTCGTGCTATGTTCAAGGTCGACAATGCTGCTGATCTCGCATATCGTGCACGCAATGAGGGTATCTCTGTATACACCAATCGCGTGACCAATTCGCGCGGTGAGAAGGTGTTTGCGTATCGCCTTGGCAATCCTTCGGCTGCTTTCGAGAAGTATCTCGATCGTGGTCAGATTGCTCGCGCTCGCAAGACCCTCTATCGTAATGCTATCAGCGTTTCGATGAATGGCTAATCTGCCAATTCTTAAAAACTGAAACATGTTCTGTGGGGGTGCAATGCCCCCACAGTTTCATTTGGGATTTGACATTGTATTCTTCTGGATATATAATATCAAGACAGGAGAAAAATATGACCAAAGTAATCATCGCAAAATCAAAAGTTGATTCTGAGCATTTGCTCGGTCAATTCTTGGATGTGAGCATTTGCTCGGTCAATTCTTGGACGAATCTCATTTTGATGTAGTAATCAATGAGGACACAGATTGCTATCTTCATAGCGAAGATGAAAGCAACGTTGCATTTAAATTTCGTAAAAATTATTTCAGCAAGCAGCAGCAAGATGATGCATATGCTGGCTTGCGTGAAGCAGCAACACCAACTCAAAATCGTGGACTTGCTGCTGGACCGAAAGGTGAGAAGTGCGGCGGTCGTGAATGGGCAACTGAGTTTCAATTGCGTGTTCTTGAGTTCTTTAAGAAGCAACCAGAAAATTCTGTCATCAAAGTTGATGTCGCTCAAGAAGTAGAACTGCTGCGAGAAAAATATTCTGATGCAGGATCATCACGTGGTCTTGTTTGGTTGAGCGCAAAGGTCAAAGATGATGAATTTGATTTTGAGAAGTGGCTCAAGAAAGCCATTAAGATGCCAATCAAACAACGCAAAGAAGAAGCACGTGGTGTTGAAGAAACATATATTTCGGACACCACTTATGCAAACGTAGTGTTGTCAGGTATTGCTGGATGGTTTGATCGTTATCCTCGCATTCCATACGGTCGTGCTACTGCTTATACACAACACTCATATGACAAATTTAAATTGTCATTTCCGTTTCTACAAACACTCGATCGTGGATTTGCTGAGTTACTTCCGACTCGTCATGCGGCTCAACGTGCTGCAGCAGATCAAATTGATCCAGCATTCTTGGTTCCACAGACTGTGTTTACAACAATCACAGTAAACAAAACTTTCCGAACAGCAGCACATCGTGATGCTGGTGACTTTTCGAATGGTCTGAGCAATCTGCTTGTATTGTCTAACAATGGCAACTATAC
>RGSB01000153.1 GCA_010032875.1 Actinomycetota bacterium | reverse complement strand
CTTTCGGAGTTCGTGAATTGCGTCAATCCGCTTCGCAAATTTTGGATCAAGTAAAAGAAGGGTCCGTTGTAGAAATAACGGAACATGGCATTCCAGTTGCTCGCCTTGTGCCTATCGCAAGATCCTTATATGAAGAGTTTATTGAAGCAGGATTTATTACACCTGCAAGTAACCCTGAGTGGCGACCAACTAAGAGTCCAGCAAAACTCAAGGGCACAAAGAGTGCGTCGCAGGTATTGCTCGAGATGCGGGCTGAGGCTAGATATTGAGCTACTACCTAGATAGCTCTGCCATTCTAAAAATTATTTTTCAAGAGGATGAGAGTGCCGCCCTCGCTAAATTCATTACAGAACCTGCCATCACTTCAAGCATCTCTCGGGTTGAAGTTTTGCGAACAGTTCAGCGAATCGACCCTTCACGGGTACAGCTTGCACAAAGCGAGTTAGCCAAAATAAATATTGTCGAGCCTATTCCAAGCATTCTTACTATTGCTGAAAATTTCTCGCACGAAGTTACTCTGCGTTCTCTCGATGCAATTCATGTTGCAACATTAATATTCCTAAGCACAGCTACAGGCGGTTTAATTACATACGACAAACTAATGGCTAAAAATGCAGAGCAACTGGGCTTAAAAGTTTTGGCTCCAGGCACTAAAAACTAATCTTTCTTTTTTGCGGCTTTCTTCTTGCCAGTAGCTTTGACTGTGTTCTTGGTTAGAGATGGCGCCTTAGCCTTTGGGCTCTTAGGGGCAGCCTTCTTACGTGACTTCTTTGGAGATGGCCCGTTTTCAGCTTCCCACGCGCGGCGGCCAGCAAGTAATTCGAGTGCGCGATCAAGAGTTAGAGCTTCGAGTGTGTCACCGCGACGTAGCGTTGCATTTGTTTCACCGTCGGTGACGTACATTTTTGTACAGTGATTTCTTCGCCTGCACTGTTGGTGCCGAGTACACGTGGAAGTGAGAGCAATTTAATTGCATCTTCGTACGTCACTGTATCTAGTGTCATTGTTGAAAGAAGGGATGCTGTCTTTGGTTTTGGATCATCCGCTTTCTTGCGCTTTTTCTTCGCACCTTCTGGAACAACTTCTACGGGGAAAACTTCTGTGATGTACGGACCAAAGCGACCGGATTTCGCAATGATTGGCAAGTTAGTTGCAGGATCAATTCCGAGTTCGCGCTCTCCCGATGGCTTTGCAAGAATTTCGATTGCAGCATCCAGTGTTAACTCATCTGGCGCCATTGTCTCTGGAATGTTTGCAAGCTTGCGTGTTTCACCTTCACCTTGTTGTAAATACGCACCGTAGCGACCAACACGGATTTCGATGTCCGGTGCTAAACGCATTGTGTTTACTTCGCGTGCATCAATTGCACCGAGGTCAGCGGATAATTCATTAAGTCCTGGTTGCCCGT
>RGSB01000152.1 GCA_010032875.1 Actinomycetota bacterium | reverse complement strand
CGGTAAGGCTCAATTCGGTGGTCAGCGCTTCGGAGAAATGGAAGTGTGGGCACTGGAAGCTTACGGTGCTGCTTACACACTCCAAGAGTTACTCACTATTAAATCTGATGACGTGCTTGGTCGCGTAAAGGTTTATGAAGCAATTGTTAAGGGTGAAAACATTCCTGAACCTGGAATTCCAGAATCATTCAAGGTTCTCATTAAGGAAATGCAATCACTATGTCTCAATGTGGAAGTTCTCTCTTCAGAAGGTGTAGCAATTGAAATGCGCGATACCGATGAAGAAGTATTCCGTGCCGCCGAAGAGCTAGGTATCAACTTGTCACGAGTTGAGCCAAGCAGTGTTGAAGAAGTCTGAGAGGGAATATAACTATGTTAGACGTTAACTTCTTTGATGAACTGCGAATTGGATTAGCTTCGGCTGAGAACATTCGTGAGTGGTCATTTGGCGAAGTAAAGAAGCCAGAGACAATTAACTACCGCACACTAAAGCCTGAAAAGGATGGACTCTTTGACGAGAAGATCTTCGGACCTACTCGTGACTGGGAATGTTATTGCGGTAAGTACAAGCGCGTACGCTTCAAGGGAATCATCTGCGAACGTTGCGGTGTTGAAGTAACTCGCGCAAAGGTACGTCGCGAACGTATGGGTCATATCGAACTTGCTGCACCAGTAACACACATCTGGTACTTCAAGGGCGTTCCATCACGTCTTGGATATTTACTAGACCTTGCACCTAAGGATTTAGAAAAAGTTATTTACTTTGCTGCTTACATGATTACAGAAGTTGATGCAGAAGCGCGCGAAGAAGATATGCCACAACTTGAGAAGAAGTTGGCAAATGATCGCAAGAAGATTGAAACACGTCGCGATAATGATCTAGACGTTCGTACCAAGAAGCTCGAGGCAGATATTGCTGAACTCGAATCAGAAGATGCGAAGTCAGATGTAAAGCGAAAGGTTCGAGAGAGTGCAGAGCGCGAACTCAAGGGAATTCGTGATCGTGCAGAGCGCGAACTCACACGCCTAGAAGATGTGTGGACTCGCTTTAAAAACCTTAAGGTTCAAGATCTCGAAGGTGATGAAAACCTTTACCGCGAAATGCGTGACCGTTACGGCATGTATTTCAAGGGAGATATGGGCGCTGCAGCAATTAAGAAGCGTCTAGAAACTTTTGATCTCGAAGCTGAGTACAAAATCCTTAACGATCTCTCTGAAAATGGAAAGGGTGCAAAGAAGACTCGCGCCATTAAGCGACTCAAAGTCGTCAATGCATTCATGACAACAAGTAACCACCCTGCTTCAATGGTTCTTGATTGCGTTCCGGTTATTCCACCTGATCTACGTCCTATGGTTCAACTCGATGGTGGTCGCTTTGCGACTTCAGATCTCAACGATCTGTACCGTCG
>RGSB01000151.1 GCA_010032875.1 Actinomycetota bacterium | reverse complement strand
CATGGATGAGGAAGAGTTAGACCACGGCAATAACCAAATAACTGAGCGAGCACCGCGATTAGTTCGTGCGAGTAGCAAGCCAGTGGCAAAATCAAATGTTGAGTTAATGCCACATGTTGATTCGTCAAAAATTATGGATCACATTATCTCTTTAACTCCTCGCACATATAGCGAAGCACGTTTGATCGGTGAACATTACCGTGAAGGTAAGCCAGTGATTATGAATTTAAGTGACATGGAAGAGAGTGAGCGAAAGCGCTTAGTTGATTTCGCATCCGGTTTAGTTTTCGGTCATCATGGCAGCATCGAGCGAGTTACACCAAAGGTATTTCTACTTACCCCACCAAATGTTTCAGTAAGTGTTGAGGATAAAACATCGGCAGCGCAAGCAAGCTTCTTTAACCAAAGCTGATTTAGCTTTCTTCTAATGAGCTCCATTTTTGGTCTTGTTTACTGGTTACTCAATTTATTCCTAATTGCATTAGTTGGTCGATTAATTCTTGATTACATCCGAATTTTTTCACCAAATTTTCGCCCTCGCGGCATATTTCTAGGGATTGCAGAATTGATTTACTCAGTTACAGATCGACCACTTAGTTTTGTTAGACAATTTGTCCCACCGCTACGGCTAGGCGGTATTTCACTCGATCTTTCTTTTATTGTTGTATTTTTCGTTGTTCAGTTGCTAATGCGTTTAGTAATAATTCTTTAATTCTTTACTAAATTTAACCAAAGTCCTAGCTCATTGCCATCACTACTTTGACCTTTGTCTTGCACCAAAGTAGTGGCCAAAACCTCCGCGCTAATTTCAGCAACAGCTGATGTAATAGCGGTTGCAACCTGGTCAGGCGCATTCCAATTAACGGTGATGCGATCACTAACATCTAAGCCAATCTTTTTGCGCTCCTCTTGGATCGCTCTAATAACCTCACGTACTAGCCCTGATTGAATTAACTCAGGGGTTAATGCCAAATCTAAAGCCAAGCTTTCACCGGCATGGGATGCAACAGACCAACCAGTTCGAGGTGTTTCAGTCACAACCAAATCATCAATATCAATTTCAGCAGATTTTGAACCATTTGCTAGGTTAACTGATAATTCAAAGGATTTATTCTCGCGCAAATGTTTAACCATCTCTGTGTGATTAGCTGAGGTGATGGCTTTAGCAATTATTTGAACATCAGCACCGAACTTTGTGCCAAGGGTTCTGAAATTAGCCTTGACTGATACATCAACTAAATCTGCCTCTGCTACATGAATGCCATCTAGTTTTTGGATATTTAACTCTTCGGCGATATGAGTTTTAATCTCCTCAGATATCTTTGCCCAGCCTGGAGCTGAAACGAGCGCTCTTGAAAGTGGTTGACGAATTTTTACACCAGATTCAGCCCTGGCAGATCTTCCTAACTC
>RGSB01000016.1 GCA_010032875.1 Actinomycetota bacterium | reverse complement strand
AAATTTTGTAACTTTTTGAACTATCACATTTATCGAATCTTTAATTCCTTGAAAAACATCCTTCAATAAAGTACTTGGATTATTTGCCCATCTAATTAATTTTGCAGACACTGCTTTACTTAAACCATAAACATCACTCTCGGATGTGGCAAATCTAGTAATCGTACTGATTAAGTCCATCCACACGATAGTCGGATCTATACCAGAAATATACTTTAGTTCATATTCACATAAAAATTTAATATTTACTGTACAAGAAAGACCAGAACCAGCTTCACTATATCCTACCGTTTTTCTCATCTTTGCTTGTTTAATCAAGTTTGGATTACCAGCCGGAATCATGTTCGCTGCGCTCTCTTCTAATAATCCAATCTTAGCTAAGAAAGCTCTTTGAAATATCTCAGTGAATCCTGGTAAAGGCATCACATTACCAGCCGCACCACCAATACCACCTAAGTTACCAATTCCAAGGTCCTCGCCTAATGAATTAAGAACACCTTTAACTACCCTGCGCATGGCTTCTGAAGTTATTTATTCCTCCCGAGGTACTTTTGATCCACAAACCGCGAGAAGCGCCGAGCTCTTGGTGGGAAATATCGATCGCTTCGAACGTTTACTTGAAGATTTATTGGAAGTCAGTCGATTTGATGCCGAAGTGGCCGTCCTTGAACCTGTTGACTTCAATTTAATTTCTCTCATTAATAGAAGTATTGAAGATCTTGAACTTGTTGCAAAGGAAAATGGTACGAAGATAATTTTCACTCCTTATAGTGAAGATTTACAGATAAACGCAGATATACGAAGAGTTGAAAGAATTTTGCGCAATTTGCTTAATAACGCTGTTGACCATGCTGACTCAAAACCTATAAATATCAATGTTGAATACAACGACAATGATGTGGCTGTGGCAGTGCGCGATCATGGAGTGGGTATTGATGCCAATTCACTCCTTCGTGTTTTTGATCGATTCTGGCGGGCAGATCCATCTCGTTCGCGAATTCGTGGCGGAACTGGTTTAGGTTTATCGATTGCTTTAGAAGATGCGCGTTTGCACAATGGCGAACTCGAAGTGTGGGGTCGTCCAGGTCAAGGTGCTCATTTTGTTTTAACTCTTCCACGTATAGCTGGTAACACAATCGAATCACGATTGATTCGACTTGAACCTAAAGATTATTCTCTGTAAGTACCCACAGTCCCGAGATTATTCGGTGATTACAGAGTAAATATTGACATTATGCATGTGTGTTTAAACCTAAATCTCTAACAGAAATCTTATTTCCAAGTCGTTGTTTTGGCTGCCGTGCTCTTGGTCCCACAATTTGCTCTCAATGTAGGGTGCTTTGGAATCCACACTTATATCGAACGACTTTAGATTCAATGCATATTTATTCAGCAGTTTTGTACTCACCAGTTGCGAAAAGAATTATTCTTTCAGCAAAAGAAAATGGCATCAAGGCAGCCGATGATTTAATTATTCACGCACTCTCACATTGCCTACATTTATTGCTACGTGATTTTGAGATTGGAATACTTGTTCCAGCGCCTTCGCGAAAAAGTTCTAATAGAAAAAGGGGACGAGATTTTCTCTCTGAATTAACCCACTCAGTTGCCCGTAACGAATCATTAGATTGTATTGATTTACTTGTTCACACCAGAAAAATAAGGGATCAGTCAGAGCTCAATGCACATCAGCGGGGTGAAAATATTTATCAAGCATTGGCAATTGATAGGAATAAATTGTCCACATTGGGAGTTGATACAGATGTGATTCTTGTTGATGACTTGCTCACAACAGGTGCAACTCTTCTTGAAGCCCGAAGGGCCCTAGAAGTGCGCGGAATAAGGGTGATAGCGGCAATTACTGCTTGCCTCTCGCCACCGCTAAGATAGGCCAGTTGCCGAAACTGACTGATTAGAAACTTAGAAAGGGAGAAGTGATGCCAGCAATTTTTGATCGCATTATGCGCGCTGGCGAAGGTCGAATTCTCAAAGATCTAAGTAAATTAGTTGTACTTGTAAATGCACAAGAACCTCGCATGATTGCAATGAGCGATGATGAATTACGCGAGCAAACTCAAATTTTTAAAAATCGATACGCGCAAGGCGAAACTCTTGATCAACTTCTGCCTGAAGCATTTGCTGTTGTGCGCGAAGCGGCAAAAAGAACACTTGGACAGCGCCACTATGACGTTCAACTTATGGGTGGCGCCGCACTTCACCGTGGCAACATCGCCGAAATGCGAACCGGTGAAGGTAAAACTCTTGTGGCAACACTTCCTTCATATTTAAACGCGCTTGCGGGTCGGGGCGTTCACGTTGTTACAGTCAATGATTATCTTGCAGAACGCGATAGCGAATGGATGGGTCGCGTCCACCGTTTCTTAGGTTTAAATGTTGGAGTAATCCTTGCAAATATGACTCCAGTCGAACGCCGTGAAGCATATGGTGCAGATATTACCTATGGAACAAATAATGAATTTGGTTTTGATTATTTACGTGACAACATGGCATGGAATTTAGATGATTGCGTGCACAGAGATTACTTCTTTGCAGTTGTTGACGAAGTTGACTCAATTTTGATCGACGAGGCTCGTACTCCCTTAATCATCAGCGGACCAGCTGATAAAGCAACAAAGTGGTACGTCGAATTCAGTCAGATTTCACAAAAACTTGAACGCGGACGTCACTATGAAGTCGATGAAAAAAAGCGCACTGTTGGAATACTTGAAGAGGGAGTCACCCGAGTAGAAGAGTTACTCAAGATTGAGAATCTTTACGAGGCCGCCAATACACCGATGATTGGCTATCTCAATAATGCAATTCGTGCCAAGGAACTCTATAAGCGCGATAAAGATTATGTTGTTATGAATGGTGAGCTTCTAATTGTTGACGAGCACACTGGACGTATTCTTGCTGGTAGACGCTATAGCGAAGGTATGCACCAAGCCCTAGAAGCCAAAGAACGCATTGAAATTAAAGATGAAAATCAGACTCTTGCGACAATTACTTTGCAGAACTACTTCCGTCTGTACGAAAAACTCTCAGGCATGACCGGTACTGCAATGACAGAAGCTTCGGAATTTCATCAAATTTACAAGCTTGGAGTTGTGCCAATTCCAACGAATCGCTCGATGGTACGTATTGATCAACCAGATTTGGTGTACAAAACCGAAGCTGGAAAATTCGCTGCAGTCACTGCAGATATTGTTGAGCGTCACCGTAAAGGCCAACCAGTACTAGTTGGAACTGTCAGTGTAGAAAAATCAGAAGAACTGTCGGCACTTCTAAAGAAGAGTGGAGTGCCACACGAAGTTCTTAACGCAAAGCATCACGAACGTGAAGCAGCAATTATTGCGCGTGCCGGTGTTGTAGGCGCAGTAACAGTTGCAACAAATATGGCAGGTCGTGGAACAGACATTATGCTCGGCGGTAATCCAGAATTTATGGCAGATTTCGAATTGCAGCGCAAGGGTTTATCACCTGTAGATAATCCAAAAGAATACGAAGCTGCTTGGCCAGATGAAATAGCAAAACAAAAAGCCGCAGTTGCAAAGGGTCATGACGACGTAAGCGCTTTGGGTGGTTTGTATGTACTCGGCACTGAACGTCACGAATCTCGACGCATTGATAATCAGTTACGTGGACGTTCTGGTCGCCAAGGCGATCCTGGAGAATCTCGTTTCTATTTATCACTACAAGACGAACTCATGCGCCGATTTAACTCGGGCTTAGTAGAACGTTTCTTATCAGCTGCAGGTATACCTGATGATGAGCCAATTGAATCCAAGATGGTTTCGAATGCGATTCGCTCTGCTCAAACACAAGTTGAAGCACAAAACTTTGAAATCCGTAAAAATGTTCTTAAATATGACGATGTCATGAATCGCCAACGCGAAGTAATTTATGGAGAGCGTCGTTTGGTCCTTGAAGGCAAAGACATAAAGGATCAAGTCGGGGAATTCATGAGCGAAACACTTGGTGCCTATGTTGACGCGGCTACGGCCGAAGGTTTTCCTGAAGATTGGGATCTAGAAAAACTGTGGACGGCTCTTAAGGTTATTTATCCAGTCACATTTACAATCCAACAACTTGAAGAAGAAGTTGGATCTCGTGCAGGACTCGACTCTGATTTCTTGCGAGCTCGAATTCTCGAAGATGTGGCCCTTGCTTATCAAAAACGTGAGCAGGATTTAGGTAGTGAAGTAATGCGCGAACTAGAGCGCAAGGTACTTCTCTCAGTTCTTGATCGTAAATGGCGTGAACACTTATACGAAATGGATTATTTACAAGAAGGTATTGGCCTTCGCGCCATGGCGCAACGTGATCCGCTTGTTGAATATCAACGCGAAGGTTTTGATCTTTTTACAGCAATGATGGACGCAATCAAGGAAGAAATTGCTAGCTATTTGTTCAATATCGAAGTTCAAGTTGAAGGCGGAAACAAAGTTCAAGCAAAAGGCCTAGAACAACCAGAAGCACCAGCTGCTGCGCTTAAGTACACAGCAGCTGATGAAGATGGCGTAACACGTTCGACGGATGTTTCAAGGAATGGTCCATGCCCTTGTGGTTCAGGAAAGAAATTCAAGCGTTGCCATGGTGCTGCTTAATTTTTTAAAGTAAATCTAGGGAAGTACATAACCAGCGATTATCTACACCTTCAAACCTCACTGAAAGCGCACGCAATCTCTCCCCATATCTGACTGTGACTACTGATTCGCATATTCCATCTAAAGGTTCACTTTGATGGATTGTGCGCAGTTTTCCAACCTCCTTCATACTTCCCGCTCGAGCATGAAGTTCTGTAAATATTTTTCTATGACACATTCGAGTTAATTGCGATGGAGATCGGCGCCCTGCCCAGATTTCAAGAACACTGACCACGAATCTCATCGTCCATTCATGCAACTCAGGCAGATCACTTGCAGACGTGGGCTGAGGTGAAAAATCTGGATCATATTCATCGTCAAAAGATGAAGGAATGAGATACAAGCGCGCTTTCTGTTTTTCATGCTCTTCAACAATGGGGCGAAAAATTTCCAACATTGGATGTTGCCAATCTTCGGCCTCACAGCTGGAAACTTCGGCGTATATAACGGGTTTAAGTAATGGAATGCTTTCTACAGTTGTCATGCAGAGAGATTGCCGCGATTTCTTAGAGGAATAAAGATGTAAAGAGATGAGCGAATACTCATCAAAAAGTATGAGTGTGTATTCCAGGGAAGGCATTTGGAATTATGGCGTTGAGTACCTGGCTATGGCTACTCAAAGAAAAAATTCGCGTTCACGTTTAATCCTAGCTATTTCGCTAATTGCAGCATCTCTGATCAGTGCATTCATTTTCTCGTCGTTGGCGAACCAGAAAACAACAATGATTGTTTCGACTACATTCTTACTTCCTGGACACCAAATTACTGAAAATGATCTCACCCGTGTACAAGTAACTCTTGGCAGTGTCGCAGCAAATTACATTAGTCAGGAGTCCGAAGTTGTTGGTTCATACACAAAAGTACGTATCGAGGCGCACGAACTAATTGCACGAACTTCCGTTTCTAATCAATCGAGTGCTCTGTCACTTAGCTCAGTACCTTTGAGTATTCGTTCTGCCGACGCACCTGAAGGAATTCAACCTGGTTCCTCCATAGATATTTATTGGGTGCAAGCAGATACAAATGGTGAAATTCAACTAGTGCCGGAGTTAGTAATTGCCGGTGCACACGTATTGGCGATAACTAAAAGTGGTTCGAATTTTGGAAGCGAAGTTGGGCTCACAGTTGCCGTACAGTCAGATGAAGTTCTTTTACTTTTAGGAGCCACATCGCAAGGCCGAGTTGTGCTTGTGAGTTCACATGGCTGAGATTGCCCTTCCAGTAATAGTCACTGCAATTTCAAACTCCGAGCAAGAGAGTTTTGTTTCCGGAACTCTCTTTACACAAGGATGGAGTGTTATTCATCGCGCTGTAGATTTTGATTCACTCCGTGATTTCGTTACATCTAAACCTGATCTAGCAAGTTCGGCAATACTTCTTTATTCTCCTGACCTTAATGATTTTGACCTTGCAGCATTTGAAGCCTTAACGCTTAATTTTCGGCAGATAATAGGTTTTGCATCTGCTAATTCAATTCGGATTAGTGACGACGGATTGCATGAGATTCCAGCGGGTGCGGCACAGTTGGCAACTTTTATCCGCGGTTTTGTACGCTCACCCTTGATTCGTAAACTCACTCCACTAATTCAATCCAATAAACGTGCACGTGTTATTGCCATTGCATCGGCCGGCTCTTGTACAGGTGCAAGCACTATTTCGATAAATCTTGCATACGAGTTATCTCTGAAGGAAAAGAAAGTATTGCTGATCGATGCAAACTTTGGAGATCCAAATATTGCTGTATACCTCGATCAGAGAAATCTATTCGATGAAGAACGCTGGCGACTATCTTCACCTTTGATGTATATAAAAGAACTCACGCGAGAGAGAATCGCAGAATTTGATTCTGTCATGGAACAATCACAATCAGAATTCGATTACATAATTATTGATGCTGGCAGAATTAATGACCTATCTTCGCAATTATCCGATCGCCGAGCTGATTCGCTAGTCATTACATGGGCAGGGGATCACGCAGATGAGTTATGGATCATTGCTCGTCCTGACCGAATTGGACAGGTGCGGTTTAAAAAAATTACCTCAATTCTCAACCGAACTTCAATTATTTCTACGGTTACTTTTGTTTTGAATATGCGTTCAAATGGTCGTCAAGGGCAGGAAGAGGAGAAGCTTTTTCTGAGCACAGCAACCGACCACAAAGCAGCACATCTATTTGTTCTTCCAGCGGATAAGCGCAATACGAGTGATTCATCGGATTCACGATCGACGCTAGCTGAGGTAAATGAACGGGGAGCGCTTCGAAAGGCATTGGCAGAAATTGCTAGTGAAATGATTTCCTAAACTCTTATACCCTTAGCCAATGCGTGCATATCTTCCTATGACCTTGGACCAGGTTAAGGATTTTTATGCCCAAAAAAACTTCACGCCAGAAATTGTTTATGCTCCCACAATTAAATTCATTACTGAAAACCCGGATTTAGACGAAGAAGAAGCCGAGTACGAAGTATCAATGATTGCTGCTAGGAACTCAGGTGGATACGTAATAGCACTTGAAATTGCGGAAAAATTGATCTCACAGCATCTTGAAGAAAGTGTTGTACTGACTGAAAAAATCTTGTGGGACAACGTTGAAGCCTTATTTGTGTATAACTCCACTGAAGATGAATTGACTTGGTATGCGACTCAAGAAATTGGCGATTTTTTGAACATTTCGGAGTCAAAGTAATGGCACGTTTAGAAGACCTTTTCCAAAGTAGATCTCCGCTGACGCCAGCTCATATTCATAAAATCCAAGAGTTGGTGGCTGATTGGCAATTGCTAGCAGATTTATCTTTTGCGGATTTAGTTTTGTGGGTTCCCATTCGCAAAGATTTCAAAAGTTGGCCGACTGGTTATGTAGCCGTAGCTCATATTCGCCCAACAACAGCAGCAACTATTTTTACACATGATGTTATTGGAGACGAAATCGAGTGGGGTGCAAAGCCACTGATTGATCAAGCACTTTCTAATGGCGAAATCATTAGAGACTCCGAACCAGAATTAGTCGGAGAAATAATGATTAAAGTTGAAACCGTTCCGGTCATTTTTGATTCTCAAGTTATAGCAGTAATTTCTCGACACAGAAGCGCCGAGTCGATGCGTACACCAAGTAGGCTCGAACTTAACTACCGCGAAATTGCACACAAGCTCTATGCGATGGTTTCTGAAGGAACATTTCCATATCCTGGTGCGCATGCATATCTAGATCCAATGCCACGTGTTGGTGATGGATTAATTCGCCTAGATGTTAATGGAACTGTTTCGTATGCGAGTCCGAACGCACGTTCTGCATATAACAGACTCGGTTGGGATAGCGATCTAGAAGGTTTTAATCTCGGCGAAATTAGCGAGAAAATAAATAAAGATTCACGTGAAGCTGATGATCAAGGATTGAGAAGTCGCTTGAGTGGAAAATCACTGCAGCGTGCTGAGTGTGAAAACGATGGGGGGACAATTGATTTAATCGTCTTACCACTAGTTGCCAAAGGTGATCGAATCGGTGCAATTGTTTTAATCCAGAATGTGACTGAATTACGCCGCCGTGAACGTGAAATTGTCACCAAAGATTTTACTATCAAAGAAATTCACCACCGTGTAAAAAATAACCTTCAAACTGTCTCAGCTTTGTTACGTTTGCAGGCTCGCAGAATTGAAGATCCAAGTGCAAGTGCGGCACTTGATGAGGCAGTACGTCGTATTGCCTCGATTGCTTTGGTGCACGAAACCCTCTCGACAAGTTCACAAGCCAGCGTGGCCTTTGATCAGGTATTGGATTCACTTATTGCACATGCTTTAGATTTAAGTCCACGTATGGATGAACTTAAAATCACTCGTACCGGAGAGATTTCTTCCCTCGATCCGAGAATTGCGACTCCACTTGCCCTAGTGATGACTGAATTAATTCATAATGCTTTAGAGCATGGATTGGTCGAAACCGGTTCAGGTCTGCACATCAGCATCGACCGCCAGGGAAAGGAGTGCGTCATTGAAATCTCTGATGATGGAGTCGGGTTGCCTAGCGATTTTGATATTAGGACTTCATCAAACTTGGGGCTTCAGATAGTTAGAACCTTGACAGAAAACGAGCTAAAAGGATCTATTGAATTAAAGTCAACAAAGAATTCAACGGTTGCAAAGCTTAAGTTCCCGCTTTAGGCAGGATTGTTCAATTGATTTTGTTCTTGCATACGTGCACGATTTCTTGCTGCACGGCGCTTGAGGGCACGTCGTTCATCTTCTGAAAGTCCGCCCCACACACCCGCATCTTGTCCGCTTTCTAAAGCCCATGCCAAGCAAGGTTCTTTCACAATACAGCGATTGCAAACTTTTTTTGCTTCTTCGATCTGTGTAATGGCCGGTCCAGTGTTTCCAACTGGGAAGAAGAGTTCTGGATCTTCATCACGACAAGCAGATTGATGACGCCAATCCATGACTGAACCATCCCTTCTACAATAAAAGATTTTCGAGATTTAAAAATACGAGGCTTCAATGCCAACGCAATGAGTTAATTCTCCCGTGTATTGCTTAGTTAAACAAGGATGTACGGCAAAAGATTTCTGTGAATTAAGTGATTTATGTCGCCCGATATCAAGATCAATTGCTTATGTGTGCCCCCGGCAGGAATCGAACCTGCGCACCAGCCTCCGGAGGGCTGTGCTCTATCCCCTGAGCTACGGGGGCGCATGAACAAGGTTATCAGCGCGTGCGAGAACAGATGCGAGGTGCGAGAATTAAGAGGTGAGCACGCAGACTGCATATTTTGCAACAGGATGTTTTTGGGGAGCCGAAAGACGATTCTGGAAATTAGATGGTGTGATTGAAACAAGCGTTGGCTATATGGGCGGCAAAGTTTCAAATCCTTCATACGAACTAGTGTGTACAGGAACGACTGGGCATACAGAAACTGTCAAAGTTACCTTTGATTCTGACAAGATTTCTTACTCTCGATTATTGAAAGAGTTTTGGGAGATGCATGATCCAACATCTCTAGATCGTCAAGGTAATGACATCGGCTCTCAATATAGAAGTGCAATCTTTACAACTTCTGATGAGCAAAAACGTGATGTTGAAGTTTCAATGAGTATTTATCAAGGCGAGCTCGACAAGCATTCGATTGGCACAATAGTTTCTCAAGTGTTGCCCGCAAGTCAGAATCAGTATTTTATGGCGGAGCAATATCACCAGCGTTATCTTGAGAAAAATCCAAACGGCTATGATTGCCATTCAAGTACAGGCGTACTTTTTCCTGAATCAATGGTTAGTTTATGAGAAAAAAAGTTGAGATTGACGAGGATGCCCTCAAAGCTAAATTAGATCCGCTTTCTTATGACGTTCTGCGAAATGCAGCGACTGAACAAGCTTTCACAGGTGAGTACACAGATACTGAAACCATAGGTGTGTATAAGTGCAAAGCGTGCCATGCGGAGTTGTTTAGAAGTGAAACTAAATTTCATTCGGGATGTGGCTGGCCAAGTTTTTACGCACCTAGTGAAAGTGATGCAGTTATTCTTCTTGAAGATAGATCTCTCGCACCCCGAATTAGGACGGAAGTGCGATGTGCAACGTGTGATTCACACCTAGGTCACGTATTTGAAGGCGAAGGTTTTGATACGCCAACCGATCAACGTTGGTGCATTAACTCTGTTTCACTCATTCTTGAACCTAAGTAATCTGCGCAATACAGTTCAAGCATGAAATATGACGCCATCATCATGGGCGCAGGTCACAATGGTTTGGTTGCGGCTTCATATTTGGCAAAAGCTGGCAAAAAAGTACTCATGCTTGAAGCCGCTGCAGAAATTGGTGGCGCTACAGCAAGTGTTCGAGCATTTAAAGAGTACGACGCTCGACTTTCTCGATATTCATACTTGGTTGCACTACTACCAGACCAAATTGTTAAAGATCTTGGCTTAAATTTTGAAACTATCTCTCGAGATGTTTCCTCTTTCACACCATACAAAAAAGATGGAAAAGATTTTGGATTGCATATATCTCGTCTCTGGGATCACGAAACTGAAGAATCTTTTAAAGAGTTAACAGGCTCGGATCGCGAAGGTTTAGCCTGGAGAGAGTTTTATGCAGAGGTAGAAAAATTTGCTCAAAAGATGGCTCCTACTTTTCTTGAACCACTTCGCACTCGCTCAGAAATGAAAACCTTGATTGGGCAAGATGATACGTGGGAACACCTCATTGAAAAACCAATGTCAGAAGTGATTAAATCTAAATTCCGCGACGATTTGGTTAGGGGAATCGTTCTTACAGACGCGCTTATCGGAACATTCGTTTCAGCCGAATCTATTCAATCAAATATTTGCTTTCTTTATCACTTGATGGGTAATGGCACTGGCGAGTGGAAGGTTCCACGCGGCGGAATGGGCGCCTTGGTGAAGGAGTTAGAAAGAGTTGCAAAATCTTATGGTGTAACAATTCAAACCGGTTCCGAAATAAATAAGATTTTCAGTGACTCAACGGGAGTTACAGTCCACACTATTTCTGGCGAAAGCTACTCGGCAGAATATTTATTGAGTAACGCCGCTCCAGCGCATCTTGATCGAATCATAGGAAAGAAAACTAAAGATTCTCTATCTGGTTCGCAGCTTAAAATTAATATGTTACTGAAAGAGTTACCACGTTTGAAATCAGGAGCAGATCCAAGAAGAGCTTTCTCAGGAACCTTTCACATAAATGAAAGCTATGAGCAGCTAGAAGATGCTTATTTAACAGCGCATACTGGAACTATTCCTGAGCACGCTCCATCGGAGATGTACTGCCATACATTGACTGATCCAAGTATTTTAAGTGATGATTTAGCGGACAAGGGTTTTCATACTCTGACTCTCTTCGGTTTACATACTCCTGCAGAACTTTTTACAGACAATAACGAAGCGGCTAAAAAAAATGCCACAAAGCGCTGCCTCGATGCACTGAACTCTTACTTAGTGGATCCAATTGAAAGTGTTCTTGCCGTAAATAGTGATGGATCATTGTGTATAGAAGTAAAGAGCCCTTTGGACCTAGAAATTGATGTTCGTTTGCCGCGTGGCAATATTTTTCATCGCGACCTAAGTTTTCCATTCAAGGAAGATGGGGATAAACAAATCTGGGGTGTGGAAACTGATGATCCACGGATCTTTATTTGCGGAGCCGGCGCACAACGCGGTGGTGGCGTGAGCGGAATTCCTGGTCATAATGCTGCCATGGCAGTGCTTGGCAAGCGTTAGGCTTCATTCATGAGCGATCCAAAATTAAGCCCAGAGACCATTGCTATCTCTGCCGGACGCCCAGCAGTTACACACGATGGCTCTCTCAATCCAGACATCTCATTGAGTTCTACGTATCACGCTGGCGGACCACTTGGTTATGGTCGATCAGGTAATGAAACATGGAGTGCGTTAGAAAGTGCAATCAGTGAATTAGAAGGTGGACAGACACTTGCATTTTCATCTGGCAATGCTGCCATTAGTGCTGTCTTTGCATTACTGCCAATCGGAGCTCCAGTTGTTGCATCAGATCAAGGTTATAGCGGAAGCATGGCAATGCTGCATTCTTTTCAAGAGAGCGGCCGTCTTGAAGTTCGATTTGTAGATATTGCAAATACTGATGCAGTAATTCAGGCAATGAACGGTGCCGCATTTCTGTGGCTGGAATCCCCAACTAATCCAGGACTTGAAGTTGCAGATATGCCAACTCTGATAGTTGCTGCGCGTAATTTAAGCGTTGGCGTTGGTGTTGATAACACTTTTGCAACTCCTCTAATCCAAAATCCTTTGGAAATGGGCGCCGATATCGTGATGCACTCAGTTACAAAGTATTTCGCGGGCCATAGTGATGTCATCATGGGCTCACTTTCAACAAAGATGCCAGAACTGCACTCTCGACTACACGAAATAAGAAAGATTCACGGGGGCATTCCCGGTCCTTATGAAGCGTGGCTAGCACTTCGTGGACTTCGCACATTCCCGCTTCGATTTCAGAAAGCTCAAGAAAATGCACTGGAATTAGCGAAACGCCTAAGTAATCACCCTGGTGTCTCACGAGTGAGATATCCCGGGTTACCGCAAGATTCTCAGCATGAACGCGCAAAGAGTTTTATGCGAGGTTTTGGTGCGGTCGTTTCATTCGAAGTAAAAGATGGACCGGCTAAAGCAGATCGCATCTGCGAAAGTTCGCAGATAATTACCCATGCCACTAGCTTGGGCGGAGTCGAAAGTTTATGGGAACGCCGCAGGCGTTGGCCCGCGGAAAGCACTTTGACCCCAGAAAACCTAATTCGCTTTTCTGTTGGATGCGAAAATGTCGAAGATTTATGGCGGGATATTGAACAGGCGTTTACCAACTCGTAATCTATAAATACTGCAAAAGCTCTCAAAGAAGAGTATTTTTATCCTATGTTCAAAGTAATTAGACGATTTGTGGCAGCTATTGCTGTGGGGCTTTTAGCCTTTAAAGCGGTTGCTTCTTTCTTGTCTTGGATTGAACGTCAAGAAGATTCCACTGCAGAGGCGTGGATCGATGAAGATGAATTCGAAGACGCATAAGTTGAGCACAACTGATTACATCCCTGGTACCTGCAATATTGGAAAAGGTGAAATAAGACAACGACAAATCGTTGCGCTCATTGGATTAGTACTCTCAATTTTTGCACTCGTAACAATCGTGACAACAAATGCTCCTCGTGGCGCACGTTTAGGTATTTTCATTCCATTGGCGGTTGCAAGTATTGGCTGGGTGCAGTCTCGTCGAAAATTCTGTTTAGCCTATGGCTTTATGGGAACGTTCAACTTTGGAAAACTTGGACAGCTCTCTCGTGTTGCTGACAGTGCAAGCAAAGCTGCTGACAGAAAAACTGCTTTAGGTATTCTCTTTCAGGCACTCTCATACGCTGTTCTACTTACAGCGATAATTTACTTGCTGCCGCTTTAAATAATTTCGCTTCCATCTTTACGAGTTGCGGTCAAGCTTGCCACAGTGGTAATCGCCAATGCAGTAACGATGAAACCTAAACTAACAGCTAATGGAACGTGTGGAATTTTCAATCCAACCAAGTCATGAACTCCAACTGCGTGCAATGCTTCAAAGATCATCTTAAAGCCGATAAAGCCAAGAATTGCTGACAAGCCAAGAGACAAATAAACTAAGCGAGCAATCAGACCTTGAAGTAAGAAGTAGAGTTGTCGAAGTCCCATGAGTGCAAAAATATTTGCTGTTGCAACGATGTAAGGATCTTTTGTAATTCCAAAGATTGCCGGGATTGAATCGAGAGCAAAGACGAGATCAGTCACACCGAGTGAGATAAGAGCAATTGTAAAAGTACTCGTACCTTTGCTCTTGAGATAAGTTTCGACGCGACTCTCCTTTACCTCTTCTTCGTGACCACTCTCGCGAACTAACTGAATCGCGGTGAAAACAAGGAAAGCGCCGAAGATGAAAAAAACACTCTGAAAGCGAGAGATGATTGCTGCGCCAGCTGCGATAAAGGCGCCACGCAAAAGCAACGCAATAATGATTCCTAAAAGTAAGACTAGTTGTTGTTTTTTGCTATCAATTCTGAGTCTCGCAAGGATGATTACGAAAACAAATATGTTGTCGACTGAAAGCGCATATTCGGTTAACCATCCTGCAAAAAACTCTGGACGCGCCGTTGGCGAATCCACCCAGTTAGGCATAAGTATTCCAAAAATAATGGCTGCACTCACATACACCACTGTCCATATGGCTGATTCAGAGATTGTGGTCTCTTTATTTCGGCGCAAAATCGCGATTACTAAGTCACAAGCAATTACGAGGGATAAAAGACCTATCGTTGTAAACCAGACGGTTGTGGATTCCAATTACTTAACCTTTTCTTCTAGGTCTTTAATAACTCGGTGAATTTCAGCAGAGATTATCTTAAGTTCAGCTAACTCTTTGCGAGCAGTCTCGCGAGCCTCTTTAGCTAGTTCGAATTCTCCGAGACTAGCTTCATGAGTCTCATTGATTGTTTGCTCTAATTTGGCAGAAGAAACACTCTGACCCACCATGATGATTGAAAGGAGAACGAGCTGTAAAAAAGTCTGAGCAATCCAGGAAACAATGACTATTGTGTCACCGGAGTTAATGGCCTTTGGAAGCGAAATTAAAGCGATGATGGCAAACAAATAAGCACACCACATCGTGGCGACTCCAGCGGTTATTTTTTCGGCAATGAATTTATTAAATGAATCAACTCTGCTCATGGAGCAAGAGTACGCCCTTTAGCATCCTTTTTAGGTTCAACAGGGGGAGTTGGCATTGATCCAAGAGCGGCAAGTGCTGCATCACGAATTGCTACAGCCGCTGTGCGAGCATTTTTTAGCGTATTCATGATAATCAATTTTTGTTCGGCAGTTGTTGCATTCAACAAAGCCGCCTTTGCATCGGCAGTTGCTTTCTTAATTGTTGCTTTGAAAGTTTCATTTATTTTCTCACGAGCTTCTTCACGAGCTTTGATTGCAGACTTGTACGCATCTATTTCCGACTTGAATTTTTCCTTCGCTTTCTTAAACTCTATTTTTGCTGAAGGTTTCGGTTGAGAGCGATCATCATCTGCAATAGCAGGATAGAACGTTGACAAAGAAAGGGCAGCACTTAAAAGGCCCACTAAGCCGATGCGTCTAGCACTGATAGCCATGGGCAAAAGTGTAGAAGAAATCATTGTGAACCTTCTGTGAGATGCTTAGAAAACACGTAAAGTTAGTTACAGATATCAATGGATGTGCGAGGGTATAGCCATGGCTCCCCAGATAATGGTCGTAGATGATGAAGTAGGTGTTCGCGAATTAGTTAGCGATGCACTTCGTATTGCTGGATTTGAAACCCTTCAAGCCAATGATGGAATGTCCGCCTTAACACTTTTACGAACCGAAAAACCTGATCTTTTGATTATAGATATCAATATGCCACTAATGGACGGTTTCGATTTGGTTGAACGTTTACGTTCTCAAAATGATCTCACTCCCGTGCTAATGCTCTCCGCTAGAAATGACCGCGCTGACATTACACGAGGACTTTCATTAGGCGCAGACGATTACGTTACAAAACCATTCGGTCTTGAAGAGTTATTGCTTAGAGTAAAAGCAATCCTGCGCAGAACAACAAAAGTTTCTTCTACCGCAGTTGCACTCACATGTGGACCAATTACCCTTAATGAAGAGACGCATCAAGTTACTTTTGATTCAGAACTCGTAGATTTATCCCCAACGGAATTTCGTCTGCTTGCGATACTTCTGGAAAATAAAGGACGTGTTCTTAGTAAATCTGTTCTTCTAGATGATGTGTGGGGGATTACATTTGAATCCGAAACAAGTGTTGTCGATACGTACATCTCATATCTTCGAAAGAAATTGCACCGTGATGGGTTTGATGGAATTAAGACAATCCGAGGGGTTGGATTCCAAATTTTGGAACCTAAGTAAATAATGAATCAACGCTTTAGGGTTACATTTTTCTCAGTTCTCATTACCACATTAGTTTCCCTGGGCATCGGTGGATTTGCTTTACAAGACTCGCACAATGCCGCAATTCGGCAAGTAGATTCTCGTTTAAATTTTGTTATTCAAACAGCTCTTCAAAACCAAAAAGATTTGTTAAACGCTGCGCTATTCGCACTGGACGCCGGAAGAATTGATGCATCCGTCGTACTACTTACTCCTCAAGGCGAACAAATTTCATTAACAGAAGCATCGCAAAGATTCTCTTTGGATACTTCGCAGAGAAATGTAACTTCCTCAGTAGTGCGAGCTATTTCAATCAACTCTGAAAATCCATATCGGATGCGCTCTATCCCCTTACCAGAAGAAGAATTTTTAGTGGTTGCAATTTCAACTGCGGATCTTGAAAGAGATTGGCGCCAGAATATTGCCCGACTGCTAGCATTTTTATTTTTCGCTAACTCTCTTGCTATTGCGTTGTCCTTCTTACTTTTGCGAAATAATTCACGAAAACTCGAGCAACAATCATTAGTGAGAATGCAAAGATTTCTGAGTGATGCTGCACATGAACTTAGAACTCCTCTAACTGTCATTAAAGGGTATTCAGAGTTATTGGGCGCAAGAAAAATTGAATCTAAAGAGGATCAAGAAAAGGCCTTTGCTCGTGTGGATCACGAAGTGAAGCGAATGGAATCCCTCATAAATGATTTGTTACTTACTGCAGAGTTAAATGAAGCGACCCATCTAGATTTTGAGTTATACGATATTTCCGCAGCTCTGAAAACACACCTTCGTGATTTTGAAATTCTTTCACCAGAACGCAGTATTGAGTCTTCGATAGAGACGGCATTGCAAATCAAAGCATCTGGCGATCACATAGATCGCATGGTTCAAAATATTTTCTCGAATATTAAACGTCACACGCCAGCATCGGCACCTGTGCTTGTACAACTTAAGAGTAAAGGCAAGGAAGTTCACTTGCGCATCGAAGATGGCGGACCTGGTCTACCAGAAGATGCATACAATAAAGCGAGTTATGAATTTGAAAGATTTGATCGTTCACGATCACGTGATACAGGTGGAAGTGGTCTCGGTTTAAGCATTATTGCCGCAATCGTTAAAGAGCACTCAGGAAGTATTTCATTATCGAAAAGTTCTCTTGGTGGTTTGGCTATTTATATTCAACTGCCAATTAAATAGCCCGTACACTTGAGCAATGTCGCTCGATATCGCATTTGTAAAAGCTGCTGAGCTGATTGTCGATCAAGACAATTTTGTACGTGCGGTCCTGTCGGGGCGCCGTAGAAATATGCAGACTAATTATGAACGGATAGATATCCGTCCAGTCCAACTTAAAGATGGCTTGAAATTGCAACTAATCCTGAGCGAAGAAAAACAGAATACAACTAAGAATATTGATGTAGATAGGGAGAAAATTCTTGAATTACTCAATAGTGGGTATGCCAATGTATTAGTTGAATTTTCTACGGGTTCTTATTCGATACGAATAACCAAAAAAGGTGAAGCGCTAATTCATGAAAGCAAAGGGACATTCGAGCGCACAGTTGCCCATGACCGAGCTAAAGAGAGATTACTTGAATCAACTGATTCATTCTTAATTGAAGTCGGAATATCAGATCACAAAGGAAGCATTAAACCTTCGATGCAGGACAAATATCGACAGGTTGAAGAGTTTCTGCGGATTCTCGAACCTGCTTTGCCAGAGAAGAAAGAGAAAGTTTCAGTTGTAGATCTTGGATGTGGTCATGCCTACTTAACTTTTGCAGCCCACCAGTATTTAAATAAAAAAGGAATTCAAGCTCACGTTATAGGAATTGATGTGCGCGAGGCGTCCAGAGTTAGAAATAATGCAATTGCAAAGAAACTTGGAATTACAGATTCAATTGAGTTTCGTGCAGAAGAGATCTCAGACACTCCAATCACCTCAGCCGACATCGCCATTGCTTTGCACGCGTGTGATACCGCAACCGATGATGCGATTGCTTGGGGCGTCCAACACAATGTGGGACTTCTCTTGATTGCTCCCTGTTGTCATCATGATTTGCAAGTTCAGATGCAAGAGATTCCTGAACCTTGGCCCATGCTGACTCGCCACGGGATAATGCGCGAACGTCTTGGTGACTTATTGACCGATTCATTTCGCACGCAAATTCTCAAATTACTTGGATATCGCGTTGATGCAATTGAATTCGTTGGGGGCGAACACACTCCCCGAAACCTAATGATCCGTGCAACGAAGACAGGTGCAAAACCAGAACCGAATGAAATTGCAAGATATAAAGATATGCTTGCGCAGTGGAGTGTAAATCCAGCCCTTGCCCAGCGCCTTGAAAAAGAATTGGGCGCAATCTAGTCCGGTCCACCGTTAGACTTCACGCATGTCCAAAGTCCTTGCATCATTGCCAATCGGTGAAAAAGTTGGCATCGCATTCTCCGGTGGTCTCGATACTTCCGTAGCAGTTGCGTGGATGCGCGAAAAAGGTGCAGTTCCTTGCACGTACACCGCAGATCTTGGCCAATACGATGAACCCGACATTGATGGAGTTCCAGATCGCGCCAAGCAATATGGTGCCGAGATTTCACGAATAGTTGATTGCAAAGAAGCACTTGTTGAAGAAGGTTTTGCAGCAATTGCTTGCGGAGCATTTCATATTCGCTCTGGTGGAAAACAATATTTCAATACAACACCTCTTGGACGCGCCGTAACAGGAACATTACTTGTCCGTGCCATGCTTTCGGATGGCGTTGATATTTGGGGAGATGGCTCAACTTACAAAGGCAACGACATTGAACGTTTTTACCGTTATGGATTACTCGCAAATCCTAATTTGAGAATTTATAAGCCGTGGCTAGACGCGCAGTTCGTTCAAGAACTCGGTGGCCGCAAAGAAATGTCGCAGTGGCTAGTCGAGCACAAATTGCCATACAGAGACAGTGTTGAAAAAGCATATTCCACTGATGCAAAT
>RGSB01000150.1 GCA_010032875.1 Actinomycetota bacterium | reverse complement strand
AGGTTGCTCCAAGAAGTTACGCCAGTACCTATTTTTACTTGACCATTTGTTGTATTATAACCAAATTCGCCTTCTGCAAGAACTGGGTCTGTAGCGTTCCAAGATGTGGTGCTACCACGACGCATCTGAATTCTTACTGCCATTTGATAGCCTCCGTAATCAATCCTATTATATCAAAGTTTGTCATGCTACAGCACCGCCATCAATTACAAAAGCGAATGATGTTGTTGCTGGTGTACCGCCGTCTAGTGATGTTCCAAGCCATGGACCAGCGACTCCATCTCCAGCATACTGATAAATATCATCAACAAATCCTCCACCGCCAATAGATGTATCATGTGTGTGCTCTTGAACAGTAGCGGTATCATCAAAGTTAGCAAGAGCATACCATTCAGAATTGTAATAATAATAAATACGATTAGTTTCTGTATATAAAAATAAATTTCCATTACTTGGTGATACTGGAAATGTTGATCCTACTGTTAAAGCATTACCTGTAAAGGCTGTGGTTTGAACTGAATTATCTGGGAAAGTAACCCCAGTGGCAACCTTAAGTCCTGCCTTTACGACAAAATCCTTATTAGTTGTTGCCACTGAAGTTCACTATCCCTTCGTGGTCACATTACGCTTCGATAAGCGTCTTGTGAACCTTTACTGAAACGTTATTACCTGCTGCAGTTACCTTAAGACGAACATCGCCTCCAGAATAATCTGCATCGGTAGTTCCAAGTTGTGCATTGCTTTGAACATCTGCATACTCGGTTAGATATACGTTATTGTTTCCATCTACGGTTACAAGAACCTCTAGAACTTCAATATCGTTACCATCTTTCATTTGAACAATATACTTTGCACTTCTCCAGCCTGATGCAGCCCATGAGTCAACTACTGTTCCAGCGGTAGTTGCTGAAGAAACAGCAGCATCTCCAACAAATGTATTTGTTAGATTAATTGCTGTTGTTGTTAATGCTCCGTTAAGAGTAAGTGATGCAAATGTTGGGCTAGAAGTTGTTGCAATGCCCTGTGGTAGAGACAAAGTAACAGAACCAGTTGATGCAGTCGTAGAAATTTGATCTGCAGTTCCTGTAATGGTTCTAACACCTTCGTTTGTAATTGTTAAACTATCTGCACCTGAGTTAATTGCTACGCTAATACCAGTTCCACCAGTAAATGTAAATGTATCTGAAGATGAATCTGGAGTTGCGCTGGTTGAGCCATCAGTAAATGTTGCAAAGGTATTAAATGTTGCATCTCCAACCAAAGCAATTGCCTTAGAAGTTGTAGAATCATTTACATACCACTTGTCTGCTGTCTCATCCCAGTATAGAGATGCGTTTGCTGAAGTACCACGCTCAACTTCAATACCTGCGTTTGTTGATGGGGTGCTTGTTACATTGCCATTTAGAAGAA
>RGSB01000149.1 GCA_010032875.1 Actinomycetota bacterium | reverse complement strand
ATATTTACCGCAGTTGGTGCCTCAACAGATTTAACCTCAAGTGCTTTTAATACCGTTGCAGCTTCATCAACATTTAATACCTCTGGCAATACTTTATGAGGTTTTGGAACTGCAAGATTTGCACCAAGATCAGAGGTTAACCAGCCATTTGCAGCTGCCCAATTTGTGAAGGCCCTTATTGAAACTATTCGCCTAGTTAAGGTAGCTCTGGCAACACCTGTAGTTTGCAGGTTGGCAAGCCATGATCTGATGTGTTCAATTTCTAATTGATTAAACTCAACAATTCCTAGTTTTTCCATATGTTTAAGAAATGACTCTAAATCTGTGACATAACCTTTAATTGAGTTATCAGATAAATTTCTAACCAGCGCTAGATGCTCTTCATACTGGGTGATCAGCGCTGCGGACATAACTAGAGATTAGCGGGAATTTCACTAGAGCTCTATCAATCTCATCTGCGATCATCTTTCCCATCCGTTCATGCCCTAACTCACTTAGATGGACACCATCTAGCAAGTAATTTTCCTGAACTAGAAAATCTTTGCCTGGCGTGAGAATTCTAAAGTGTGGAGATTTATGCTTTTGAAGCTCTGAAATAATTTCTCTGTAATATCTTTTATAGATTTTTTGCTCTAGCCATAATCTTCGATAGCCAAGTGAGTTGTGTTGAACCCAGATAATTAATTTGGATTTTCGATCTGCAATATGTTCTATTGCCTGAATTAAATTGGGTAAATCCTCCAGCGAATGCCTTGGTCGATAGAGGCCAAAGGGAAACATGAAAAATTTGAGAAGATTTCGCTCAAGATGACGAACTTTTGCTTTTATGCGATTACTTAATTTTTTGCTTTTATAAACTGGAATGTGAAAAGCTGTTGAGGTTAGTAATTCTGGCCTTAGGTGATTCTCCATTTTTCGGCTAATTCTTGGCCAACCAACTGAGGTGCCAAAATATAAAACCAATATATCTGTCTGGTTTAATTCATCTAGCGTAGGTATTGCCTGCGAAAAACTTAACCCGCCAATTGATAACTCTTTTTTTAAGTAAATTGATGATTTATTTGAAAGTAAAACACCTGTCAAATTCTTTGCATCAGGCATTAATCCATATTTTGAAATTATCGAACCACCAATTACTTTGAGCGATAAGGTATTAAGGTTGAGTAACGGGAGCAGGTGCTTCATATAATCCCCCCCCCAAAAAAAATATTAGAATAGGATTTGAATTAAAATACTACTCAACTTCAAATTTGGGTGGAGATTTTCAATATTTTTCGGTGAATTTTAAGGTTTTCTTCCCTGCCTTAGTAAGCCATAGGTGACCGCGTCATCTAATGCCATCGCTGAGGCTGCAATCACATTCTCATGCACACCGATTGTGCTCCACTCGCCATTGCCATCACTGGTCTCA
>RGSB01000148.1 GCA_010032875.1 Actinomycetota bacterium | reverse complement strand
GGATTCTGAGTGATCAAACACTCAGATAATAATTGACTACTGTACAATGAGTTCATAATCCACCGTTTCAATTCGTTTGTTATACCAATCTTCTTTATTGGCTATGATCTTTTGAAAGTGCATAGCAACTCTTTGTTCATCTGGATACTTCACAAAATACCCAAGTTCCTCATTCCAATATCCAGGCGCCCACCTTGTTGGAGTTTCTTTTGTTCGAATCGAATACATGAAGTATGGGAACGTTCCGAGATATCTGTCAGTTCCAAACTCAATATCCAATGTATTCTTGACTGCTGCCTCTAAGTTCTTAAACATGTGAGACATAACTCTTTGATACATCAGATCTGGGTTTGTAATCACATGTTTCATTATTGATAAGTATCCTTCTACATTTTGACGTGAAAGGACTGCATATCTATCAGTTACTCCGCCGTGATACTCACCATCTGGAACCCAAATGTATTTGGGGTTCATCAATTCTACTGGAGGATGTGGGCAAAGATACAAGAAATCAGATCTTGTAATAATAAAACGATCGTATTGATTGAGCACATCATCGATGCGCAGATTATGTAATAGTAACCAGCGAAAGAAAATTAGAATGGCTCCAGCACCTGGAGCATTATTGATCGGTGATAACCAATTGGCTTGACGATCATCGTTGAATAAGAGATATTTCCAACGATCAGTGTGTTCAGGAAACTCAGTTTGTCTTGCAAATTCAAATGAGTCTACCCAATCAGTATACTCATGAGTTGTCCACTTATACTTGGCTGTTTGCCAAAATGGATTTGTATAGTCATAGTCATCTGTGACTGAAATGCAGAGCGCAAGATCTGCATTTAAAACATCTAATACGTTAGTTTTGAAATTATCCCAGACAACTTTATGTTCTCTTGTTTGGGATATTACACAGACGAGTGTTCTTTCCATGGGAGTTTTCCATTATATCTTTCTAACATTTTTTGATTTCCTTGAAGGAAAAACTCTGCTTGTACAGACAGACCAGTATTGCCGACTCTGTATTTTACCGTATGATCACGTGTGCAGTCAAACTTTAGATTGTTTTGTTTTGCCATCAGAGTTCCAGCAATTGCACGATCAATCTCTGGCTGACCAGGTTCTCTAAACTTACGATACCAGACAGGAGAAATGCCAACTGCAATCTCTTTCTTTACGAAGTAACAATTGACATCAACGAAGAAATCTTCAGGATGCAAAATGCTTGGCCAAAGACCAAGACTCTCACAATCATCTAAACAAAGAACGTTGCCGTCTTTGTCAATGATCTTGCGAAGCGAGAAAGCCCAATGAAGGTTCTTTTCTTGAACGAGTTTGACTAAACTCTCAACATGATTCGGTTCAAGCATGTTGTCATCGTCTAACCAAAGATGATAATCTCCATCTGCGAAATAAGTTGCAGCACCATAGACACGATGA
>RGSB01000147.1 GCA_010032875.1 Actinomycetota bacterium | reverse complement strand
TCCGTCTATACCCGAAAGTGTTTCCTGCAATTTTTGATGCAAGAGTTCATACCGAGCGGAGTGTTCGGAAACATCTGTTGCATCTATCTCCGAGAGTTCACTCTTTACTTCTTCAACAATGGAGAACTCGGCGGAACTCCCTAAGTTTTCCTGATTCATGCTTTTCTCTTTTTCTGGGCGGCAGTTTTCTTAATAGTAGATTTTTTCGCAGAAGTGGTCTGCTTAACAGTTGATTTCGGTTTTGAGACAGATGGCGATCTGCTTGATTTTTTGAACTCATCGAATTCAGCCCTAAGTTCATCGAACTCTTCGCGCTTAATGAATCCCATACGAGTGACTGTGTTATGAACTTCCTCATCTATTTTTGATTTTAGAACATCGCCACTTTGTTTTACCCATGTGTTTAACGCAGCAGCAAGCTCGGCTGGAGTTCGCTCACCTTCGCTCACCTTGTTCAAATATGTGCGTAAGGTTGCAAATAGATCATTAGCCATGAGTACCGCTTTCACGAAAGTGCCCTGAACGAGGCTCTAGCGTACCTAAATTCGACTTATCTCGGCTGCTTCAACCTGCCATCGACTGGCTAAACCGGATGGAGCTTTCCAGAATCTACGATGGATGGCGCCTGAAACTTCAATCCACTCATCAGCTTTGAGAGTGAGTGCACTTCTACGTGATTTTGCACTCCATGCGGCGATATCCAAAGTATCAACACCCGATAACTCAATCCGAGAAACGATCAATCTGAATTCGACAACTTTGTCTCCACTTGGAAGGATTTTTTCGACTGCGGCATCCGAAACACGACCACGTAACATCACGTCATTTAACGAATAATCAGGTTCGTCATACTCAACTTTAATCTTTTTCTTTTTGTTGACACTCTTTGTTGATGCGTTCATGAAGACTCCGAATTCTCATTTCCACTGACATTTTCAGGTAAAGGAGATGATGAATTACTGGTATGACAAAAACGATAGAAGGAACAGCACTTGTGGATAGATAATAGTTATGCTTGTGAACGCTCTAAAGCGTCGGTAATTTCATCACGATCAATAAGTGCACAATCATGGAACCATTTTTTAGACTCTTCAATACGTCCTGCTTTATTTAGAGCATCCGCATATGCATAACGAAGTCGGACAGCCCATTCTTCTGATTCATTTTTCAATTCTTTGCACGTTAACGTAATGACAGCAGCATCAAACTCACCCAAATCGCAGCGAGCACCGGATGCAACAATTCTCATCTCAACCTCTTCGGCCTTATCTAACCGAGAAACTTCAGGAGAACCCGCTAAAACCAAGGCTTTTAGGGGCTTTCCGAGCCCTCTTTCGCAATCAGCCATGACGGGCCACATCGAGACTTCACCTGAAATACGATGCGCGGCTCGCAATTCTTTAAGTGCAATTTCGTAATGACCTGCCCGATAAGCAGCGTATCCGGCGCTTTCACGAACAACCGCTAAA
>RGSB01000146.1 GCA_010032875.1 Actinomycetota bacterium | reverse complement strand
TGCAGATCTACTTGCATCTTTTGAATTTTGGTATGCAAAAAAGTTCATCAAACTCGACAAACACTACACATTCTTTTTTGATTTGAATGGCGAAAGTGATACATTTGCTGTTAAGTATCTCAAAAAATATAAAGGTGTAATTGTTGAATTCGCAAATGTAAAGGTTGGCGAAGGTGGATTATTGACCTTTGATTATGATATTATATCAAATGTAAACAATTGTAATGTAAAATCCAAGAGTTTTGATCGCTTTACTTCAAATGTAATGCGTAGTATACTTCATGGTGCTATTGAAACTGGTGTAAGGACTGAGAATGAAAACAGAAAATCTGATCTTGTCGAATCTGATTCGGAACGAAACATTTATGAGGAAGTCGTTACCGTTTCTGAAGAAAGAGTATCTAACAGAAAGCCACGAAAGAAAACTATTCGAAGAAATAAAGCAGTTCATTCTGAAGTACAACAGTCTGCCACCGATAGCAGCACTGGAAATCAATCTTAAAGAGTCCAGCAAACTCACTGAAGTTGAGTTAAATAAGTCTCTTGAACTGCTGAAGGAAGTAGCGAGTGACAAATCAGAACAAAAACTTGAATGGCTTATCGATACTACAGAAAAGTTTTGTCAAGAAAAGGCAATCTATAATGCAATCATGGATTCAATTCAAATCCTCGATGGGAAAGATCAAAACCGTGGCAAAGGAAGCATTCCTACTTTGTTGTCTGATGCTTTGGGCGTTAGTTTCGATCCTCATATTGGCCATGACTTTTTGGATTGCTACGCTGATCGCTACGATTTTTATCATCGCATCGAAAAAAGAATACCCTTTGATCTTGAATATTTCAACAAGATTACTAAAGGGGGACTTCCGCAAAAGACCCTTAACATTGCTCTTGCAGGTACTGGCGTCGGCAAGTCTCTTTTTATGTGTCATGTGGCTGCTTCTTGCCTGACGCAAAACTACAATGTTCTGTATATCACTCTTGAAATGAGTGAAGAGAAGATCGCTGAGCGTATCGATGCGAATCTTCTAAATGTTTCTCTTGACGATCTCATGAACATGCCAAAGGACATGTATGAGAAGCGCATGGGTAAACTCAAAGAGAAAGTCAAAGGCAAGTTGATCATTAAAGAGTATCCAACTGCCTCTGCGAATCCTGCTCACTTCCGTGCATTAATCAATGACCTTGCGCTGAAGAAGAACTTTCGTCCAGATATAATCTTCATTGACTATCTAAATATTTGTGCTTCTGCAAGAATCAAAGCAGGAGCGAATGTGAATAGTTATACTTACATTAAAGCAATTGCAGAAGAACTTCGTGGACTGGCAGTAGAGAATAATGTTCCGATTGTTTCAGCAACTCAAACGACACGCTCTGGGTTTAGTAACTCAGATCCAGGACTCGAAGATACTTCAGAATCGTTCGGTCTACCTGCGACTGCTGACTTTATGTTTGCTCTTGTTAGTACTGATGAGTTGCAGAAACTTAATCAGTTACTC
>RGSB01000145.1 GCA_010032875.1 Actinomycetota bacterium | reverse complement strand
ATATAGTTTCCCAGGCGTCGGAATCCGTGGGGAGGATCTGTGACTACACTTGCCGCTATACAAGGCGATGGTTGGTGTGTCATTGGTTGTGACTCGCGTGCAAGTGACGAATCAGGTCGACATATCGCAATGGCGACACATAAAATTATCGAGAATGGTCCGTATTTAATTGCTGGTGCGGGTTCAAGTCGTGGATCCAACATAATTCAATTTGGTTGGCGTCCACCTAAGCCACCAAACATGGTGCACTTGCTCGATGAGTTTATGACAAAGAAGTTTATCCCGGAAATGCGTAAGAGTTTCGTTGAAGCTGGGTACGACATGAAAGAAGATGGGCATGCGGCAGAGCATGACTCTATTTTTCTTGTCGCCGTGCGCGGTGTCATATATCCGATCTTCGAAGATTACTCTTGGGACAGAGATGTGAACAGCATCTATTACGCAGGCTCAGGAAGCAACATCGCACTTGGAGCTCTTGAAGCTTTGAATGCGAGTAGAGCTAAGAATCCAAAGCAAGCAGAGGAGTACATCCGTAAGGCGATTGCAGCTGCAATCAAGTGGGATATCTTCTCTGGAGAACCTATTGTCGTAAAGACACAGATAGGTGTGCGGACGTAGCGCAGTTGGTAGCGCGGAACCTTGCCAAGGTTCAGGTCGCGGGTTCGACCCCCGTCGTCCGCTCCATGGTTTAGAGTTGTTTACAAACCTGATATAATAGACCCGTGGGGACCCTAACAAGTGGTTGCTAGGGTCTTCCACCTATGACGAAAGGACGAGATATGGCACGCATATTAGACGAAGAGGAACTGCAAAATCATGCGGCGCCGGTTCACGAGGAGCTAGATTGGGACTTCCCTCTATGGAGTGAGATCCTGCCTAACCTGTGGCTCGGTGGCACAGATGATTTTGACACAATCGAGTACGAAGCAAATCCGTATGTTTCTCGTGAAATCACGAAGAACGAATTTGATACGGTAGTTACTTTGTACGCGTGGGCTCGCCCTGTCGACTGGCAGGTTCAAGAAATGCGCTACGGTTTTTATGACGCTGGTATTGATGGCATCAACTTCGATGCTTTATTCGAGGCAGCGGAGTTTGCACACGCACAATGGAAAGCTGGTAAGCGAGTCTTGATTCGCTGTCAAGCTGGTATCAACAGATCTGGCTTGACGATGGCGCTCGTTCTTTTGCTCGATGGCTACGAGCCAGATGATGCAATTGAGTTGATGCGGTCACGACGTTCAAGTGCAGTTCTCATCAACAAAGATTTTGAACAGCTAGTTCGCACAGTTAAGATAGGAGAAACTTCTGATGAATAACAAGCTACACATCGCCTACGGTGACGTGTACCTTGATTGGAAGCTTGGTGAAAACCATCCAACAAATCCGAAACGTGCAAAGTATGCTGTAGAGCTTATCAAGGAGGACAGGGACTTTGTTCTTGTCTCGCCGGACATCGTGCCGTCAGATCGTGACAGGCTCGAGTCTATCCACGATAA
>RGSB01000144.1 GCA_010032875.1 Actinomycetota bacterium | reverse complement strand
AAATAGTTGGAGTATTAAGCCTTGTGAATTGATTGGCCAAGATTTAGTAATTGAGCCAGATCTTTCCAACGCAGCGCCATTTATGGCAGCAGCGATGATCTGTGGTGGCAGTGTGTCAATAAAAGATTGGCCAACTAAAACTGCCCAGCCAGGAGATCAACTTCGCAACATTTTCACTAGCATGGGAGCAAAAATTGAGTTAAGTGAAAAACAGTTGACTATTTCTGGCACTGGCCAAGTTACTGGCATCGATATTGATTTAGGTAATGTTGGAGAATTAACACCAAGTATTGCAGCTGTTGCATCTCTTGCCACAACACCATCAACTCTTCGTGGCATTGCCCATCTTCGAATGCATGAAACTGATCGACTATCTGCATTAGCCAATGAAATTAATAATCTCGGTGGATCTGTTACCGAAGGCCCGGGCGAATTACTAATTAAGCCAACCAAGATGAGCTCAACTCAAATCTTTAAAAGTTATGAGGATCATCGAATGGCCACGGCAGGAGCAATCATTGGATTAGCTGTTGAGGGAATTATCGTTGAAAATATAGAAACCACGCGAAAAACCTTGCCTGATTTTCCTGGCATGTGGCAGGCAATGCTTAATGGTTAGATCGAAAAGTAATTGGGATGAAGATGATGTCCGGATTAATAAATCGCGCCAATTCGGTGCCAGCAATAAAACCCGGCCTAGAACTAAAGATCGACCAGATTACTCATCAGCACAAACTGCAACCATTATTGAGGTAGATCGAGGACGTGTTAAGTGTTTAATAAAAGCACCCGCTGGCAAAAAAATTATCACAGCGATGAAAGCTAGAGAGTTAGGTAAGAAATCAGTTGTAGTTGGAGATCTGGTATCAATAGTTGGTGACATCTCAGGAGATGAAGGATCTCTGGCGCGCGTGGTCACAGTTTTAACTAGAAAAAATTCACTTACAAGAAGCATCGAAGATCATGCAAATGATGAACGAGTAATCGTGGCTAATGTTGATCAAATGGCAATTGTGATTGCTGCCGCTAATCCTGAGCCAAAAGTTGGTCTAGTAGATCGAGCTTTAGTGGTTGCGTATGACCAAAGAATCAAGCCAATAATAATTATGACTAAGAAGGATTTAGCAAACGGAGATGAATTCCTTCAGATTTATAAGGATCTAGATATTTCGGTGTTTAAAACTGATAAGTCTTCAGATCTATCTGCATTACAAGAAGTTTTGGCTGGAAAAATTACGGTTCTACTTGGACATTCAGGTGTTGGAAAATCTACGTTGGTAAATAATTTGCTAGCGAGTTCAACAAACAAAGTTGCAGAGTTTGGAATTGAAAATGGCGAGCGAGTAACTGGGGATGTAAATGAGGTTACTGGTCGCGGTCGTCACACCACATCAAGTGCTGTAGCACTTCCACTTTCATCCTCATTTGATGGTGCTGATTTTGGATGGATTATTGATACACCAGGTGTTCGTTCATTTGGAATTGCACATATTCAAGCCGCAAGAGTTATCTCTTCCTTTCCCGAATTC
>RGSB01000143.1 GCA_010032875.1 Actinomycetota bacterium | reverse complement strand
TCTCGTAGCCATTGAATCGCAGAGCCAGTGACTGCAACTGAACCTTCGAGTGCAAAAACAGCTGGTTCAGAACCAAATTTGTAGCAGACGGTCGTCAGCAATCCATTTTGTGATCGCACAATTGTTGTTCCTGTATTTAGGAGCGCAAAGTTTCCCGTGCCATATGTGGTTTTGGAATCGCCCACATCAAAACAAGTTTGCCCAATCATGGCGCCTTGTTGGTCTCCGACAAGTGCTGCAATTGGCACACCATCAGAAGTTTTTGCATAGACATGCGACGTTGGCTTGATATCGGCCAAGACTTCGCGGGGGATAGCAAAGAGTGCTAAAAGTTCAGGGTCCCAATCGAGTGTCTCTAAATTCATCAGCGCAGTGCGACTTGCATTTGTCACATCGGTTGCAAATGTTCCACCTGATAAATTCCAGAGAATCCACGAATCAATAGTTCCGATTCGTGCCGTGCCAGCTTTCACGGCGTCAGCAACTGCGGGCACATTTTCAATAAGCCATTTCATTTTGCTCGCGGAAAAATACGGCGCAATTGCAAGACCTGTCCGGTGAATAATTAACTTTTTATCAGCATCTCTTAAACCATCCATGAATGCAGCGGTTCTGGTGTCCTGCCAGACAAGTGCGTTATGAAGTGGTTGTCCGGTTTTTGCATCCCACGCAATCGTCGTTTCGCGTTGATTCGTTATTCCAATCGCGCGTAACTCACCAGGTTTTATCCCAGCTTTTTGCAGTGCTCCTGCCATAACTTCTTGCGTACGCGTCCAAATTTCTACGCCATCGTGTTCGACCCAGCCTGGGCTTGGAAATATCTGTTTATGTTCGAGTTGGTGCGATGCAATAACGCGGGCATCAGCGTCAAAAATCATAAAACGAGTGCTACTCGTTCCTTGATCAAGAGCTCCGATATAAGTCATAGGTATCCTTGTTTTGCCTCTCCTGTTACGCTTAGCCTATCTAGAGAACGAATTTCGCTGAAAGGATTTGAGCCTTGTTTTCATCGCAGCTAGACCCAGACCAACGCGATGAAGCGCTGAAATCACTCGCAACTCATACCTTTGACGTCCTTGTTATCGGTGGCGGTGTCACCGGCACAGGTGCTGCACTTGATGCAGCAGCACGTGGATTAAAAGTTGCTTTGGTAGATGCATCTGATCTTGCATCCGGAACATCGAGTCGCTCAAGCAAGTTGATTCATGGTGGATTACGTTATCTCGAACAATACGATTTTAAGTTAGTTCGAGAAGCACTTCACGAACGCGAGTTAATGGTTTCATCCCTTGCTCCACACCTAGTAAAACCACTGGCATTCTTATATCCACTTCACGAAAAGGTTCGCGAGCGTACTTACGTAGGCGCAGGACTTGCTCTTTATGACGCACTGCGCGGATTTCAACGCGCGTTGCCTGGCCATAAACATATTAGCCAGAAGAAGATTGCGGAGATTGCACCATCACTTCGTCCAGATATTGTTACTGGTGCAATTAAGTACTTTGATGCACAAGTAGATGATGCGCGCCA
>RGSB01000142.1 GCA_010032875.1 Actinomycetota bacterium | reverse complement strand
ACGATTTGGTTTTGGAGCTTTTGCAGCAGCAAGAGCTGCAGCAGCGCGCTCAGCGCGAGACTCAATTACCTCACCCTTATAAATCCAAACCTTAACGCCAAGACGACCAAAGGTTGTGTGAGCTTCAGCAAAACCATAATCAATATCAGCACGTAGAGTATGTAGTGGAACTCTGCCTTCACGATAAAACTCAGAACGGCTCATTTCAGCGCCGCCTAAACGTCCACCACACTGAACACGAATTCCTTCAGCCCCTGCCTTTAACGCTGTTTGCATTCCCTTACGCATCGCCCTACGGAATGAAACACGTGCTGCTAATTGCTCAGCAATTCCTTGAGCAACAAGTTGGGCATCCATTTCAGGATTTTTAACTTCAAGAATATTTAATTGCACCTGCTTGCCGGTTAAGTTTTCTAGATCAATACGCAGTTTGTCTGCCTCTTGACCACGACGACCAATAACAATTCCCGGACGAGCAGTAAATAGATCGATACGAACCTTCTCGCGAGTACGTTCAATCTCAATCTTAGATACGCCAGCTCGCTCCATCTTCTTAGCCATTAGACGGCGGATAGCAATATCCTCTTTAACGTAGGCACCGTAAAGTTTGTCGGCATACCAACGTGATTTGAAATCGGTTGTAATTCCCAGGCGGAAGCCGTGTGGATTTATTTTTTGACCCATTTACTCGGCCTTCCCTTTAGATGCAGCTTTCTTAGCTGGCGCTTTTTTAGCAGTTGCTTTCTTCACCGCTGCCTTTTTTGCTACTGGCTTGTCAGGAAGAGCATCAGCTGCCTTTGTTGTAGCTGGTGCATCTGCAATTACCGCTGGCTTTCTTAGTGCCTTTGGTTTTTGCATCTGAGATGCCTTTAAATTCTTATTGGTACGAAGAGTTTTATCATCAGATAAAACAACTGTTACCTGTGATGATCGTTTGTTAATTGAGAAACCACGACCTTGTGCACGTGGTCGGTATCTCTTCATGGTAAAGCCTTCATCAACTAATGCCTCAATAATCCATAGCTCAGATGCGTCACGAATTGATGGATTCTTTTGCTTGGCATTAGCAACAGCTGAAGCAATTAATGAATAAATCGCAGCGCCTAACTCTGGCTGATTAGCAAACTTCATCATGTTAAGTGCGGTATCAGCACGTTGTCCGCGAACAAGGTTTACAACTCGACGTGCTTTTTGTGGTGTGGCACGGAAATCACGCAGTACAGCGCGAGTTACCAATGCTGTAGTGGTATCGGTATTACTCACTTACCACCGCCTTTCCATCAGCACGAGAGTGACCCTTGAAGGTACGAGTTGGTGAAAACTCACCAAGCTTGTGACCGATCATTGCCTCGGTAACAAAAACAGGAACGTGCTTGCGACCATCATGAACTGCAATGGTGTGACCAATCATGTCTGGTGTAATCATTGAGCGACGTGACCAAGTTTTAATAACATTCTTAGTGTTCTTCGCATTCTGTTCCTCTACCTTTTTAGATAGATGAAGATCAACGAAAGGACCCTTCTTTAAACTACGTGGCAT
>RGSB01000141.1 GCA_010032875.1 Actinomycetota bacterium | reverse complement strand
ATTGGACAATTGTTTTGTCCAATAACTTCTCGGTACCACATCCATGCTTCTGGATTAATTGGTTCTCCAACTGAGCCCAGTAAACGTAGTGAATTGAGGTTATGCGCTTTAGGAAACTCATCACCCCACTTCATCCATGTGCGAATAAGTGTGGGCGCTGTATAAAGAATGGAAACCTTGTATTTTTCAATGAGTTCAAAGATGCGACCTTTGTGCGGTGTATCTGGTGTTCCTTCATACATCACTTGTGTAGCGCCATTGATAAGTGGGCCGTACACAACGTAAGAGTGACCTGTAATCCAACCAACATCAGCAGTTGACCAATAGACATCCGTCTCGGGCTTAATGTCAAAGACCATCTTGTGTGTGTAAGCAACTTGGGTCAGATATCCACCAGTTGTGTGACTAATTCCTTTTGGCTTTGCAGTGGTGCCGGATGTGTACAAAATAAATAGCGGATGTTCGCTATCAAATGATTGTGCAATGTGTTCGGTGCTCTGGCGATTGACGATGTCGTGCCACCAGATGTCACGGTTCTTATCCCATTCGGTTTCTTGTCCTGTGCGCTTTACAACGAGAACATTCTTAACATTTGTTTTGCCTTTAAGCGCTCCATCAACTGCTGGCTTCAGAGCAAATGCTGCACCTTTTCGATAACCGCCATCTGCTGTGATCACAAGTTTTGCATCAGCATCTTGAATACGAGATAAAAGTGCATCTGCGGAAAAACCACCAAAGACAACAGAGTGCGGTGCTCCAATACGTGCGCATGCGAGCATTGCAATTGCAGCTTCAGGAATCATCGGCATGTAAATAGCAACGCGATCACCATCTTTGATACCTAGTTCAGTTAAAGCATTTGCTGTTTTCTTAACTTCTGTAAGCATCTGTGCATATGTGATTGTGCGAGTGTCACCAGGTTCGCCTTCAAAGAAGAATGCAACGCGATCTCCGCGGCCTTCATTGACGTGACGGTCAAGAGCGTTAACGCTTGCATTTATCTTTCCGCCGACAAACCATTTGGCAAATGGTGCTTGCCAATCCAACACTTGTGTCCATGGTGCATCCCATTGCAATGCATGTGCTTGTTTTTCCCAGAAAGCTAAACGATCTTTTTCTGCTTCGTCATACATAGACGCCTGTGCATTTGCTTGTGCGCTAAATGCAGCACTCGGTGGAAAGAGCCGATTCTCGTGGCCTAGGTTGGCTAGGGACTCTTGATTCTCGGACATATAACGAAGATTAGTCTGAGCGCCGATTTTTCAGAAGTGGCTAAAGGTGGTTGGATTAGCCGTAAGCCTCGAGACGGCCCAATGAAGCGCTCGCTCAAGAGATTTACACCGGAGCCACATTCATTGGAGTCATAAATGCCAATTGCAACCCCCGAAATTTATTCCGAAATGTTGGATCGCGCCAAAAAAGGCGCCTTCGCATATCCAGCAATTAACGTCTCATCTTCACAAACTCTTATTGCAGCACTTCGTGGTTTCGCCGAAGCAGAATCAGATGGAATCATTCAATTCTCTTGGGGTGGCGCTGAATACGCATCTGGTTCGACAG
>RGSB01000015.1 GCA_010032875.1 Actinomycetota bacterium | reverse complement strand
ACAGCGTTAGGCGCTGCTTATGCTGCAGGTATTGCAGTTGGGCTATGGGCATCACCAATTGAAGTACGAAATAAATGGCGCGAAAATCATCGTTGGAATTCAACACAAAATCCCAATTTACGAGCAGAAAAATACGCACAATGGAAGAAAGCAGTAGAACGAACACTCAATTGGATAGAGTAGTCGTACTATGAGCTCGAAACTCGGCGCAGGTGTTACGCGCACCGATCGTCCACTCGCAGATGGTCGAACAATTCGTTATTACGATACTCGCGAACAATTGCGTGCTGCTACTGATAAACGTGAAAAAGCTGAACAACCTGGCATTGGTGAACTGCGTTTAGATCCATTGGTCAATGAGTGGGTTGCTATGGCTGCACATCGCCAAGGCCGCGTCTTCTTGCCACCAAAAGAGTTGTGTCCACTCTGCCCATCAACAGCTGAAAATCTGACAGAAGTACCTGAAGATGATTTTGAAGTAGTCGTCTTTGATAACAAATCTCCCTCATTACGTCCACCAGTTGGAGATTGGGCACTGCCAGATATGGCAGGACCAGATACAGATACTGGAAGTGCGGCAGGTAAATGTGAAGTAATTTGCTTTACAGCAGATCATGGTCAATCTTTTAAAGATTTAAGTACCGAACGAATTCGTGTATTGCTCGAAGCGTGGATTGGATTGACCGGACTCGCGAGTTATCTCAAGAGAAATTCATTCAACACATCACGCCATTTGAAAACCGCGGTGAAGAAGTTGGTGTCACGCTTGCTCATCCACATGGACAGATTTATGCCTATTCATATATTCCGCCAAAGGTTGCTCGCATGCTCGAAGTTGCGAAGAAGCACAAAGAGCGCACCGGCAAGGTTTTATTTGATGAAATTGTTGCACGAGAAATTAAAGATGAAGAGCGCATCGTCGCCGAAAATAAGCACTGGGTCGCATATGTTCCATACGCAGCGCGATACTCATTTGAAATTCACGTGGCTCCAAAGGTTTCAGTGGCTGACTTAAGCGAATTAACTCCTGAAGTAGCAGATGCTTATCCAGCTATTGCTAAAGAGGTTTTACAACGACTAGATGGCGTCTTTGATATTCCTATGGCATACATCGCTGCCTGGCACCAAGCACCAGTGCGCGAAGGACGCGATTTGTTGCGTTTGCATTGGCAAATCACAAGTGTGCGACGTGCACCTGGAAAACTTAAATATTTAGCAGGATCAGAGTCTTCTATGGGCGCATTTATTATGGATTTACGTCCAGAACAATCTGCTGCGCAATTGCGAGAAGTAAAGCTGAAATAAATGAAAATCTTGGTCACAGGGGGCGCCGGATACATTGGCTCTCATGCTGTTGAAATCCTTAAGAACAGCGGCCATGACGTAACAGTTCTTGATGATTGCAGTACGGGACATGTTGATTCTTTACCACCGACTGTGCGATTTGTTCAGGGCTCGTTACTTGATTCTGAAATGGTTGCACGTGCGCTTAAAGGGTGCGAAGCAGTCATGCACTTTGCAGGCAAATCTTTGGTAGGTGAATCTGTCGAAAAGCCTGATCTTTACCGCAAGGTCAATGTTGATGGTACAAAAGTTTTGCTTGATCAGATGAACATCGCTGGGATTAAAAAGATTGTATTTTCATCTTCAGCTGCAACATACGGTGAACCAGAATCATCACCAGTTTCAGAAACTGCGCAATGCGCACCGACTAATCCATATGGTCAAACCAAATTAGCAATCGAACGCGAATTAACTACTGTGGCGCAAACCCAAGGTTTCGCAGCTGTCTCTCTTAGATACTTCAATGTGGCTGGCGCTCTTCAAACGCAACGCGGGTGGCTCGCCGAACGCCATGATCCCGAAACTCATTTAATTCCGAATGCGCTGCGTGCTACATCGGATTCGCCGCTACGCATCTTTGGTCGTGATTGGAATACGCCCGATGGAACATGCGTAAGAGATTATGTGCACATAATTGATTTAATTGATGCGCATGTAAGAGCGCTTAAATTCTTGTCTCCATCTGAACACCACGTTTTCAACATTGGTTCTGGTACTGGGTATTCTGTGGCACAAGTTGTTGCTGCTGCATCACGCGTAAAAAATAATAATTTGGCAACAGTTGATGCGCCAAGACGTGCTGGAGATCCTGCAGTATTGGTCGCAAATATCGATAAAGCAGAGATGATTCTTAACTGGCGACCTGAAAGAAGTTTAGATCAGATGGTTGAAGATACTTTTAAAGCTAGTTAACGGCTTTAATTTCAATTACTTCAACGCCACCAATTGATCCAAGAACATTCAATAAATCAGTTGGATCGCTGCCAGGAATTGCGACAGTTAAATCATCAAAACCTTTACCAGCTTCAGACTTTGTAACGGTTAGCTCTCGAATATCTCCACCAGCAAAACCAATGGCAGATGCCAATGCGCCGAGTGAACCTGGTTGATCAGGTAGTGAAATAGATAAACGAAAGAGTGCCATGGCTACAGATTAACCATTGGATGGCGCTTTGCCCAATTTAACGGTGAAGGTTTTTACGCCACCGCTATTTGGTAACTCAACTGTGATTGAAACCGTTGCGCCAGGTGCGAATGAGCGAATGCGCACAACTGCGCTCACCTGATCTGTCACTCGTTGTTCACCAATTGATTTAATGATTGATCCCACAGGAATTCCTGCGACATCAGCTGCTTCACCTGGAGAAAGTCGAAGAATTCTGGCGCCAATTCCTTCGTAAGTATTGTCAAAAAAGACGCCAAGAAGTGGACGAGTAGATGTATTGGTAGGTGATGTAATGATTTCATCAATCACGCGTTTTGCTTCAGTAATTGGAATAGCAAAACCAAGGCCGATGCTTCCACTTGTTCCACCAGAAGAAAGTGTTGCAATTGCAGAATTTACGCCGATGATTTGTCCTCGTGCATTAATTAATGCACCACCTGAATTGCCAGGATTGATCGCAGCATCAGTTTGAATTGCATTTACAAAAGACTCTTGACCTACGTTGCCCGCAGATACAGGGCGATTAAGGGCTGAAATGATTCCGGTCGTAACAGTTGATGCCAAACCAAGTGGAGAGCCAACTGCCATAACAGGTTCGCCTACGACTGCTTTTGTTGAATCTCCAAGATTCAATGCAGCTAGATTTCCACGGTTGATTTGGAGCACGGCTAAGTCATAAGCCTTATCTCGACCTACAATTTTTGCATCGATTTGGTCACCATTTGAAAACTCGACTGTGATCTTTCCTGTAGTAATTGCAGCAGCTTCAATCACGTGATTATTTGTGACAATAAATGAAGAAGAACCATTGGATTGATAAACCCAGCCGGACCCCGTGCCACCACTAGTAGCCGTTTCAACTGCAATAGATACAACTGATGGAGTGATTGTTGCGGCGAGATTCTTTACATCAAATGAATTAGTTGTCAGTTCGAGTGCTGAACGTCCCTTTGCACACTTTCCATCTGGTGATAAATAGAGTGCTTTGGTTTTGTTATCGACGCACGCTTTCACCCCCCCTGTGTTATTGATTTCAGCAACTGCAATTCCACCAGCGACGCTTGCACCGAGAACAAAGGCAATGACGATGTTGACACTACTTTTCTTCATTTATGACTGCACGATCCAATCTTTCTGTATTGATACAGCAATTTTGTCTAAAGGACGGGGAGGTTCTCCGGAAACAACTTTGCCCGATTTGAATGGATCAAAAGATCCACGGTGACACGGGCAGACTAATTTCTTACCAGCCGCTAAATAATCAACTGTGCACCCCTGGTGTGTGCAGATTGCAGAGTAAGCAAATACTCCGCTCTTGGTGCGAAATAGAAATGCAGGGGCACCATTTACAGCGACAAATTTGCGGTGAGATCCGACAGGAAATTTAGATGCTTTGACGATTCGCTTTGGCGAGGCAGCAACAGCAGATTGAGTGCGGCCCAAAATAAGTGCACCAGCAGCAAGTGCTGTACTGCGAAGAAAGCCTCTTCGATTCATCTGTAAGTTTTCCTAATCTTCACACGGTGGGCTTGAGAGTAAATATTTAACCTGAGAGAAGTCTGAGAAATTCCTGCTCCCTGACTTGGATTCGAACCAAGAACCTGCCGGTTAACAGCCGGCTGCTCTGCCATTGAGCTATCAGGGACTATTCGCTCTTCGCGAAGAGTTACGAGCGCACACTCTAGCGCACAGCAATGGAGTGGTCTAAATCGAAGCGGAGTTAAAGCCCGCCGAGAGCGAGATCGTGCAAGGTGCGCCGAGTGCTTTCTAGGGCGACGAGTTGGGCGAAAGCAGCGTTGTAATCGGCTTCATTTTCAACTGGATTTAGTCTTTGCAAACTTGATTTGAGTTCTGCGATTGCACGAGAGACAGATACTTCGCGTAAACGAGCAATGATGCTGGCTACATAGTGTTCGGAGATTTCACCGTCTGCTCGTATTGGTTCCACATTTAATTCGGTGAAAAGTGACTTCATGTTTTCATTTTTAATTTTATCTATCGTCAAAGCAGAATTATTAGGCGCCATCTGATCAATGACTGCACGAAGTTCTTGATAAGCAGGATGCGTAAACGCATTTGCTTCTAATTCGTTAAAGGATTGGCAAAGTCCTGGTGATTGCAAGCGTGCTTTCAGTACTTCGCGTTCAAGAATCAATCGAGGTTCTTGTGGATCAGGACGCCACTGTTGTGGCACAACTTCTGGGGCAGTTGGATCAACACTGACTTGTGGAGTTTTCTTCATTGCAGATGCAACAGCGGATGAGACTTGTTCTACTTCAACGCCGAGCCACCCAGCTAAAGAGCGTGAATATTCCGGACGTAAAGATTTGTCCCGAATTTGTGCAACAAGTGGTGCTGCAGCATTGAGTGCGTTGATGCGACCTTCGGGTGTGCTCAAGTTGTACTTTGCCAACTCTGCGCGAATCGCAAATTCAAAGAGCGGAACACGACGTGCAATGAGATCACGAAGTGCAGCATCACCTTTAGTTTGGCGAAGATCGCAAGGGTCTAATCCATCTGGTTCGACGGCTACGAATGTTTGAGTGACAAATTTTTGATCATCACTAAATGCGCGAAGTGCTGCTTTTTGTCCTGCAGCATCTCCATCGAATGTGAAGATAACTTCTCCGCGGAAAGCATCATCATCCATTAATAATCTACGCAAGATGCGAATGTGGTCGGCGCCAAATGCAGTACCGCACGTTGCAACTGCTGTGGTAATTCCAGCCAAGTGTGCTGCCATGACATCTGTGTAACCTTCAACGATTACTGCTTGGCGCTTCTTTGCAATCTCTTTTTTTGCAACATCAAGACCGTATAAAACCTGACTCTTCTTATAGATAGGAGTTTCGGGCGTATTCAGATATTTAGGGCCTTGATCTTCTTCATCACTTGCTAATTTGCGACATCCAAATCCAACAACGTCACCAGTAATGTCTTTGATTGGCCATGTCAGTCGATTACGGAATCGATCAATAGGACCGCGTTGACCCATCTTGGAAAGACCAGCTGTCTCTAACTCATCAATTGTGAATCCTTGCGCACGTAAGTGTTTTGTCAGTGAATCCCAATCATCGGGTGCAAATCCAACTCCAAATAATTGGCATGCATCTTTATCAAATCCGCGCTTTGTCAGTAACTCGCGACCGTGCGCTGCATCTGCAGATGTATTGAGTTGTTCTTGATAATACGAAGCAGCTGCTGCGTTTGCAGCAATAAGTCGAGAGCGCATTCCAGATGGCACTGAAGGACCTGAAGAATTTTCTTCATACCGCAGTGTGTACCCGATGCGATCTGCAAGTCGTTCGAGAGTTTCGGTAAATGTGAGGTGATCCATCTTCATAAGAAATGAAATGACGTCACCACTGGCTTGGCAGCCAAAGCAGTGATAAAAACCTTTACTTGGCGTTACGTGAAACGAAGGAGATTTTTCGTCGTGAAATGGGCACAAACCTTTTTTCTGCCCGCCACCTGCAGACTTTAATTGAACGTAATCTGCAACGACTTCGTCAATCGGAACGCGTTCGCGAAGATAAGTGACATCATCATCTTTAATGCGTCCGCTCATAGGCGCACCTTAGCGATTTTGAGTCAGGCGAGCATGCAGGGCGTATGCACCCGGGTCAGTCAGCGCGGCAATCTGGTCAATTACTACGCGAAGGCGCTGGCCATCATCGGCTGCACGGTTCCAGTCATCCATAAATATTGCATCGAGCGCCTTTGGTGCGCTCTTATACAAAAGATCAACTAATTCAACAACGACTATCTTTTGTTTTGCATAGCGCTCTTGTGATTCGGCAGCGCGAATTAAATAGTGACCAGCAACTGCCTTTAAGAAATCAACTTCTAATATTTGCTCCCGAGGAATCTCAAGATTCGCACCGTATCTAGACAACGGTTCATCGCCATAAATCGCGCGCGTTTTGTTCTCTGCCGCAAGTACAAATCGACCGATTAATTGGCTCGTTGAATCCTTGAGGCGAGCAAGAGAGCGATGACTTCCGTTGTAATTTATTGGCCAGCATGAAAGCTCTTGCAATCTGATGAGGGCATCTGTTGCTTCTGCCTTTGTTGCATTGCTTCCATAATCTTCTGTCATGCTTGCATAAATTGCATCGAAGTCAACTTCGAATGTTCGCACGTGTACTTGGTTAGCAACGATTGCATCCTCTAAATCATGAACCGAATATGAGACATCATCAGACCAGTCCATGATTTGCGCTTCGATACATCGTTTACCTTCTGGTGCGTCTGCGCGCATCCATTTATAGATTTCAACATCATCGTCATAAACGCCAAATTTGCGTGGATTAATTGCGCGTTGCCATGGATATTTTGTTGCTGCATCAAGGGATGCACGAGTCAGATTTAAGCCAATAGATCGACCATCGGCATCAACAGTCTTTGCTTCTAATCGAGTAAGCAATCTAAAACTCTGTGCATTACCTTCAAAGCCACCACAACTCTTTGCAATTTCTGCCAATGCTTCTTCACCATTGTGACCAAATGGTGGATGTCCTAAATCATGAGCTAGGCATGCAGTATCTAAGAGATCTGGATCTGCGCCGAGTGATTCTCCAAGTTCGCGACCAATTTGTGCGCACTCAAGTGAGTGAGCCAAACGTGTGCGTTGAAAATCATTCTCCCAAGGAACTGCTACTTGTGTCTTAGCAGCAAGACGACGAAGCGATGCCGAATGAATTACACGTGCACGATCGCGCATGAATTCAGTACGACCTGCACGCTTTGCAGGTTCATCAAGAAAGCGTTCGTTGTCGCGATCACTGTAAACGCTCATGAAACAACCTTATCGAGAATCTTGTTTGTGTCTAAGTGGTCGCTGATGTTAATCCCGAAATGACCCAATGTTATGTACGCCAAGTACGCTCCAGATTCGCGCAACAAATACCGCTTAGTCGAATTGCGTAGAGAATTAGGGCCAAATTGCACCGGGGAACACGTTGCAATTAATCCGCGATCATTAGCCATAGTCATCGACCGTCTGCAGTGGTATGGGTCTGTTGCAATGATGACATTTTTTAGTTCACGTTTTTTCATTTCTCGTACATAGGCTTTTGTGCTCACTAATGTGTCACGACCATTTTCTAATGCAACTATTTTGCGAGACGGAACGCCAGCAGATACAAGCCAAGCTTTTCCTGATGCGGCCTCTGTTGTGCGATCTCCAGGTGCTTTTGCGCCAACAGTAATAATCAGCGGCGCAAGTCCTAGATCATAAATTCTCTTTGCTTCACTCAAGCGTGCTTCAAAGACATCACCAGGTCGACCATCAAATTGCGCAGCTCCCATAACAACTATTGCATCGGCTGCGCGTGCCACGGGATAGTGTGCGGCGTAATACGTCTTTGCGATGGCATAGGTAGGGATTGCCAAGATAATTAAAATAATTAAAGTAAAAATACGGCGAATAAATCTAAAGATAAACATCAGCCACCTGAAAACGCATCTTCTAATTCGATTGCTGCCATCTCATTTGGATCATCCAACCAGCGATCTGGCAGCGTAACGGGGCGACCATGGCTTGTTCGACCACGTGGTTTTTCGCCAACTTCTATTGGGTATGGCTGATCATCTAGTTGATCTAATAATTTACGGAAATGTGCAAGAGATTCAATTAGACCAAACTCTCGACGTAATTCACGGTGAACCCTAAAACCTTTGAGATACCACGCCATGTGCTTACGTAAATCGCGGCACCCACGATCTTCGGATTCGAAGTAATCAACAATCAGTTCACCGTGCCTAAACATAACTTCGCGCACCTGATGAAGTGTTGGCAGCGTGCGCTCTGTTCCGCCATTAAATGCATTGACTAAATCTGAGAATAACCAAGGGCGACCAAGGCATCCGCGTCCAACGACAACTCCAGCGCACCCTGTTTGGCGCACCATTTCAACTCCGTCGGCGCCTGACCAGATATCACCATTGCCAAGAACGGGAACTCCTGTTGGCTTTAAGTGATCAACTAGTCGAGTGATTGCTGACCAATCTGATTTACCTTCATACATTTGTTCTGCAGTGCGCGCATGAAGTGCAACCCACGTAACGCCTAAGTCGGCTGCAGATTTGGCTGCTTCTAAATATGTGTGGTGATCACTATCGATTCCGATTCGCATCTTTACTGTGACAGGAATACCAAAAGGTTTTGCTGCTTCAACAGCTGCGCCAACTATTGCACTAAAGAGATTTCGTTTATACGGAAGAGCTGCTCCCCCACCCTTGCGAGTAACTTTTGGAACTGGGCAACCAAAGTTCATATCAATGTGATCAACTAAGTTTTCTTTACCAAGCATTGTTACTGCTGCGCGCATCGTGTGCGGGTCAACGCTGTATAACTGAACAGAACGTGGCCATTCACCCTTTCCAGGTTCGATCATTCGTAATGTTTCTGGACGACGTTCAATTAATGCACGTGCAGTAACCATTTCTGAGACAAATAAACCTGCACCTTGTTCGCGGCAGAGCATACGAAAAGGCGCGTTCGTAATGCCTGCCATTGGCGCCAATACAACTGGCGGATCAATTAGATGATCGCCAGAGGCAAGTGGGAGTGTGAGTGGTTTTAGCAACCGAGTAGTCGTGGCGCTAACCATGCTTGAACCTGATCGAGAGCTATGCGCTCTTGTGCCATCGTGTCACGATCACGAATTGTTACTGCATGATCTTCGAGAGTTTCAAAGTCAACAGTGATGCAATAAGGAGTACCGATTTCATCCTGGCGACGATAACGGCGACCAATAGCACCAGCATCATCGAAATCTATGTTCCAGTTCTTGCGTAATTGATCTGCAAGATCGCGTGCTTTAGGTGATAAATCTGCGTTACGTGAAAGCGGAAGTACTGCAACTTTGATTGGTGCAAGACGGTAATCAATTTTTAATACTGCTCGTTTTTCCATCTCGCCCTTGCTATTTGGTGCTTCATCTTCGGTGAATGCATCCATTAAGAAAGTAAGAGTCGCGCGATCTACACCTGCCGCAGGTTCGATAACAAATGGTGTCCATCGCTCGTTCTTCTCTTGATCAAAGTATGAAAGATCTTTGCCAGATGCCGCAGAGTGCGCTTTTAAGTCAAAGTCTGTGCGGTTTGCAATACCTTCGAGTTCGCCCCATTCGGTACCAGCGAATTCGAATTTGTATTCGATATCTGCAGTGCGCTTTGAATAGTGCGACAATTTTTCTTTTGGATGTTCGTAGATGCGCAGGCGTTCTGGATTAATTCCGAGATCTACATACCAAGCCATACGTGTATCAATCCAATATTGGTGCCACTCTTCATCTGTTCCAGGAGCTACGAAAAACTCCATCTCCATCTGCTCGAACTCACGAGTTCTAAAGATAAAGTTTCCTGGAGTAATTTCATTGCGGAACGATTTGCCGATTTGGCCAATTCCAAATGGCGGCTTCTTTCGTGATGTAGTCATTACTTGGTCAAAGTTAATAAAGATTCCTTGCGCGGTTTCTGGACGTAAAAATGCAAGTCCTGATTCATCTTCAACTGGTCCAAGATAGGTTTTTAACATTCCACTAAATTGTTTTGGTTCTGTGAATTGGCCTTTATTTCCGCACGCAGGGCAATTTACTTCTGTAAGAGATGCTGCAGCTTTCTTGTGCTTTGCTTCATAGGCTTCAAGTAAATGATCTGCGCGATAGCGCTTGTGACAAGAAGTGCACTCAGTCAGCGGATCAGAAAAAGTTGCAACGTGTCCGGATGCTTCCCAGACTTCCTTTGCCAAGATCACACATGAATCAAGACCAACTACATCTTCGCGACCTGTGACCATTGATTTCCACCATTGGCGCTTTACATTGTTTTTTAGTTCGACTCCGAGTGGGCCGTAATCCCATGATGCACGCAAGCCACCATAAATTTCTGATGAGGGATAAACAAATCCGCGGCGCTTCGCAAGACCAACAATATTTTCTAAACGATCCGTTGCCATTTCTTTTTCTCCATCCGGCTGGCTGTCGGCGGAAAGCAACGTGGGTTACTTCCGTACGTTAATTTTACTCTGAGTATGGCTTTTCATATGCACCTGGCTCATCAATCGCCTGGGCCAAAGTTGGAATTACATTCATCTTTACGTCATTTGTACTCAACGCCCTGCGGTATGAGCCGACGTTCTCCCATCGAGTCATCAAGGACCACAGTTTTTGATCATCGAGATTTTGGCCATACTCACCATCGATAAATCCCGCACACTTGGAAAAACTCTCAAGGGCGGCACTTAACTGAGTCTGGAAATGAGCAGCATTGCCAAGGGGCACTTCAAAGCGTGCAATTGCGAGCATAAAGCTAAGCCTATTGTTGTTATCCTATAAATATGAACTTAGCCATTGGATTCGCGGCAATAACCGCTATCGCCACCCTTCTCGGTGGAGTCCTTGCACTTCGTTCAAAAGATCGTTTCCACTTAATTCTTGGATTATCTGCAGGTTTATTACTCGGCCTCGTTGGCTTTGATTTATTGCCAGAAGTATTTGAAATGAATACCGATACTTTTGCAAACGTTCCCGTAGTTTCAATCGCAATTCTTGGTGGATTTTTATTACTTCACGTACTGGAAAGATTTTTTGGATCGCACGAACCTGTTGATTCCGATTATGGACATGATCATGAACACCACAACATTGCAGGTACCTTGGGCGCCGTTGCCATGGGTGGTCACGTATTTTTAGATGGTGTTGGACTCGGTGTTGCATTTCAAGTTAGTAACTCACTCGGCTTTGCAGTGTTTTTAGCAGTTGTTGTGCATGCATTTAGCGATGGACTAAACACTGTCTCTCTTCTTGTAAAAAGCGGTAACTGGACCGGAAGAAGCAAGTGGCTTTTGGCACTTGATGGCGTCGCACGCTTAAGTGGAGCGGCACTCGGAACCTACTTGGCACTCAATGAATCCTTGATGGCGTTATATCTTGCACTCTTCACAGGTTTTGTTATCTATATTGCAACGTCACACATTTTGCCTGAAGCGCACTCACGCCATCCATCCAGATGGACTCTTGCTGCAACCACGTGTGGAGTCTTAATCATGTGGTTGGTAGTAGCAAATTCTTAAGCTTTTCCGCTAACGTTTTCAATTCGGAATCGCTACGCTTTTCCGAATCTTCGATCTCTCTTGTTATATTCCTCAATAGCTTTCCACAGAGTTTTGCGTGTGACATCTGGCCATAAAACATCCATAAAAACCATCTCTGCATAGACCGATTGCCATGGCAAGAAGTTGCTGGTGCGCTGCTCCCCTGATGATCGCAACAACAAATCCACATCGCGCATAGTCGGTGAATCTAAGTACTTTGCAAAGGTTTTCTCTGTGATCGCATCAGCTTTGATTTTGCCACGCTTCACATCGCGGGCTAACTCTGTTGCTGCATCAACAATCTCGGAGCGGCCGCCGTAATTTACGCACATATTTAAAGTAAGAGTTTTGTTCTTCTTTGTTAATTCTTCTGCTTCTTCTAACTCTGAAATAACACTCGCCCATAATCTCTTTGGTCTTCCAACCCAGCGAACACGCACACCCATTGCATTCATCTCATCACGGCGGCGACGAATAACATCGCGATTAAAACCCATCAGAAACTTCACTTCTTCAGGTGATCTGCGCCAATTCTCTGTGGAAAATGCATATGCGCTAATTTCTTTGACACCAAATTCGATTGCGCCTTGCACAACATCAAATAATGCTGCTTCGCCCGCTTCATGTCCTTTAGTGCGTGGAAGGCCGCGCTCTTTTGCCCATCGACCATTGCCATCCATAACGATTGCAACGTGCTCTGGAATATTCATACCCGCTCCACAATTGGCAGTGAACGTAATCCGCGTTCAAGGTGCCATTGTAAATAAGCAGCGATTAATCCACTAGCCTCTCTGCGATTTTTTCCTTCACTCTTATTAGCACTCTCCCAATCACTGCTTAATAGTGCTGCCATTAATTCGAGTGTCTCCGGTTGTGGAGTAGCACATGCAGATGGTCGACACTCAAGACAGACAGAACCACCGCCAACGAGTGAAAAATATCTATGTGGACCAGGCAAACCACAGCGCGAACAATCTGTCATCGATGGTGCATAGCCACCCAATGCAAGTGAGCGGAGTAAAAATGCATCTAAAACAAGTGCTGGGTCATATCGATCATCGCAGAGTGCTTTCATCGCGCCAACAACTAAATGAAACTCTTGCACCGCAGGTTCGCGCTCTTGCGCGGTAAAGCGCTCTGAAGTTTCTAGGATTGCAGAAGCAATTGTCCAGCGCTGATAGTCATCAGTAATCGCTTCGCCATAATTTCTGATTGCTTCAACTTGTGTGACAGTGTCAAAAGTTTTTCCAATGTGCATTTGAATATCAACGTGACTGCCTGGTTCGAGGCGTGCACCGAATTTAGACATTGTGCGACGAACACCTTTTGCTACACCACGTACACGACCGTGTTCGCGAGTAAGCATGGTGATAATGCGATCTGCTTCGCCTAATTTCTGCGTGCGCAAGATGATTGCTTCATCGCGGTACAAACTCATGCAGGCAAAGGTACTGGTGGCACCTATCTAATTGCGCGATTTATTGCAGACACGACGGCTTTAAGTGATGCGGTTGTGGTGTTTGGATCGATTCCAACGCCCCAGAAGGTTTCGCCGTTTATTGAGCATTCAAGATAGGCAGCAGCCGATGCATCACCACCAGATGAAAGTGCGTGCTCAAAGTAATCCAAAACTTTCACATCAACTCCATATGCCTGCAAGATGTTACAAAATGCTGCAATCGGTCCGTTGCCCGTGCCAGCTAATTTCTTTGCGTCTCCACGATCGAGAAGTGTTACTTCAAGATTTACATCTTCATCGAGCACGGATGTTTGTGAGAGGCCTTTTAATCTAAAGCGACCCCACGGTGCATCTTGCGTTGGCAAGTATTCATCTTCAAAGACATTCCAGAGTTGCTCTGCAGTAACTTCCCCGCCTTGTTCATCTGTCATTGCCTGAACAACTCGGCTAAATTCAATCTGTAAACGACGTGGAAGATCGAGATGATGTTCGTTCTTCATCATGTATGCAACGCCGCCCTTGCCTGATTGCGAATTCACGCGAATCACGGCTTCGTAAGAGCGACCAATATCTTTTGGATCAATTGGTAAATAAGGCACTGCCCATGTGAATTCATCCACATGCTTGCCTGCAGCCTTTGCGTCACGCTCGAGGTGTTCAAAACCTTTTTTAATTGCATCTTGGTGTGAGCCAGAGAACGCTGTGAAAACAAGATCGCCACCATAAGGATGGCGTTCTGGAACACGTAATTGATTTGCGTACTCAACTGTGCGACGTACTTCATCAATATTTGTGAAATCAATCATTGGATCAATTCCGTGGCTAACCAAGTTAAGCCCAAGTGTTACGAGGCAAACATTTCCTGTTCGCTCACCATTACCAAAGAGTGTTCCTTCAATGCGATCTGCACCTGCAAGATAACCAAGCTCTGCAGCAGCGACTCCTGTTCCGCGATCATTATGTGGGTGTAGTGGAAACCTTGGTCTCTGGAACCGTACTAACAAGATCTAGGCACATCTTTGCGCCATCAGTTGCAATCTTTTTTATTCCATCTTTATCAAGTCCAAATACAACTCGACGTTGCAATGTAGAAGTGGAGTTGTAGAGGTGAACGATTGCTTGCTTTGCGCCCTTAATGGATTCGAAGGTGCGCTCAATTAATGGTTGGCGGGCTTGTGTGAGCACCTGAATGATGACGTCATCAGGAATTAGACCTTCGTCAATAATCTTTCGTACGAAGTCAAAATCTGTCTGACTAGCACTCGGAAAACCAACTTCAATCTCTTTGTAACCCATTGCAACTAAAAGATTAAACATTGCTAGCTTGCGAGGCGTATCCATTGGATCTATAAGTGCCTGGTTGCCATCTCGCAGATCTACAGATGACCACTTAGGTGCTTTTGTCATCTTCTTATCTGGCCATGTGCGATCGTGAAGATCTACCGGGATAAAAGATGAATAACGATGTGCACGCATCGATGATGGTTTTTGATCTGGGAAATTCATTTTAAAACTCCTTATTGGTTACGGGATTTGTCTGTTTAACCGGTACGACAAACCCCGCGGCGAGGGGACCGATTATTTGGCCCCGCCACGGCAGCTAAGGAGGAGGCTGCGAAGTGTCATGCGTAAATGGTAACCCCACCGCATGTTTTCAGGCAAGTAAAGTTCTAAACTCACGCGTATGGCCAACTTCGAAACTCAATTAATTGCCCTCATCGATTCTGCTAATGAAATTTGTGACGTTGCAGAAAAATCAGGGCGAAGTGATCAATTCAATGGCTCTGAGTGGACGCCCGCAATTATTTTGGGGCACCTAGTTGATGTTGATAAAGAAGTGTGGATGGCTCGTTTTGAATTAATGAGACAAGCACAAAAATCTGCAGCGCCAATTCCAAAATTACAATGGTGGGAGCCGGATCCGGTTGTAACGGCAGAAAAATACGCACAACAAAGTTTTGCAGAGGCCCGTACTAAATTACTTGCAAGCAGAGAAAACTTGGTTGCTTACTTAAAAGGGCTCAGCGTTCAAGAGCGGGCTGCGGCAGCGCAGCATCGCACCTTTGGTTCAATAACAATTGAGTCAATGCTCCAAGTGATTTTAGATCACGATAAAGAGCATCAAGCTTCCCTTACGGAATAAGGGTATTGGCAAATATTTGCCATGCAAGCGCTGATTTAGCAACGAGTGAGAGCGTGATGTACGTGCGCTCCCCACGCAAGTAATCAGACCACTTGCCAACTTTTTTGTACTGCAACCATTGCACGAGTGCGAATGAGTTAAAGAATAAGAAAATCGTTAAGACAATAACGTAAACAAACGCTGGCGCTTTTGCATTGCTTGGTCCACCGATTGCAAAGACGTGAAAGAGCAGTGCAATCCAAGGCACGATACCTGTGATGCAACCGAAGATAAATGGAAGCCATCCGCCATTTCCTGGTTGTTCGTACTTCTCTTGGAGCCAGCCGAACAAAATCATTGATGCATTGACACCGAAGATTGAGATGATCGCTGAAATTTCTGAGACACCAGTTACTTGTGCAATCAGCACAATCATTACTGATGAGCTAATTGAATACTCAACCCAACGGAAATAATTACGCTTTTGCGCTAGCCCGGCTGAATAGCGTGGAAAGAATTGGGGGCTTGCAACAATGAAGTGGGCAAGTGCAGAAAGTCCTAAGAAGATTGCAACTGTTAAACCGATAGGAGTATTAAAGAGAACAACAGGTTCGGCATACGTTGATCCTGGAGGACCAGACATATATTTCGCGGTAATGGGTAATGAAAAATCGCTGCTGAGGGCCAGTACTGCAACCATCTGCAGTAGGTGGAAAATTCCGGCGATGATGTTGGTGCGACGTAAACCTGCTGATGTGATTTCTTTACTCATAGGGACAAATTTATCCCAATAGACGCTAAAGAACGGGGATATACCTATCTAATTCGTAGGCACTTACCTGGCGGCGATAGTCCTGCCACTCCGCACGTTTATTGCGAAGCACATATTCGAATACATGCTCGCCCAATGTTTCGCGAACGAGTTCGCTCTTCTCCATTGCAGAAATAGCTTCATTGAGATTAGTTGGCAATGAGTGCAAATCATTAGATGCTGACAATTCGTAATTCTTCTCAATGCCTTTAAGTCCGGCAGCAATCATCACCGCATAAGCAAGATATGGATTACATGCTGAATCCGGTGATCTAAATTCAATGCGCGTGGAGTTTTCTTTACCCGGCTTATACATAGGCAAACGCACCAATGCCCCACGATCACTTGGTCCCCAGTTAACGAGAGCTGGCGCTTCTCCGCCACCATGTAAACGTTTGTATGAATTAACCCATTGATTTGTAACTGCAGTTATTTCGGCAGCATGAGTCAAAATGCCAGCAATAAATGAGCGGCCAGTTTTCGATAAATTAAACTCTGCTTTTGAATCATAGAAAGCATTCTCTTCGCCCTTAAATAGAGAGACGTGGTGCTTAAGGCATCGGCATCACGTAAATCAATTTCTTGTTGTCCAGGTCCACCTTCGTGGTGGCTAAATTCGACGGAGATTCCCATTGCTTCAAGCAAAGTAATTGCTTGACGTCTAAAGTCATGACCAACAACAGCTGGTGTGTGATCGAAATATCCACCTTGATCCACTGGTACAGGTGCTTCACCTTTTTCAGGACGTGCTTTAAATAAGAAGAATTCAATTTCTGGGTGCGTGTAACAGGTGTAACCCATCTGCGCGGCTTTATTTAATGTGCGACGTAAAACATTTCGTGGATCTGCAGGAGATGGCGAACCATCTGGCATCGTGATGTCACAGAACATTCGCGCAGCACCTGGTGCTTCTGTGCGCCACGGCAAAATTGAAAAAGTTGCAGGATCTGGCTTTGCCAACATATCTGACTCAGTAACGCGAGCGAATCCTTCAATCGCAGAACCATCAAAACCAATACCTTCGGCAAACGCGTTCTCTAATTCAGCGGGTGCAATTGCAACGGATTTTAAAAAACCCAAAACATCTGTGAACCACAAACGTACGAATCGGATATTGCGTTCTTCAAGGGTTCGAATGACAAACTCTTGCTGCTTAGACATTTCTTGCTCTGGGGACATGAGCAGATAGTGCCAAAGTTGCGTTACGGCTGTGTTACAAAATTACGCTTCGCTCCAGCGTGATGTCATCGGCAAACGACGATCTTTTCCGAATGCTCGGGCTGAAACCTTGGTACCTGGTGGATATTGGCGGCGCTTGTATTCGGCCTTATCTACTAAAGCAATCACGCGCATCACAAGTGCGCTATCAAAACCCGCAGCAATGAGGGCTGCAGATCCTTCATCACCATCGACATAGCGAATTAAGAGTTGATCTAATAATTCATACTCTGGCAAGGAGTCTGAGTCCTTTTGATCGGGACGTAATTCCGCGCTTGGCTCTTTTTCAATAGAGCGCACAGGAATTGGTGCAACTTCGCCGCGAGAAATAGCTTGTTCATTTCGCCATCTGGCTAGTGCCCATACATCTGTTTTATAAATATCTTTAATGGGTGCAAAGCCACCGACGGCATCGCCATACAAAGTCGAATATCCAACTGCCAGCTCTGACTTGTTTCCGGTAGCAAGTACGAGGTGGCCTTCTTGATTTGAAATACCCATCAACGTTGTTCCGCGCACACGTGCCTGAATGTTTTCTGCAGCCACACCTTTAAGGGTTATGGACTCCATAAATGATTGCACCATTGGCTCGATGGCAACTGTGCGAAAGTGAATGCCGGTGTGTGCTGCAAAGGCAGTGGCATCTTCGACGGAGTGATCCGATGAATACTTACTTGGCATTGCAACACCATTGACACACGTGGCACCGAGTGCATCGACTGCAATTGCTGCAACGAGGGCTGAATCAATTCCGCCAGATAATCCAACGACTACTGATCTAAATTTGTTCTTAGCAACATAATCACGAAGACCAATGACAAGGGCGTTCCAGATTTCTTGGTGATCACTCAATCGTGGCGCAACAGCAGGTGCAACAGAACCAGTTGCTTCTGTGCCGCTCTCTGAAATAACAACATCGGGCTTAGAAGATTGTGCGGCCACTTCGATATCGACGACGAGTAATTGCTCTTGAAATTGTGCGGCTCGCGAAATCACAGAACCCTGTGCATCAACAACGATAGTGTCGCCATCAAAGACCAGATCATCTTGGCCCCCGGTCATATTGACGTATGCAAGTGGCGCTCCAACCTCCTTTGCTCGCTTTTGAACCAGAGCTAATCGCACATCATCTTTATTGCGTTCATAGGGCGAACCATTGGGAACAAGAACAACTCCAGGCTTTCTGGCTGCAAGATCTGACAGTGAGTGCCAGATGTCTTCGCAGATTGCGATACCTATATCTACGCCTTTAACTCGAACAACCAGCGTTGAATCCCCTGGCACAAAGTTTCTAAACTCATCAAAGACGCCATAGTTCGGCAAGTGACGCTTTGTATACGTAGCTACGACCTTTGATCCATAAACAATGGCAACTCTATTTTGCGGAGCACCATGTGATGATTCATCGAGATAGCCCACCACCGAAACAATGTGTGGATTAAGTGCTGTAACTAATTGCGCCAGAGCTTTCTTGCTTGCACTTCTAAAGGAAGCGCGCAACGCTAGATCTTCAACGGGATAGCCAGTTAAAACCATCTCTGGGAAAACTATGACATCGGCAGATGCAGCCACCGCTTCATCTGTGTACTTGGTTATGAGCGCAGCATTGCCAGCGAGATCACCAACTGTTGGGTTGATCTGTGCGAGTGCTACGCGCAACTTCATACGTAAAGCCTACTTCTAGTAGGCCCATGCTCGTTCTAGTAGGATTTGCCATGTACCCAGGGACTTCGCATGAAGCCTTGAGGCTGGAGGTCTTTTCATGGAATCCCTTTATGGCGGAGCCACGCATCGTCGCGTCACGATTGCTGATTTAGCAGATGCAAAAAAGCGCGGTGAAAAATGGCCGATGCTTACTTCCTATGAAGAGATGACCGCATCCATTTTTGATGAAGTGGGTATTCCTGTTTTATTAGTTGGAGACAGTGCTGGCAATAACTTCTTAGGTTTAGAAAACACAATCCCTGTCACAGTCGATGAGATGATCCCTTTGGTGCGAGCAGTTGTTCGAGGATCACAGCGCGCAATGGTTGTTGCGGATTTACCATTTGGTTCATACGAAGAATCACCGGAGCAAGCCCTAGCTACATCAACTCGTTTCTTTAAAGAATCTGGAGCGATGGCTGTAAAGATCGAAGGCGCTCGCATCGCAACCGTTGAAAAACTCGTTGCTACTGGAATTCCAGTTATGGGTCACCTTGGATTTACCCCGCAATCTCTTCACCAATTAGGTGGTTACAAAGTGCAGGGCCGAACCGATGGAGATGCAATTCTTGCTGCTGCTATAGCCCTAGAAAAAGCAGGCGCCTTTGCCATTGTCTTGGAGTTAGTCCCAGCGGATTTAGCAGCTCGAATCACTGCAGAGTTAACAATTCCAACAGTTGGAATCGGCGCCGGGTCTACATGCGATTCACAAGTGCTCGTCTGGACAGATTTAATGGGCATAACCAAGAACCCGCCGAAATTAGCAAAGGCATATCGCAATCTGCGCAAAGAGATGATGGATGCAACGAAGGAATGGGCCGACGATGTGGCTGCCTCTCGTTTTCCTGGCGCCGAACAATCCTTTAAGTAATATCTGCAGGTGAGTAAATTCGCGATTGATATATCACCGCTGAAGAAATACCCCGACTTTCGAAACCTCTGGGCATCGGGTCTGATTTCGTACCTCGGTTCGATGGTTACATACGTCGCCATACCGTTTCAGATCAAAGAACTCACTAACTCCTACGTTGCAGTGGGCATCGTCGGAGCAATCGAAATAATTCCATTGATTTTATTTGGTCTCTACGGCGGGGTATTGGCCGATTATGTGGATCGTAAAAAAATGGTGTGGGCAACAGAGGCTGCTGCCCTGATTTTATCTAGCATCTTGCTCCTTAATTCACTTAGCTCTGAACCTAAGGTCTGGGTCATTTATCTCATGGCCGGATTGTTTGCATCCGTTGATGGATTGCAACGTCCCAGCGCTGATGCAATATTGCCTCGCATTGTTGGACATAAAGATTTACCAGCAGCAAGTGCACTCATGAGTCTTCGTTGGCAGTTAGGAGTGATCATTGGGCCAACCATTGGCGGCATAGTTATTTCAACTGTCTCTATTTCTGCAGGTTATGGCTTTGATGTTTTCACTTTCTTTATCTCACTAATATTTCTTGCCAAAGTTGGTTCGGTACCTGCTCACCCAGAGGCCGAAAAGCCATCCCTGCGTGGATTATTAGACGGAATTAAATATGCATTTAGCCGGCAAGATTTAACAGGTACTTACCTGATTGATTTAGCGGCGATGTTTTTTGCCATGCCAACCGCGCTATATCCATTCTGGGCAGACCAACTTGGTGCTCCGTGGGCACTTGGATTTCTATATGCGGCTGTCACAGTTGGTTCTGTCGTCGTTACATTGACAAGCGGTTGGATAAAAACTTATCGGTTCCATGGTCGGGCCATTATCTGGGCAGCAATTGGTTGGGGCGCAGCCATTGCGATGGCAGGAATTTCAAACTCCCTGATTCTGGTGCTCCTCTTTTTGGCAATCGCCGGTGGCGCCGACATGATCAGTGCGCTATTTCGCGGAACAATCTGGAACCAAACAATTCCGGACAATCTTCGCGGCCGATTGGCCGGCATCGAATTACTTTCGTACTCCATTGGTCCATTGGCCGGACAACTTCGCGCCGCTTCTTTGGCAGCGGCTACCAGCCTTAGCTTTTCGGTGACAGCTGGAGGTCTCATCTGCGTATTTATGGTTGCCTTACTGGC
>RGSB01000140.1 GCA_010032875.1 Actinomycetota bacterium | reverse complement strand
ACACCATCGCGACCTGGTAATCCGCGTTCACCTTGTGGACCTTGTAAACCAGGAGCGCCATCTAAACCATTTGTTCCGTTAGTTCCAGCGGCACCGGTATCACCTTTTAATCCTTGCTCACCTTGTAATCCGCGTTCACCTTGTGGACCTTGTAAACCAGGTAGACCATCAACACCATCGCGACCATCATTTCCATTTACACCCGGTAAACCATCAACACCATCGCGACCATCATTTCCATTTACACCCGGTAAACCATCAACACCATCGCGACCTGGTAATCCGCGTTCACCTTGTGGACCTTGTAAACCAGGAGCGCCATCTAAACCATTTGTTCCGTTAGTTCCGGCGGCACCGGTATCACCTTTTAATCCTTGCTCACCCTGTAATCCGCGTTCACCTTGTGGACCTTGTAAACCAGGTAGACCATCAACACCATTTGTTCCATTCGATCCAGGTAAGCCTTGCAATCCGCGTTCACCTTGTGGACCTTGTAAACCAGGTGCGCCATCTAAACCATTTGTTCCGTTAGTTCCAGCGGCACCTGTATCACCTTTTGATCCTTGCTCACCTTGTAATCCGCGTTCACCTTGTAATCCGCGTTCACCTTGCAAACCACGTTCACCTTGTAAGCCTGTTTCACCTTTAGGACCTTGTAATCCGCGATCACCTGCCGCTCCTGCAGGACCAGCGACACCAGGTAATCCTTGAACACCTTGTGTCCCCTTGATTCCAGAGAGAATTAATTTTGTTCCATCGATAGTTGCTCCGGTTGGACCATCTACGATTTCAACTGAATCAAACCCACCTGCACCACCAGTTCCTGCAGGACCAGCAACACCTTGTGCACCAGCGGGACCGGCACTTCCTGCAGGTCCAGCTGGTCCTGCAGAACCTTGAACACCTGCTGCACCTTGTGGTCCTTCAACACCTGCAACACCGGGTAAACCTTGTGGCCCTGCTGTTCCAACGAGTGATTGCAACCATTGTTTTTGTGTTCCAACGAATCCGTTATCTACTGCAATTTGATACGCAGATTTTCCTGGAACGCCAACTGCATTTGATCCGTAACCAATACTTCCATTTGTAACTACAACGACATCAGATACTTGTCCTGACGGACGTGGACCATTAACTGGACCATTAGCACCTGATTGTGAAAGTACAGTTGTTGTAAATACACCGCCATACACACGAAGTGGACCTTGTGCACCAGATTTTCCGAGCGGTTTCCAAGTGTCTTTTGCTTCTGCCGCCGATGTTGTAAAAATGGCTGCAAGTATTGTTAAAGAAGCGATAATAAATAGGCGTGATGAATTAACGCGTGTGATATCTACACGTTTGCTCATCGCCCTCACGTCCTTCCCGGGATGAAGAGGAGTGCCTGGATGTAGATAACTCTGTATGCGTAAAACCGTTTCAATTCAGCAAGAAATCACGCCTGTATCACGTGTCGAGTGCGGGGTTTTCCCTACCTTTGGGGGAGAAAAAGAGGTGAGTCAACTAACGCCTAAGTGTGATTTAAAGGGATAATTTTCGCTATGGCGCGATTAAGGGTGATGGTTGT
>RGSB01000139.1 GCA_010032875.1 Actinomycetota bacterium | reverse complement strand
CTCTTGGTAAGTTGGAATGCATTATTGCGAGCACTTCGATCGGCATCTACTCTTTCAATAATTCCCAAGGCCGTCAGTAATTTCAGTCGGTCAGCAAGAATGTTTGTAGAAATTCTCTCGGGTGATTCAGAAAACTCAGAGTACGTACGAGTCCCATAAGTGATGAGATCTCGCACGATGAGTAGAGACCATTTGTCTCCAAGGATGTCCAGCCCAGAGCTAATGGGACATTCAGAGCGCCATTCGACAGGGCTTGCCTTCTTGTTTGCCACGTCGCCCCCTTACTTAGAGATAGCCGCTGCCATCTCGGTAAAGGTTATCTCTAGAGGTGTCGGCTTCCAGTTAAGAATGTCAATTGTTTCGTGATTGTCGTAAGCGATCTTTACGCCGAGATTAGGAACCATTCCCTTTGCTTCACGATCAAAGAGGGCCATAAGCTTGATAGCAAAATTAGGCGCTTTGCGAGATGGCACCTTTTTGTAGCCGGCTTTCTTGAGCGTTTCGGCTAAATAAGCCATAGCAACTGGTTGCGAGCTTGCTGCAATAAATCTCTTACCAGCAGCTTTCGGTGATTCAAGTGCTGCTACGTGTAGACGGGCGATATCTCTTACATCAACCATCCCCATAGCGATATCAGGAATTGCTGGCATCTTGCCGCCAATGATATTTGCAATCATTGCTTCACTTGTACCGTCACCAGCAGTTCCTAAAGAGGGTCCAAGGACAAAACCAGGATTGATTGCAACAAGTTCTAGGGAGCTTCCCTTAACGGTTTCCCATGCGGCTTTCTCTGCCAGGGTCTTGCTCTTTGCGTAAGCGCCAATATTTTGATTTACATCCGACCATGAATCGGGTCCGTAGGTTCCACTTGGTCGACCTGAAGTCATTGAGACAACAGATGAGGTAAGTACGACTCTCTTAATGCCTGCCTTTATTGCAGCCTTAATTACTCGCTTTGTACCCTCAACGGCAGGGGTGATCATGACATTTTCATCTTTGGGTTCAGCCAAGAGAAATGGTGATGCTAGATGGATGACAAAATCACAGACTCACCTTGGTACGCAGCCATAGTTCTGCTCCTCGCGTTAATCCTTCAAGTCACACAATGGGACTGACATGAACAGCGAATATCAACAAGCGATGCTTGAAAGAATGCAAATGCTAGAAGAGGCCCTTGACCGGGCCGAGGCTGGCGTTGCTACCCCTGACGACTGGCTGACCATTCGACACGAATGCGGCATGCCTGCGCGTCAATCATTAACTGAAACGAAGGAAAATCATGGCACTAACAGCGAGAGCATCAGCGGGCGGAAACTTCAAACCAGTACCAGTGGGGCAGCACCTTGCGCGTTGCTATCGAATTATCGACCTGGGTACTCAATACTCTGAGAAGTTCGGCAATTTCCAACGCAAGGCAATGTTCCAATTCGAGGTACACGCCGAGCAAGACGAATCTGAACGGCCACCGCTACCGCTGCACGGCTGCGGGCACCACCGCCGCGCGCGAACCGACCTGGCCCACGTCCAATGGCGGCACGGTGAGCGGATCAACGCTGCTGGCAGTCGATGCGTTTTGTAAGAGCATC
>RGSB01000138.1 GCA_010032875.1 Actinomycetota bacterium | reverse complement strand
GGCAGATCGTGTTGCAGATGTTCTTGCGCAGCAAACTCCAGATTTTAAATACGCAAACTTTGCAGTTCGTGGCAAGTTGGTAAAGCAAGTCTTGGAAGAACAAGTGCCCTTAGCGCTGCCATTGATTGATGGCCCGAACACTCTTGTCTCATTTCACGCGGGCGCTAATGATGCTCTTCGCCCAAATTTTGATCGCAACATAGTTCGAACCGCTTATGTAAAGGCTGTTACACAACTCGTTCAAACAGGTGCAACTGTTTTGCTCTTTACTGTTTTAGAAAAAAATGGCAATGGTGGCAAAGCATCAGCAATGTGGGAAGTGCGCATGAGTTCTTTTAACTCAATTGTTCGAGAAGCTTGAAAGAATTGGTGCACCTTTTGATACACAATGGAGAGATTCTGTAATTGATTCAAAGAAGAAATCTTGGCTTGCTCGCAAAGCTCTCACTATTTTGTGGTTCGTAACTTTTGCATTGCCGTGGATTTGGCGCAGAATTCGCGGACGCTCATCTGGTGATGGTCGAAGCGGTAAATACACATCGCTGACATCGTGGCCAATTCGATAGGCGTACGAAGGGCCGCTGTTCATCTAATTTAAGACTGTTATCATTAGTTCTTTCCCTATTGTTCACATAGAAACGCGACTATTTACCTATGCTTCCCGCATCACGCCTGATCGACAGAGAGCTTAGTTGGCTCTCTTTCAACGAACGCGTCCTTGATTTAGCAGCGGATCCGTCAACTCCACTACTTGAACGCGTTAGATTCATGGCGATTTTTTCATCAAACTTAGATGAGTTCTATATGGTGCGGGTTGCATCTGTTTTAAGTAATCTCGAAGACGGCTCGCCAATGACAGCAAGTCCGGACATTGAACCTTCTGAATTAATGAAGGAGATATCACGTAGAACACATGAACTTGTTGCGCGCCAATCGCAAATTTTTAAGAAAGAGATTTTGCCCGAGTTAAAGAAAAACGGGATTGAAATAGTTGACTGGCAAGATTTAGATTCAGATGAGAGAAAGCACGTTTCAAAGATTTTTACCGAACGAATTTTTCCTGTCTTAACACCACTCGCCGTAGATCCATCTCACCCATTTCCCTATATCTCTGGGTTATCTCTGAATCTCGCTGTGATTGTGAAGAATCCAAAGACCGGATCAGTTTTCTTTGCTCGCGTAAAGGTCCCACCTATCCTCAACAGATTTATGCCCGTTTCATCTACGAAGGGTTTTAGATTTATTCCGCTAGAAAGTGTTATTGCAATCCATCTACAAGAATTGTTCCCAGGAATGATTATTGAAGATCACTACACATTTCGTGTTACAAGAAATCAAGATCTCGAACTTGATGAAGATGAGTCTGAAAATTTATTAATCTCGCTTGAACAAGAGTTACAGCGTAGACGGTTTGGCCCTCCGGTAAGATTGGAAATTGAAGAAGGAATTGATACCGCTCGCCTTGAAAGTTTGGCTGAGCACTTACAGATTAACGCTGAGAATATAATTTCAGTGCCAAATCCAATTGACCTAACAAGTTTAAACAAAATCGCAGATTTAGATTTCCCGGATTTGAAGTTTCCACCATT